>JAHCLE010000035.1 GCA_026125445.1 Burkholderiales bacterium
GATCAACACCTGCATCGCCTGCAACCAGGCCTGCCTCGACCACGTGTTCGAGGGCCGGCTCTCGTCGTGCCTGGTGAACCCGCGCGCCTGCCACGAGACGGAGCTCGCCGTGTCGCCGGCCGCCGCGCGCAGGCGCATCGCGGTCGTGGGGGCCGGCCCCGCGGGGCTCGCGTGCTCGACGACACTGGCCGAGAGAGGCCACGAGGTCGACCTCTTCGACGCCGCTCCCGAGATCGGCGGCCAGTTCAACCTCGCCAAGCGGATCCCCGGCAAGGAGGAGTTCCACGAGACGCTTCGCTACTTCCGGCGGCGCCTGGAGGTGACGGGCGTGCGCGTGCACCTGTCGCGGGCGGTGGCGGCGGCCGACCTGGGCGGCTACGACGAGGTGGTGCTCGCCACGGGTGTCGCGCCCCGCGATCCGGGGATCCCCGGCCAGGACGACCCGCGCGTGCTCTCGTACGTCGAGGTCCTGCGCGGGGCGAAGCGGGCGGGCGGCCGCGTGGCCGTCGTGGGCGCCGGCGGCATCGGCTTCGACGTCGCGGAGTTCCTCGTCCACGAGGGGCATTCGCCCTCGCTGGACGTCGACGCCTGGCGGCGCGAGTGGGGCGTGGGGGATCCGTCGGCCGCGCGCGGCGGCGTCGAGGGCGTGAAGCCCGAGCCCGCGCCGCCCGCCCGCCGGGTCTTCCTGCTGCAACGGAAGAAGACCAAGCCGGGCGCGGGGCTGGGCAAGACCACCGGCTGGATCCACCGCGCCGCGCTCAAGATGAAGGGCGTGGAGATGCTCGCGGGCGTGAACTACGAGGGCGTGGTGGAGAAGGGCCTCGCCGTGAGCTTCGGGGAGGGGCGCGAGAAGCCCACCGTGCTCGAGGTCGACACGATCGTGCTGTGCGCGGGGCAGGAGTCGCTGCGCGATCTCGAGGCCCCGCTGCGCGCGGCGGGCACTTCGGTCCACCTCATCGGGGGAGCCGCGCTCGCCGGCGAGCTCGACGCCAAGCGCGCCATCGACGAGGGCACGCGCCTGGGCGCGTCGCTCTGACGGCTAGTCCGTCACCCCATCGCCTTCGCCATGCGCTCGGTGGCCTTCTTCAGGTTCTCCATCGAGGTGGCGAAGGAGATGCGCAGGTAGCCCTCCATCCCGAAGGCGGAACCGGGCACGGCCGCGACGGCCTGCTCCTGCTCCATGAGGTAGTCGCACAGGGCGATGTCGGTGGCGGCCTTGAGCTTGCCGGCGGCGGCCATGCGCTTGATGGCCTCGCGGCAGTCCGGGAAGACGTAGAAGGCGCCGGCGGGCTGCAGGCACTTCACCCCAGGGATGGCGTTGAGCGCCCTGGCCACGAAGGTGCCGCGCTCGGCGAAGGCCTTCACCATCGGCACGATGCAGGACTGGTCGCCGTTGAGCGCCGCCTCGGCCGCGTACTGGGCGATGGAGGTGGGGTTGGAGGTCGAGTGCGACTGCATGTTCTCCATGGCCTCGATGAGTTCCGCGGGGCCGCCGCAGTAGCCGATGCGCCAGCCGGTCATCGAGTAGGCCTTCGAGACGCCGTTCTCCACCACGGTGCGGTCGTAGAGGTCCGGGCAGGCGTTGAGGATGTTCACGAACTTCGAGCCGTCGAGCAGGATCTGCTCGTACATGTCGTCGCTCGCGATGACGATTCGCGGGTGCTTGCGCAGCACCGAACCCAGGGCCTTCAGCTCCTCGAGCGTGTAGACGGCGGCGGAGGGGTTGGACGGGCTGTTGATGAAGATGAGCCGCGACTTCGGCGTGATCGCCGCCTCGAGCTGCGCGGGGGTGATCTTGAAGCCCTGCTCGATCCCGGCGTTGATGAACACGGGCTTCGCCTCGGCCACCGCGGCCATGTCCGGGTAGCTCACCCAGTAGGGCGCGGGGATGAGCACCTCGTCGCCGGGGTTGAGGAGGGCGAGGCACAGGTTGAACGAGGTGTGCTTGCCGCCGCAGGAGACGAGCACCTGCTTCGGCGTGTAGTCGAGGCCGTTGTCGCGCTTGAACTTGGCGATGATCGCCTTCTTGAGCGAGGGCGTGCCGCCGGCCGGCGTGTACTTGGTCAGCCCCTTCTTCATCGCCTCGACGGCGGCGTCCTTGATGAACTGCGGCGTGTCGAAGTCGGGCTCGCCGGCGCCCAGGCCGATGATGTCCTTGCCTTCGCCTTTCAGCTGGGCGGCCTTGGCGGAGACCGCGAGGGTGGGCGAGGGCTTGATGGCGGCGAGGCGCTGCGCGACGAGGGACATGGTTTCTCCGGGGACGGGCGTGAGGGGTGGCGTGGACGAAGCCGCCATTTTACCGGATGTTGCGGCGCAGCAACATGGCGCCGAGCCTCGGTGTACCCCTACGGGAGAGCGGGGAAGCCACAGTTATCCACAATCCAAAGGAGGGCTTCGGAAACCGTCGCCTTAGGGGCGAAAATGTATGATGGCTCCGATACAAGGGGACGAGATGGACAAGATGGCGCAGGGCGATGCCGTCGAATTCGCGCATTCAGGCGGCTTGGCTGCTACGAAACGGTTGACCCGCGACGAGCAAAAATTGCTCGGCCAATTCATGACTCCGCCCGCCGTGGCGAAGTTCATGGCGCGTAATGCGATTCCACGGACATTTGGTCCTATCGTTCGCATTCTTGATCCTGGTGCCGGGTCGGGCGTGCTGGCCGCCGCTGTCGTCGCGGAGTTACTGTCGCGCCCGGCGCCGCCGGAACAAATTGCCGTGACACTCTTCGAGTCGGACGAGCGGCTCGTTCCGATGCTCCGTCGTTTGGCTGCGCGGCTGAGGCATCTGGCCAGAATTCGAGGTGTGGCGTTGAGTGTTGCAGTCCGGCACGAAGATTTCCTGCTTTCGCGCGAGGCACTTTCGAGGAAATCCGTGGCCGACGTGATCATTGCCAATCCTCCCTACTTCAAGATTTCCGCTCGCGATCCACGGGCGGTCGCGCATGCGTTCGCCGTTTACGGCCAGCCCAACATCTACGGACTTTTCATGGCGGTTTGCGCCGACTTGTTGGCCCCAGGGGGATGCTGGTGTTTCATTACCCCCAGAAGTTGGACGAACGGTCTTTACTTTAGAGCCGTGCGGCGACATATCTTCCGAGCGTTATCAATCAATGCGATGCACTTGTTTGAAAGTCGCCGCAACCACTTTACCGACGACAAGATCCTTCAAGAGGCCATGATTACCTGGGGAACAGCGCACGCTGCGCACTCGAACCACATTCTCGTGAGTTCAAGTGCAGGGACCCGGGATCTCGATACCGTCAAATTGCACCGACTGCCGGCGAGTCAGGTGATCGATACTGGAGAAACTCACGCCGTTTCGCTTCCAACAGCGGACTCGGCGAATCCCTTGTCGGAGTGGAACGCAACTCTCGCGACCTATGGCCTCAGAGTAAGCACCGGGCCGGTTGTGGCATTCCGGGCCAGCCGGTACTTGCGAGAAGCTTCTTCGGACCAGACTGTTCCGCTCTTGTGGATGCAGCACATCAAGCATATGTGCGTTGAGTGGCCGATTGGAAAGAAACGAGAATGCATATTGGCGAACGCGAATACAGCTTGGATGCTCGTGCCCAACATCAATCTTGTGGTGATGCGGAGATTCAGCCCGAAGGAAGACCGTCGGCGTGTTACAGCCGCGCCCTATCTCTCCGGTCAATTGCACGGGCCGGTGATCGGCCTGGAAAACCATACCAACTACATCTTTCGACCTGGCGGATCGTTGACCACGGAAGAGGCCAAGGGAGTTGCGGCTCTTCTCAACAGCGCGGTCGTCGATCGATACTTGCGTAACATTGCCGGGAGCACCCAGGTGAACGCCACGGACCTTCGGCGGCTACCCCTCCCATCCATGGAGACCATTCAGGCAATCGGCAGGCGAATTCCGAGCCGCCCAAGCCTGCAAGAGGTAGATGCAATCGTGCAGGCTGAGTTGTTCGGAAGTGTCGATGTCGCGGAAGTGGCTTAAGATGCGCCATGATCAAGAAGGGTCCCGTTGATTCGGGAGTGCAGCCAGTTGACTTGGGGGCGCACGAACCGAAATCCTCATACTCTGGTGCTCTGCCAGCGCTCCCATCGGTCCGGGAGATCCAGCGCAGGCTAGGAATCATATTTCCCGAGACATTTCCTGACCGCACGCTGCTGGTGGGTACCATGGCGGCGCGCGTGGTATTCGTGTTTCTCTACGGTGGGTGTGTAGAGGGAGCGGACCGGTATCTTCGGCCCTCGCACATCTATTTGTTCACGGATGGTCAGTCGAAGAAGACTTCGGAGTCGGCGAGACGCGAGTGGATTTCTCTTGCGACTCGCCCCGGATTCCGTCCCGCTGGAAAGCGCTGGTATGCGGATACGAGCAGGGAGCCGATTCGCGATGACCTCATGCGAAATCAGTTTCTCAAACGCCTGGGTGTCATGCACAAGAAGCCTGGTGCGGCGATTACGGCTAGCACACCGATCAATTACCTTGATGCGGAGTTCGCAGCGCTTTTCGCGCCTTCGCTATCTGGGCGTGCTCTTGAAGGCAGAGTGGCACGGTGGCGAGAAAGGCATCTGGACGCCGCCATCCTTCAGCGCATGGCCTTACGAGGCGAGGGACTGCAAAAGGGAGTCTCCGATGTCTTTGTGGAGATGCCTGACGAAACGAGGATCCGAATTGCTTCCGGACCGTCGGCTCTTATAGTCAAGGGACTGATCGAGGAGTTCGCGCAACGCCACTTGGCCAATCCTGCGGTTCTTTGGCTTAGCGCGAGCGACAAGAAATCCTATCCACAATTTGTAGAGTTGGCGGCGAAAGTCGGTCTTCGCTTTGACTTGAGTGCAGAGCTTCCAGATCTGATTCTTGCAGACTTGAGCGATCCCCCGAAGTTCTTTCTCTGCGAGGTTGTCGCCACAGACGGAGCGGTAACAGAAGAACGTAGGCGAGATTTGCTCCACTTGGTAGGTGAATCATCGATTCCGGAATCAGCTGTTCGATTCTTGACTGCTTTTGAAGAGCGTGAAGCGACTGCATTTCGTAAGAATTTTTCTGCCTTGGCCATTAACTCCCTCGTCTGGTTTCGGACGGAACCAGATCTTCTAGTTGCGCTCGATAGCGCCGATCGGCACCGGTTGTTCGAGATTTCCCGATAGTCCCTCAGCGCGTCCAAGGTCGTGTCAAGCGGTCGTCGAGAATCTTGAGACGAGAGCGATGCACTCGTTGATAGTTGGCGATTGCTAAAATCATTGATTCACCGCTCTAAGATCGCCCATGCCCGACGTCGTCACCTTTCCCGGCAGCCCCTTCCGCCTGCACCGCCCGTTCCCGCCCGCCGGGGACCAGCCCGCGGCCATCGAGGCGCTGGTCGAGGGCCTGGGCGACGGGCTCTCCTACCAGACGCTGCTGGGCGTCACGGGCTCGGGCAAGACCTACACGATGGCCAACGTCATCGCCCGCACGGGGCGCCCGGCGCTGGTGATCGCGCCCAACAAGACGCTCGCCGCGCAGCTCTACTCGGAGTTCCGCGAGTTCTTCCCGGAGAACGCGGTCGAGTACTTCGTCTCCTACTACGACTACTACCAGCCCGAGGCCTACGTCCCCTCGCGCGACCTCTACATCGAGAAGGACAGCTCGATCAACGAGCACATCGAGCAGCTGCGCCTGTCGGCCACCAAGAGCCTGCTGGAGCGCGTGGACACGGTGATCGTGGCCACGGTGTCGTGCATCTACGGCATCGGCGATCCCGAGGACTACCAGGAGATGCGCCTGATCCTGCGCAGCCGCGACCCGATCTCGCAGCGCGACCTCCTGCGCCGGCTGGCGGGCATGCAGTACACGCGCAACGACATCGACTTCCGCCGCGGCACCTTCCGGGTGCGGGGCGACACGATCGACATCTTCCCGGCGGAGCTGGGCGAGACGGCGCTGCGGGTCTCGCTCTTCGACGAGGAGATCGAGTCGCTCACCCTCTTCGACCCGCTCACCGGGCACCTCGGGCAGTCGGTGCCTCGCTTCACGGTGTACGCCAAGAGCCACTACGTGACGCCGCGCGAGACGGTGCTCAAGGCCATCGAGGCCATCAAGGCGGAGCTGCGCGAGCGCCTGGACTTCTTCCAGAAGGAGGGCAAGCTCCTGGAGCTGCAGAGGCTGCAGCAGCGCACCCACTTCGACCTCGAGATGCTGAACGAGCTGGGCTTCTGCAAGGGCATCGAGAACTACTCGCGCCACCTCTCCGGGCGCGCCCCCGGCGAGCCGCCACCCACGCTCATCGACTACCTGCCGGCCAACGCGCTGGTGGTGATCGACGAGAGCCACGTGACCATCCCGCAGGTGGGCGGCATGTACAACGGCGACCGCTCGCGCAAGGAGACGCTGGTGGCCTACGGCTTCCGCCTGCCCTCGGCGCTCGACAACCGCCCGCTCAGGTTCGAGGAGTTCGAGCGCCAGATGCGCCAGGCCATCTTCGTGTCGGCCACTCCCGCCGACTACGAGGCGAAGCACGCCTCGCAGGTGGTGGAGCAGGTGGTGCGCCCCACGGGACTCGTGGACCCGGAGGTGATCGTGCGCCCGGCCAGCACCCAGGTCGACGACCTGCTCTCGGAGGCCAACCGGCGCGTGGCCGCGGGCGAACGGGTGCTCGTGACCACGCTCACCAAGCGCATGGCCGAGGACCTCACCGACTACCTCGCCGAGCACGGCGTGAAGGTGCGCTACCTGCACTCCGACATCGACACCGTGGAGCGCGTCGAGATCATCCGCGACCTGAGGAAGGGCTTCTTCGACGTGCTGGTGGGCATCAACCTGCTGCGCGAGGGGCTGGACCTGCCGGAGGTCTCGCTCGTGGCCATCCTCGACGCCGACAAGGAAGGCTTCCTGCGCTCGGCGCGCTCGCTCATCCAGACGATCGGGCGGGCCGCGCGCCACCTGCACGGCACGGCGATCCTCTACGCCGACACGGTGACCGATTCCATGCAGGCCGCGATCGGTGAAACGGAGCGCAGGCGCGCCAAGCAGGTCGCCTTCAACAAGGCGAACGGCATCGAGCCGCGGAGCGTCTCCAAGCGCATCCGCGACATGATCGAGGGCTTCCACGACGCCGACCAGGCCAAGGAGGACAGGCGCCTGGCCAAGGAGGCGGCCGCCATCGAGTCGCTGGGCGAGAAGCAGCTCGACCAGCGCGTGAGGAAGCTCGAGAAGGAGATGCTGGAGGCGGCGCGCAACCTCGAGTTCGAGCGCGCGGCGCACCTGAGGGACGAACTGCGCGTGGCGCGCGAAAGGCTGATGGAGGTGGGCGGTGGCTGAGCGGACGGCGAGCGTTCTCTTCGTGTGCACCGGCAACATCTGCCGCTCGCCCACGGCCGAAGGCGTGTTCCGGCACATGGCGCGCAGCCGAGGCGTGGCGGAGCGAATCCTCGTCGACTCCGCCGGCATCATCGACTACCACGCGGGCGAGCCGCCGGACCCGCGCGCGGTGGAGCACGCCGCCAGGCGAGGCTACGACCTCACGGACCTGCGCGCGCGACGGCTCACCTTCGCCGACTACCACCGCTTCGACCGCATCCTCGCGATGGACCGCACGCACCTGCGGGAATTGAAGGGCGAGGCCCCGAAGGGTACGCTGGGACGCATCGCGCGATTCCTGGACTACTCGGACGCCTGGCGCGGGCAGGACGTGCCCGACCCGTACTACGGCGGGGGGCGCGGCTTCGAGGAAGTCCTGGACATGGTGGAGGAGGCGTCGACCCGGCTGCTGGAGGCGATCGTCGCCGAGATTTCCCGCTGAACCGAAGGAGAAGGTGATGAGCAAGCTGCCCGCCAGCCGGTTTCCCGTCCCCAGGCTCTCCGAGCTTCCGGAGGACATCCGGGCGCGGATCGCCCAGGTGCAGGAGAAGGCCGGGTTCGTGCCCAACGTGTTCACCGTGCTCGCGCACCGCCCGGACGAGTTCCGCGCGTTCTTCGCCTACCACGACGCCCTGATGCTTCGAAAGGGCGGCCTCACGAAGGCGGAGAAGGAGATGATCGTGGTGGCCACCTCGAGCGCCAACCAGTGCCTGTACTGCATCGTCGCGCACGGGGCGATCCTGCGCGTGTATTCGAAGAACCCGCTCATCGCCGACCAGGTGGCGGGCAACTACCTCAAGGCCGACCTCTCCCCGCGCGAGCGGGCCATCCTCGACTTCGCGATGAAGGTCTCGCAGGAGGCGCACCGCGTGGAAGACCACGACTTCGCGCCGCTGCACGCGCACGGGCTTTCCGACGAGGACGTGTGGGACGTGGGCGCGATCGCCGCGTTCTTCGCGCTCTCGAACCGCATGGCGAACCTCACGGCCATGCGCCCGAACGACGAGTTCTACGCGATGGGCCGCTGAAGGCCCGCGGCCTCTCAGCCGGGACGCCTTTCCTCCATGAGGGCGAGGAGGTTGCCCTCGGAGTCGCGCAGGAACGCCATCCACAGCTCGTGGTCCGGCATCGTGGCCACGAGGTGCGGCGGCTGCTCGAAGGCGGCGCCGCGCCCGGCCATGGCCGCGTGGGTGGCGGCGAGGTCCTTCACCTTGTAGTAGATGATCGAGCCGGGGTTGTCGAACTCCGGCTTCGACGGCGGCGAGAGCATGAGGCGGATGCCCCCGCACTGGAAGAAGGCGAGGTTGGGGCCGGCGTCGAAGAGGTGCCTCAGGCCCAGCACGTCGCGGTAGAAGGCGCGCGCGCGCGCCGTGTCCTTCACGTTGATCGCGATCTGGCCGATCGATTCGAGCATCCTTGCCTCCCCGCGGCTACCAGCCGCCCGTGCGCATCCATTCTTCCATGACGGGGATGCGGTCGACACCCCAGAAGGGCTCGCCGTCCACGATGAAGTAGGGCGAGCCGAAGACCCCGGCGCGCATCGCGCCGTCCACCTCGGCCCGCACGCGATCCTTGATCGCCTCGCCCTTGAGCGGCTCGGCCAGCGCGGCCACATCGACGCCCGCGGCGGCCGCGAGCTCCATCACCACGGCCGGGTCGGCCACGTCGCGCCCCTCGGCGAAGTAGGCGCGGTAGACGCGGCGGGCGAAGTCCCGTGCCAATGCGGGATCGGCGTCGGCGATGAGATAGAAGGCGCGCGCCGCCACCTGGGTGCCGACGGGGAACTTCTCCGGCAGGCGGAACGGCACCTTGTGCCAGCGCGCGGTGCGGGCGAAATCGAGCTTGGAGTACTCGCCCTTGATCGGCATCGTCGTGAGCGGCGCCGTGCCCACCGCCTTGAAGACCGGTCCCAGCAGGATCGGGTGCCAGTTCACGCTCCTCCCGTGCCGCGCGGCCACGGCGTCGATGAGCTCGGCCGCGATGTAGCCGTACGGCGAGGAGAAGTCGAACCAGAACTCGATGGGCGAGGGCATGGCTCAGGCCTGGGGCGGAGCTCCTTCGGCACTGGCGGCGCCCGGGGCCGTTTCCACGAGCTGCAGCGGCTCGGCGGGGGCGGCGGACGCGGCCTGCTGGCGGCGGCGGCGGATGGGGCGGCGATTCGCCTCTTCCTCCATCGCCGGCGGGGGCGCGACGCTCGCGGAAGCCGTCTCCACGAGCTGGAGGGGCTCGGCCGGCGCCGGCGCCGCGCCTTCGTGGCGGCGGCGACGTACCGGGCGGTGCGGCTCCTCGTCGATCTTGTCGTGCTCGCTCACCACCTGGTAGGTGGCGGGCGGAGCCGCGAAGGACGCGATGACCTGGGGAGCGTGCGGGATCGGCGTGGCCTCGACTTCCGGTTCGCGCTCGACGACGGGAGCGGCGGCGACCGCCGGTGCCGCGACGGGCGCTTCGGCGACGGCCTCGGGTTGCTCGCGCGGCTCGGGTTCGTGTCCGGCTTCGTCCCGGCCGGCGTGCTCCGCCCGGGCCTCGGTCGCGCCCTCGGCACCGCGCTCGCCGCGTCCGCGGCCACGGCGGCGGCGACGGCGGCCTCCGCCTTCGCCCTCGCCCGCATGTCCCTCGGCCGGCGCAATCGCGGCAGGGGAAGTGATGGCGGCCACGGGCTCGGTCGCGCCGGCTCCGGACTCCTCGCGGGGCGGCCGGGGCTCGCCCTGGGATTGACCGCGGCGGCGACCTTCGTCGCGGCGGCCTTCACCGCGACCTTCGCCGCGCTGCTCGCCGCGGCCCTCGTCCCGGCGGCCTTCGCCGCGCTGCTCGCCACGAGCCTCACCGCGGCCTTCGCCACGGCCTTCACCGCGGCCTTCGCCACGGCGGCCTTCACCGCCGCGACCCTCGCCGCGGCGGCCTTCGCCACGGCCTTCACCGCGGCCTTCGCCGCGGCGGCCATCACCCCGGCGGCCTTCGCCGCCACGGCCTTCACCGCGACCTTCGCCACGGCGGCCTTCGCCGCGACCGCCGCGGTGCTGCTCGTCACGCTCCTTGCGCAGGATGCCCTCGGCCGCCTTCGGCGCAACGGTTTCCGGCGCGGGAATGGCCGCCACGGCGGTGGCCTCCGGCTTGCGGAACCAGCCGAAGATGCGGTCCAGCAGGCCGCCGCGCGCTTCCTCGCGCACGGAGACGGGAGCAGGGGCGGGAGCGGGCGCGGGCGCCGAGGGGGCGACGGGCTCGGCGGCCTGCGGGGCCGGCTGCTCGGGCGTGATGCCCTTCACCAGCGGCTCGGGGCGCGCGGCCTTCTCTTCCTTGTCCTTCGCGGGGGCGCCGCGCTGCGGCCGGCGCTCCTCTTCCTCTTCCTCCGGGATGCCCACCATCTCGTAGCTGGGCACCTGGGCGTCGAGCAGCGGCGAATCGTGGCGCAGGCGCTCGACGTGGTAGTTGGGGGTCTCCAGCGCCGGGTTCGGGATGAGGAGCACGCCCACCTTGAAGCGGGCCTCGATCTTGATGATCTCCGAGCGCTTCTCGTTGAGGAGGTAGGTGCCGACGTCCACCGGCACCTGGACGTGCACGGCGGCCGTGCTCTCCTTCATGGCCTCCTCCTGCAGGATGCGCAGGACGTGCAGGGCCGTGGAGGCGGTGTCGCGGATGAAGCCGGTGCCGTGGCAGCGCGGGCAGGCGGAGTGCGTGGTCTCCTCCAGCGAAGGCTGCAGGCGCTGGCGCGAGAGCTCGAGAAGCCCGAAGCGCGAGATCTTGCCCACCTGGACGCGGGCGCGGTCGTGGCGCAGCGCGTCGCGCAGGCGGTTCTCCACCTCGCGCTGGTTCTTGGCGCTCTCCATGTCGATGAAGTCGATGACGATGAGGCCGCCCAGGTCGCGCAGGCGCAGCTGGCGGGCGATCTCGTCGGCGGCCTCGAGGTTCGTGTTGAACGCCGTCTGCTCGATATCGTGGCCGCGCGTGGCGCGCGCCGAGTTCACGTCCACCGAGACCAGGGCCTCGGTGTGGTCGATCACGATGGCCCCGCCGGAGGGCAGGGTGACGTCGCGGCGGTAGGCGCTCTCGATCTGGTGCTCGATCTGGAAGCGCGAGAAGAGCGGCACGTCGTCGCGGTAGAGCTTCACCTTGTTCACGTTCGCCGGCATCACCGTGCTCATGAACGCGATGGCCTGCTCGTGGATGTGCGGCGTGTCGACGAGTATCTCGCCGATGTCGGGCTGGAAGAGGTCGCGGATGGCGCGCACCACGAGGCTCGACTCGAGGTAGATGAGGCAGGGGCCCTTCTCCTCGCTGGCGGCCGTCTCGATGGCGTTCCAGAGCTGCAGCAGGTAGTTCAGGTCCCACTGCATCTCCTCGAGGGAGCGGCCGATGCCCGCGGTTCGGGCGATGAGGCTCATGCCCTCGGGGACCTGGAGCTGGTCCATGACCTCGCGCAGCTCGTTGCGGTCCTCGCCCTCGATGCGGCGCGAGACCCCGCCGCCGCGCGGGTTGTTGGGCATGAGGACCAGGTAGCGGCCGGCCAGCGAGACGTAGGTGGTGAGCGCCGCGCCCTTGTTGCCGCGCTCGTCCTTGTCCACCTGGACGATCATCTCCTGCCCGACGCGCAGGTGCGTGGACATCTTCGAGCGGCCGAACTCGCCCTCGTCGTTGACCATGAACTGCTTGGCGATCTCCTTGAACGGGAGGAAGCCGTGGCGCTCGGCGCCGTAGTCGACGAACGCCGCCTCGAGCGAGGGCTCCACGCGGGTGATCACACCCTTGTAGATGTTGCTCTTCCTCTGTTCCTTGCCGGCGGATTCGATGTCGAGGTCGATGAGCTTCTGACCGTCGACGATGGCGACCCGGAGTTCCTCCGCCTGGGTCGCGTTGAAAAGCATTCGCTTCATCGTTCTTTTCTCCCGCGCTCGAAACACGGAAGAGGGCCCTCATCAGGAGGGGCCCGGGACGAGAGACATCAGGAATCGAGTCTTGACTGCATCAGGTGCGTGCGAGTGAAGGGGGGCGATGTCGCTGAAGGGACTTTCGTCTGGCGCGCCGCGGGTTGCGTTGGGGCGGCACGCCGGGAATCTTTAGCGTGAAATCGAGCGCGTCAATTCGTTTACCATCGCTGCTTGGATCGGCCGGTGAGCGAAGTTAACCGGCTTCGGAAGCCCTTTCGCGGCCTCCGCGTCGCGCTGACCTGCTTGTCGCACCCGGGCGACGAGTCGCGCGCGGGGCTTTCAAATCAACGGGATATTAGTATAGCGCCCATGAAGGTCGAAGGCAAAGACGCTCCCGCGGGGCGCGCGGCGAGCACGATCGTGGTCGACGAGGGCGGCGTGGGGCAGCGCATCGACAACTTCCTCGTCACCCGCCTCAAGGGCGTCCCCAAGAGCCACGTCTACCGCATCCTCAGGAGCGGGGAAGTGCGCGTGAATTCCGGCCGCGTGGCCGCCTCGCGCCGCCTGGAGCTCGGCGACCGCGTCCGGGTGCCGCCCATCCGCGTGGCCGAGCGGGAGGCGGGGCCCGCCCCGGCGCCGGCGCTGGAGCTGCCGGTCCTCTTCGAGGACGAGCACGTGCTGGCGGTCGACAAGCCCGCGGGGCTCGCGGTGCACGGCGGCAGCGGCGTCGCGCACGGGGCCATCGAGCGCCTGCGCTCCGCCCGGCCGGGCGCGAGGTTCCTGGAGCTGGTCCACCGCCTGGACCGCGAGACCTCCGGCGTGCTGCTGCTGGCCAAGAAGCGACCCGCGCTGGTCGCGCTGCAGGATGCGCTTCGCGAGCGCGGCATGGACAAGCGCTACCTCGCCGCGGTCGCCGGGCGCGTTCGCGACGAGCTGCGGCGCGTCAGGTTGGCGCTTCGCAAGTACGCCACGGCCGAAGGGGACCGGCGCGTCGCCGTGGACGAGCGCGAGGGCAGGGCGGCGGAGACCGTGTTCAGGCGCCTGGCGCGAAACGACGAGTTCAGCCTCGTCGAGGCCGAGCTCCTCACCGGCCGCACCCACCAGATCCGCGTCCACCTCGCCCACATCGGCCACCCCATCCTCGGCGACGAGAAGTACGGGGACTTCGCGCTCAACAAGGCGCTTCGCAAGCGGGGGCTCAAGCGCATGTTCCTGCACGCCGCCGGGCTCGCGTTCACGCACCCGGCCACGGGCGAGCGCGTCCTGGTCCGCTCGCCGCTGCCGGAGGAGCTCGAGGCGTTCCGCCGCGAGCAGTTCGGCGGGGAAGCGCCATGAGCCGCTACGAGCTCGTCATCTTCGACTGGGACGGCACGCTCATGGACTCCACGGGGCTCATCGCCGCGTGCATCCAGGAGACCTGCCGCGAGATGGGGCTCGCCGTTCCCGGCGAGGAGGAGGCCAAGTGGGTGATCGGGCTGGGCATCGTCCAGTCCATGGAGCGGGTGGCTCCCGGGCTGGACGCCGGGCGCACCCGCGAGTTCGCCGATCGCTACCGGCGCCATTTCCTCTCCCGCGACCACGAGGCGCCGCTCTACGAGGGCATCCCGGCGCTGCTGGCGGAGCTGCGCGCCCGCGAGCGCCGTCTCGCGGTGGCCACGGGCAAGTCCCGGCGCGGCCTCGAGCGCGCGCTCGAGGCCTCGGGCCTGGCGGGCCTCTTCGAGGCCACGCGCTGCGCCGACGAGGGCTTCCCCAAGCCGCATCCGGACATGGTCCTGCGGCTGCTGGAGGAGACGGGCGTGGAGCCCTCGCGCGCCGTGCTCGTGGGCGACACGACGCACGACCTGGAGCTCGCCGCCAACGCCGGCGTGGACGCGGTGGCGGTCACCTACGGCGCCCACGGCGAGGCCCTGCTGCGCGAGCGGGCCGCGCGCCACTACGCCGATTCCGTCGCGGAGCTGCGCCGATGGCTGGCCGGGAACGCGTGATCTGCGATTCGGCCGAGCTGGCCGAAGGCGGCGCGGGCGTGCGCTTCGACTGGGGGCCGGCCGGCGGCCCGGGCAAGGGCTTCGTGGTGCGCCACGACGGCGTCGCCCGCGCCTTCGTGAACCGCTGCCCCCACGTGGGCACCGAGCTCGACTGGCAGCCCGGGGAGTTCTTCGAGGAAACCGGGCTATACTTGATCTGCTCGACGCACGGCGCGATCTTCGAGCCGTCAACCGGCCTGTGCGTCGCGGGTCCCTGCCGGGGGGCCCGGCTCGAGGCGATCGCCGTCGAGGAGAGCCAGGGCCGGGTCCGCATCCACGAAATCGCCACGCCAGCCGTCCCCGGGGACGGCCGAACGAACAAGCCATGACCGATCCCACCCCGCCCAGCTGGGAGCGCGCCACCCTCGAAAGGCTGGCGCTGCGTGCGCTCGACGAGCAGCGCCGCGCCCGGCAGTGGTCGACGCTCATCCGCCTGCTCTGGCTCACGCTCTTCTTCCTCGTGGTGGCCGCGGCGCTCGGCTGGATCGGTGGCGCCTCCAAGGAGCCCATCCGCACGGGCAAGCACACGGCGCTCGTGGAGCTGCGCGGCGTGATCGGCGTGGAGTCGCGGGCGAGCGCCGACAAGATGATCCAGGCGCTCAATGCCGCCTTCAAGGACAAGCACACGCAGGGCGTGGTGCTGCGCATCAACAGCCCCGGCGGAAGTCCCGTGCAGGCGGGCTACATCAACGACGAGATCCGGCGCCTGCGCGCTAAGTACCCGCAAGTCCCCCTGCACGCGGTCGTCCAGGACCTGTGCGCCTCCGGCGGCTACTACGTGGCGGTGGCCGCCGACCGCATCTACGTCGACAAGGCGAGCCTGGTGGGCTCCATCGGCGTCATCATGAGCAGCTTCGGATTCACGGGCGCGATGGACAAGCTCGGCATCGAGCGCCGGGCCTACACCGCGGGCGAGAACAAGGACTTCCTGGATCCCTTCGCGCCCGAGAACCCGGCGCACAGGGAGCACGCCAAGAAGATGCTCGAGGAGATCCACCAGCAGTTCATCAAGGTGGTGCGCGACGGGCGCGGGACGCGCCTGAAGGATTCCCCGGAGATCTTCTCGGGCCTGGTCTGGACGGGGGAGCGCGCCGTGCAGCTGGGGCTCGCCGACGGCTTCGGGAGCCTCGACAGCGTGGCGCGCGACGTGTTCAAGGCCGAGAACGTGGTCGACTACACGCCCGAGGACAACTACTTCGAGCAGCTCTCGAAGCGCCTGGGCACGGGGGCGGCGCAGTCGCTCCTGCGTGCGCTCTCCGACCTGCCGGCCGGCGCCTCCTTCCGCTAGGGCCAGGGCCATGGAACGCTTCCGGCGCGCCCTCAACGACTTCCTCGGCCGCGGCGAGTCGCCGGCGGGGGAGCGCGGCGACGAGCTCGCCGTGATCCGCGAGGCCTTCGACCAGACCTCGGTGGGCCTCACGCTGGTCTCGCTCGAGGGCGAGTTCTTCATCGTCAACCGGGCCTTCTGCGAGCTCTCGGGCTATTCCCGCGAGGAGCTCGTGGGAAAGAGCTGCTGCCTGGTCTCGCGTCCCGAGGACGTCGACCTCGACCAGGCCTCGCTTTCGGGCGCCTGCGTGGGCGAGGCGCCTCCCGTCATCGACAAGCAGCTGCGCCGGCGCGACGGCTCCACCGTCTGGGTCCGGCGCGCCCCCGGCCTCATGCGCGACGCGGCCGGGAACCCGCGGTTCGTCGTCTGCGCCTACACGGACCTCACCGAGCAGCGCGCGCGCGACCGGGCGCTGCACTCCACGAACCGGTTCCTGTCGGCCATCATCGAGAACTCGCCGGTGGCGACCTACGCCACCGATCTCGAGGGCATGGTCACGCTGTGGAACCCGGCCGCGCAGCGCACCTTCGGCTTCACGCGCGAGCAGGCCGTGGGCCGGCGCGCGCCCTTCGTGCCCCCCGAGAAGCGGGAGGAGGCGAGGCGGCTTCGCGAGCGGGTCATCGCCGGGGAGGTGCTCACCGACCTGCAGCTCGACCGGGTTCGCGCCGACGGCACCCCGATCACGATCAACGGCTCCGCCGCGCCCCTTCGCGACGACGACAACCGCATCGTGGGGCTGCTGGTCATGTGCTTCGACATCACGGAGGCGAAGCGCACCGAAGCGGCCTACAAGGAGCAGCTGCACTTCACGCGCGCGCTCATCGACGCGATCCCGAACCCGGTCTATTTCAAGGACGTCGAGGGACGCTACCGGGTCTACAACCGCGCCTGGCACGAGCTCTGGGGAGACGGCAGGGACTGGGTGGGGAAGACCGTCCACGACATGTTCGACGAGCCGATCGCGCGCCTGCACGACGAGCGCGACCGGCCTCTCTTCTCGAGCCCGTCCTCGGTCCAGTACGAGGCGATGATGCCCACGAACGCGGGGCGGCAGCGCGAGATGCTCTACAACAAGGTGAGCTTCGTCGACCAGGCGGGAAGGATCGCGGGGGTCATCGGCACGATCACCGACGTGACCGGCTACAAGGAGACGGAGCGGGCGCTGGAGGCGAGCGAGGCGCGCTTCCGCGTGCTCACCGAGAGCGGCCTGGACCTCATCTCGGTGCTCGCGGAGGACGGCACGATCCTCTACCAGAGCCTGGCGCTTCGCCACCTGCTGGGCTACGACCCGGCCGACACCATCGGCCGCAACGTCTTCGAGCTCGTGCACCGCGACGACGTCGATGCCGCGCGCGCCGCCTTCCACCGCATCGTCGAGGCGCACAACTTCCGCGAGCCGCTCGAGTTCCGCATCCGCCACCGCGACGGCCAGTGGCGCACCTTCGAGTCGCTGGGCACCAACTGCGTCGAGAACCCGCACATCCGGGGCGTGGTCTTCAACTCGCGCGACGTCACCGACCGCAAGGCGATCCAGCAGCGCATCCAGCACCTGGCCTACCACGACAACCTCACGGGCCTGCCCAACCGGGGCCTGCTGCAGGACCGGCTGGCGCACTCGATCGCGCGCGCCGAGAGGAGCGGGCGCAAGGTGGCGGTGCTGTTCATCGACCTCGACAATTTCAAGAACATCAACGACACCCTCGGGCACGACGTGGGCGACGAGCTGCTGCGCCAGGTCTCGCGCCGGCTCTCCGAGTGCGTGCGCGCCGGCGACACGATCGCGCGCCAGGGCGGCGACGAGTTCATCGTGCTGCTCGACAACCTCGACGACGGGCGCGGCGCCTCGGTCGTGGCGCAGAAGATCCTCAACTCCCTTCGCGCCGCCTTCGCGCTGGGCGGCACGGAGCAGCACGTGAGCGGCTCGGTGGGCATCGCGGTCTATCCCGAGGACGGGCGCGACGCGCAGACCCTCATGAAGAACGCCGACACCGCCATGTTCCACGGCAAGGGCGTGGGCAAGAACACCTACCAGTACTTCACGGCGCAGATGAACATCGCGGTCAAGCGCCGCATGACGCTGGAGTCGGCGCTGCGCCGCGCGGTGCTGCAGAAGGACTTCGTGCTGCACTACCAGCCGCAGGTGAACCTCGAGACGGGCGAGATCGTCGGCGTGGAATCGCTGGTTCGCTGGAAGACCGAGGACAGCGGCACGGTGATGCCCGGCGACTTCATCCCGCTCGCGGAGGAGACCGGGCTCATCAGCGAGATCGGCGAGTGGGTGCTGCGCGAGGCCTGCCGGCAGAACCGGGAGTGGCAGGACCGCGGCCTCGCCCCGCGGCGCATGGCGGTCAACCTCTCGGCGCGCCAGTTCGCCGACAAGGCGTTCCTGGACACCGTGATCCGCGTCCTGGAGGACACGAGGCTCGACCCGAAATGGCTCGAGCTCGAGATCACCGAGAGCCAGGTGATGCGCCAGACGGAGGGGATGATCCTGCTGCTCGGGCGCCTCTCGGAGATGGGCGTGCACCTCGCCATCGACGACTTCGGCACCGGCTACTCGAGCCTGTCGTACCTCAAGCGCCTGCCCATCCAGAAGCTCAAGATCGACCAGTCCTTCATCCGCGACGTCACCGTCGACCCCAACGACGCGGCGATCGTGGTGGCGATCATCAACATGGCGCGCAGCCTCGAGCTCGAGACGATCGCCGAGGGCGTGGAGACGGCCGGGCAGCTGGCGCTCCTGCGCGCCAAGGGCTGCCGCACGGGCCAGGGCTTCTACTTTTCCGCGCCGGTGTCGGCGGACGCCGTCTACCCGCTGCTGCGGCAGAACAACCTCTACAACCGCCAGGCGCCCCCGGTGCGCTAGCGCCGGCGGGGCCGCCCGGCCGCCAGCAAGAGGAAGATCGCGGGCCGCTTGCCCGGCGGGGAGGGCCGCGCGCGCCATTCCTCGACGCTCGCCGAGCGGATGCACTCGCCGGCGCCCGTGAGCTCCGCCGCCACCGCCAGGCGCGTGTCGCCGCGGCAGGTCGCGAGCACGTCCGCGAGGAGCGCGTCGTTGCGGTAGGGCGTCTCGATGAAGACCTGGGTCTCGGCGGCGGCGGCCGAGCGCGACTCCAGCTCGCGGATGGCCGCGGCCCGCTGCGGCCCCGGCACGGGCAGGTAGCCCGCGAAGCGGAAGCGCTGCCCCTCGAGGCCGGAGGCCATCAGGGCGAGCAGGATCGACGAGGGCCCCGGAAGCGGCACGACCCGGAAGCCCTCCGCGTGCGCGGCGGCCACCAGGCGCGCGCCGGGATCGGCAACCGCCGGGGCGCCGGCCTCGGAGAGCAGGCCCAGGTCTCGCCCCTCGCGCAGCGGCGCGAGGAGCGTGCCGACCTGCGAGGCGGGCGTGTGCTCGTCGAGCACCGACAGGTTGAGGGAGGCGATGGGACCCGGATGCCCGCAGGCCGAGAGGAAGCGCCGGGCGCTCTTCGCGTTCTCCACCACGAAATCGCGCAGGCCGCGCACGCGCCCGATGGCGGGGGCGGGGAGCCCCTCCTCGGGGCGGGCGTCCTCCGCGAGGGGCACCGGCACGAGGTAGAGGACGGCGCCCGCGCTCACGGGACCTGGGCGCCTTCGCCGCGCAGCATGGCGGCGAGCGCGATGAGCGGCAGGCCGACGAGCGCCGTGGGATCGTCGCCGCGCAGGCTCGCGAGGAGCGCGATGCCCAGGGCCTCGGATTTGGCGCTTCCGGCGCAGTCGAACGCGGGCTCGCGGTCCAGGTAGCGCTCGATCTCGGCGTCGGAAAGCTCGCGGAACGCGACCTCCGTGGGCACCATGGCCTCGTGCGCGCGGCCGTTGGCCAGCAGGCACAAGCCCGTGTGGAAGACGACCCGGCGGCCGCGCATCGCGCGCAGCTGGGCGCGGGCGTTCTCGCGGTCGCCCGGCTTGCCCAGCGGCCGGCCGTCGAGCTCGGCCACCTGGTCGGAACCGATCACCCAGGCGCCGGGGTGGCGCTCGAGCGCGGCCTCGGCCTTGCGGCGTGCCAACCGGCGCGCGGTTTCGGCGCATGATTCACCCGGCAGGGCGCTTTCGTCGACAGCCGGGGCCCAGGTCCGGAAGGGCAGGCCCAGGCGGCCGAGCAGCTCCGCGCGGTAGCGGGAGCCGGAGGCAAGTACCAAAGAAATGTCTTTCAAAACAATATTCTGCTTATCTTTATTAAAGTCGATTCTATAATATGCGTACCGTGGCCGGACCGCAACTGATCCACCCCGACCGACTGACCCCGAAGGGTACCGTGTTCGAGGGAGTCCTTCGTCCCGGCGAGCTGGAAAACCTCGCCGACGAACTGGCGAGCCCCGATGGCGAGCTGCACTACCGCGTCCACGCCGCCCTGGACGCTTCGCGAAGGCGCGTAGTGTCGTGTATAATCAAGGGCTTCGTTTTTCTCACGTGCCAGCGGTCCTTCGAGACTTTCCGGCACGAGGTCGCCATCGAAGACCGGCTGGTGCTGGTCGACTCGGAGGAAGAGCTTCCGCCCTTCGAGGAGGAAGGCGACCGCGAGGATTTCGTGGTCGCGACCGGGCCCGTCGACGTGAAGGGGTTGGTCGAGGAAGCCGTGATACTCAGCCTGCCCATGGTCCCGCACAAGCCCGGCCTCGAGCCGGAGGGCGAGGGCGGCGGGATGGAGACGGAACGGCCGTCGCCCTTCGCGGCGCTGGCCGGCCTCAAGCGACCCGGAACGAAATAAGACCCGATTCCAAGGAGAACACCATGGCTGTCCAACAGAACAAGAAGTCGCCGTCCAAGCGCGGCATGCACCGGGCGCACGACTTCCTCACCAACCCGCCCACCGCCGTCGAGCCCACCACGGGCGAGACGCACCTGCGCCACCACATCTCGCCCTCGGGCGTGTATCGCGGCAAGAAGGTCGTCAAGACCAAGGAGTGAGCGGCCCGCCGGCCGCTCGGCCCCAGCGCTTCACGGCAGGCACTGCCATGAAGACCGTCATCGCCGTCGACGCGATGGGCGGGGACCACGGTCCTTCGGTGACCGTGCCCGCCTGCCTCGACTACCTCGCCGCCCGCGAAGAGGCGCAGCTCCTGCTGGTGGGGCTCGCGGAGCCCCTCGCGGCGGAGCTCGCCCGCCTGGGCGCCTCCGGCCACCCGCGCATCGAGGTCGTGCCCGCCACCGAGGTGGTCGGCATGGACGAGGACATCCGCACGGCGATCCGCACCAAGCGCCACTCCTCGATGCGCGTGGCCATCGACCTGGTCAAGCAGGGCCGGGCGCAGGCCTGCGTGAGCGCGGGCAACACCGGCGCCCTCATGGGCACGGCCAAGTTCGTGCTGAAGACGCTCCCGGGCATCGACCGCCCGGCCATCTGCGGCGTGCTGCCCACGCGCAAGGGGACGGTCTACGTCCTGGACCTCGGCGCCAACGCCGACTGCACCCCGGACCACCTGCTGCAGTTCGCCGTCATGGGCGCGACCCTCGTGGAGGCCGTGGAGGAGCGCTCGCGCCCCTCGGTGGGACTCCTCAACATCGGCTCGGAGGAGATCAAGGGCAACGAGGTGGTCAAGAAGGCCGGCGAGCTCCTCAAGGCGAGCACGCTCGACTTCCACGGCAACGTCGAGGGCAACGACATCTACAACGGCACGACCGACGTCGTGGTCTGCGACGGCTTCGTGGGCAACGTCGCCCTCAAGACCTCCGAGGGGCTCGCCCGCATGATGGGCGAGTTCATCAAGCAGGAATACTCCCGCAACGTCCTCACGCGCCTGGCGGCGCTCGTGTCGCTGCCCGTCATCAAGGCGTTCCGCCGCCGCCTGGACCACCGCCGCTACAACGGGGCCACGCTCCTGGGGCTGCGCGGCATCGTCGTGAAGAGCCACGGCTCGGCCGACCGGCTCGCCTTCGCCACCGCGCTCGAGCGCGCCGATTCCGAGGTGCGCCACGGCCTGAACGAGCGCATCGGCGCCGAGATCGAGCGCCTGCACGCCCTGGGGGTCCTGGCGGGATCCAGCCGCCCGGCACCGCAGGCCGAGGCCGCGGCATGAGCCCCGGGCGGACGCGCTGATGCGCTCGCGCATCGTGGGCACCGGGAGCTACCTCCCGGAGAAGGTCCTCACCAACCGCGACCTCGAGTCGATGGTCGACACCACCGACGAGTGGATCGTCGCGCGCACCGGCATCCGCGAGCGCCACATCGCCGCGGACGGGCAGGCGACGAGCGACCTCGCGCTCCTGGCCTCGCGCCAGGCGCTCGCCGCCGCGGGCCTGCGTCCCGGCGACATCGACCTCATCGTGCTGGCGACCTCCACGCCGGACATGGTCTTCCCGTCGAGCGCCTGCCTGCTGCAGAAGAAGCTCGGCATCCGCCACGGCGCCGCCTTCGACGTGCAGGCGGTGTGCAGCGGATTCGTCTACGCGCTCGCGACCGCCGACCAGTTCATCCGCTCGGGCATGAACAAGCGCGCGCTCGTGGTCGGCGCCGAGGTCTTCTCGCGCATCCTGGACTGGAAGGACCGCGGCACCTGCGTGCTTTTCGGGGACGGGGCGGGAGCGGTGGTGCTGGAGGCCTCGGCCGAGCCCGGCATCCTCTCGGCGCACCTGCACGCCGACGGGGCCTACGCCGACATCCTCAACACGCCCGGCCACGTCTGCGGCGGCCGGGTGCTGGGCGACCCCACCCTGAAGATGGACGGGGGCGCCGTGTTCAAGCTCGCGGTGCGCGTCCTCGAGGAGTGCGCGCGCGAGGCCGTCGAGGCCAACGGCCTGAAGCTCTCCGACATCGACTGGTTCGTCGCGCACCAGGCCAACGTGCGCATCATCACGCACACGGCGAAGAAGCTGGGCATCGCGCCGGAGAAGTGCGTGGTGACCGTGGACCGGCACGCCAACACCTCGGCCGCCTCCATCCCGCTCGCCCTCGACGTGGCGGCGCGCGACGGGCGCATCAGGCCGGGCGACCTCGTCCTGATGGAGGGCGTGGGCGGCGGTTTCACCTGGGGTTCCGTACTCGTTCGCTGGTGAGGACATGACAAAGTTCGCGGTGGTGTTTCCGGGGCAGGGCTCGCAGTCGGTCGGCATGATGGGCGGCTTCGCCGACTCTCCCTTGGTCGAGGCCACCTTCCGGGAGGCATCCGCCATCCTAGGCGAGGACCTGTGGAAGCTCGCCGCCGAGGGGCCGGCCGAGGCGCTGGCGAGGACCGTGGTCACCCAGCCGCTGATGCTCACGGCAGGCGTTGCCTGCTGGCGCGCCTGGCGCGATCGCGGCGGGCCGATGCCGGCGTTCTTCGCCGGCCACAGCCTGGGCGAGTATTCCGCGCTCGTGGCCGCCGAGGCGCTTCGCTTCGAGGACGCGCTGCCGCTCGTGCGCCTTCGCGCCCAGGCGATGCAGGAGGCCGTGCCGGAAGGCACCGGCGGCATCGCAGCTCTCGTGGGCCTGGCCGACGACAGGCTGGAGAAGGTCCTGCAGGAAGCCGCCCAGGGAGAGGTCCTGGAAGCGGCCAACCTCAATTCGCCGGGCCAGGTCGTCATCGCGGGCCACCGCGGGGCGGTCGAGCGCGGCATGGCGGCGGCCAAGGCGCACGGCGCCAAGATCGCCAAGATGCTGCCCATGAGCGCGCCGTCGCACTGCTCCCTCATGCGGCCGGCCGCCGAGCGACTGCGCGAGCGCCTGGCGGGCGTGGCCGTGGCCTCGCCGAAGGTGCCCGTCGTGCAGAATGCCGATGTCGCCGCCTTTGACGACCCCGAGCGCATCCGCCGGGCGCTGGTCGAGCAGCTCTTCCGGCCCGTGCGCTGGGTGGAGACGGTTCGCCACCTGCAAGCCGCCGGCGTCGCGCGCATCGTGGAGTGCGCGCCCGGCAAGGTGCTGGCCGGGCTGGTCAAGCGCACGGTCGACGGCGTGGAGGCCGTCGCCATCACCGATTCCGCCGCGCTCGCCGCGGCCCTGACGAACGCCTGAGGAAACCATGCTCAACGGACAAGTCGCCATCGTCACCGGAGCCTCGCGCGGCATCGGCGAGGCCATCGCCGTCGCGCTCGCCCGCGCCGGGGCCGTCGTGGTCGGCACCTCGACCTCCGACAAGGGGGCGGAGAACGTCACCCGCGTCATCGCCGAGGCCGGCGGCAAGGGGGAGGGCCGGGTGCTCGACGTGCGCGACGCCGCGGCCTGCGCCGCCTTCGTCGAGCGCGTAGCGGCCGACCACGGCGGCGTGGGAATCCTCGTCAACAACGCGGGCGTCACCCGCGACAACCTCCTGGCGCGCATGAAGGACGAGGAGTGGGACGACATCCAGGCCACCAACCTGAAGAGCGTATTCGTCCTGTCGCGGGCGGTGCTTCGCGGCATGATGAAGGCGAGGGCGGGCCGGATCGTGAACATCACCTCGGTGGTGGGCTTCACCGGCAACCCGGGGCAGGCCAACTACGCCGCCGCGAAGGCGGGAATCGTGGGCTTCTCCAAGTCGCTCGCCCGCGAGGTCGGCAGCCGGAACATCACCGTCAACTGCGTGGCGCCCGGCTTCATCGAGACGGACATGACCCGCTCGCTCGCCGAGGAGCAGGTCAAGAAGCTCGTGGAGAACGTGCCGCTGGGGCGGCTGGGCCGGGTCGAGGACATCGCCGCGGCGGTGGCCTTCCTGTGCTCGCCGGGGGCGGCCTACGTCACCGGCGCCACCCTGCACGTGAACGGCGGCATGTTCATGGATTGAGGCGGCCGCGCCGGGGCGTCCGGGCGCGACCCTATGGTAAAATGCGACGTTTTTTCGCACTCTGAAGCGAATTTCCGAAAAACAGCGGAGGGACCCGATGGAGAACATTGAAGCGCGCGTCAAGAAGATCGTCGCCGAGCAGCTCGGCGTGGCCGAAGCCGACGTGAAGAACGAATCCTCGTTCGTCGAGGACCTTGGCGCGGACTCCCTCGACAACGTCGAGCTGGTGATGGCCCTCGAGGAGGAGTTCGAGTGCGAGATCCCCGACGAGGAAGCCGAGAAGATCACCAGCGTCCAGCAGGCGATCGACTACGTGAAGGCGCACCTGAAGCAATAAGCCCGCGGGGGCCCGGCCCCGGCCACGAAGGGGGGCCGCTTCGACGGCCCCCTTTTCACATCCCGAACCCGAACACCCATCCCGCCACGCCATGAGCAAACGCCGCGTCGTCGTCACCGGCCTCGGAATCGTCTCCCCCGTCGGCATCGGCATCGCCCAGGCCTGGGACAACCTCGTGCGCGGGGTGAGCGGGGTGGGGCCCATCACGAAGTTCGACGCCGCGCCGCTCACGACCCGCATCGCGGCCGAGGTCAAGGGGTTCGAGGCCGCGCAGTGGATGCCCCCCAAGGAGGCGCGCCGCTCCGACACGTTCGTGCACTTCGGCATCGCGGCCACCCGGATGGCCCTCGAGGACGCCGGGCTCGCGATCGACGAGTCGAACGCCGAGCGCGTCGGCGTGGTCGTGGGCTCGGGCATCGGCGGCCTGCCGATGATCGAGGAGAACATCCTCGAGATGGGCGCCAAGGGGCCGCGGCGCATCTCGCCCTTCTTCGTCCCCGGGTCGATCATCAACATGGTCGCGGGCATCATCTCCATCCAGTTCGGCGCCAAGGGGCCCAACGTGTCGATGGTCTCGGCCTGCACGACGAGCTCGCACTGCGTGGGCGAGGCCGGCCGCATGATCGAGTTCGGCGACGCCGACGTCATGATCGCCGGCGGAACCGAAGCCACCATCTGCATGTCCGGCATGGGCGGGTTCTGCTCCATGAAGGCCCTCTCCGAGAGGAACGACGACCCGACGAAGGCCTCGCGCCCCTTCGACCGCGACCGCGACGGCTTCGTGCTGGGCGAGGGCGCCGGCATCCTGATCCTCGAGGAGTACGAGCACGCGAGGAAGCGCGGGGCGCGCATCTACGCGGAGCTCGGCGGCATGGGCATGAGCGCCGACGCGGGGCACATCACCGCCCCGAACATGGACGGGCCGCGCCGGGCCATGGCGGCCGCTCTGCGCAACGCCGGCCTCAACGCCGAGGAGGTGCAGTACCTCAACGCCCACGGCACCTCGACGCCGCTGGGCGACGCCAACGAGACCGCCGCGATCAAGGCCGCCTTCGGGGAGCACGCGGGGAAGCTGGCGGTGAACTCCACCAAGTCGATGCACGGCCACCTGCTGGGGGCCGCCGGCGGCGTGGAGGCGCTCATCACCGTGCTCGCCATCCACCACCAGGTCTCGCCGCCGACCATCAACCTCGACAATCCCGACCCCGCCTGCGACCTGGACTACGTCCCCAACACCGCGCGCGAGATGCGGATCGACGTGGCCCTCTCGAACTCCTTCGGGTTCGGCGGCACCAACGGGACGCTCGCGTTCCGGCGCCTGCGCTAGGCGGGCCCGGGCGCGACCGGGGCGCGCGGCGATGGCCTCCTTCCTCGTCAACGGGTGGCCCGCCCGGTCGGTCGACGCCGCCGACCGCGGGCTCATGTACGGCGACGGCGTCTTCCGCACCCTCGTGACGCGCGCCGGCCGGGCGCTCAACTGGCCCCACCACTACCGCCTCCTCGCTCGCGACTGCTCCCGCCTGGCGCTCGCGTGCCCGGCGGAACCGCTCCTCGCCGCCGAGATCTCGCGCGTGATGGCGGGCGACGGCGTCGTGAAGGTGCTCGTCACCCGCGGCGCCTCCGGCCGCGGCTACGGCTTCGGCGACGACGTTGAGCCCACGCGCATCGTGGCGGGCTGGCCGGGCGTGCCCTCCGATCCGCTCGCCGCGAGGGACGGCGTGCGGGTGCGCCGCTGCGAGCTCGCGCTCGCCATCCAGCCGCGGCTCGCGGGCGTGAAGTCCCTCAACCGGCTGGAGAACGTGCTGGCGCGCGCCGAGTGGCGCGATCAGGACGTGCGCGAGGGCCTGCTCGCGGACGCCGAAGGCCGGCTGGTCGAGGCGACGGCGAGCAACGTCTTCTTTTCGCGCGCGGGCGTGCTCGTCACGCCCGCACTCACGCGCTGCGGCGTCGAGGGCGCCCAGCGCGGCCGCGTGCTCGCGCTGGCGCAGGCCGAGGGCATCGCCTGCGAAGTGCGCGACGCCCGCTTCGAGGAGCTGGATCTCGCCGACGAGGTCTTCCTCACCAACAGCGTGATCGGCGTCTGGCCCGTGGTCGCGCTGGGAGAGCGGCGCTGGTCGCCGGGCCCGCTCGCCCGCCGCTTCCAGCAGCTCATCGGGGAGGACGATGCGCGCGGCGCGTAGGCTCGCGCTCCTGGTCGCCGCCGTGGCGCTGGCCGCGCTCGCGTGGGGGGCGTGGTTCTGCCTGACGCCGCTCGAGCCGCCGCGCACGCCCTTCGACTTCACCGTGAAGAGCGGGGCGAGCCTCAAGGGTGTCGCGCGCCAGCTCGCCGACGAGGGGCTGCTGCCCGAGCCCCACGCCTTCTGGCTCCTCGGCCGGGCGATTGGCAAGGCGGGCGCGTTGCAGGCGGGGACCTACCGCATGACGCAGCCGCTCACGCCGCTGGAGCTCCTCGACAAGCTCGCGCGCGGCGACGTGCTCCCCATCGAGATCGCCTTCGTGGAAGGGACCACCTTCCGGCAGTGGCTGGCGCAGATGCGCGCGAGTCCCAACATCCGGTCGACGCTCGCCGGGCGCGGCGACGCGGAGATCCGCGCCGCGCTGGGCGTGGACGAGCCGGCGCTCGAGGGCGTCTTCTTTCCCGACACCTACCGCTTCGTGGCCGGCGCCACGGACGTCGAGATCCTCAGGCGCGCCTACGCGCAGATGCAGCGCCGGCTCGCCCGGGCCTGGGAGTCGCGCGACCCGGCCTTGCCGCTTGGGAGCCCCTACGAGGCGCTCATCCTCGCCTCCATCGTCGAGAAGGAGACGGGACGGCTGGGCGAGCGCGCCATCGTGGCTTCCGTGTTCGTCAATCGCCTGAGGAAGGGCATGCGGCTGCAGACCGACCCCACGGTGATCTACGGGCTGGGCGAGGGCTTCGACGGCAACCTGCGCAAGCGCGACCTGCAGGCCGACACGCCCTGGAACACCTACACCCGGGACGGCCTGCCCCCCACGCCCATCGCCTTGCCCAGCCGCGCCGCGATCCACGCCGCCCTGCATCCGGACGCGGGGCAGGCGCTGTACTTCGTGGCCCACGGCCACGGCGGGCACGTCTTCTCGCGTACCCTGGACGAGCACAACCGTGCCGTGGCCGAGTACCGCCGCCGGATTCGCACGCCGTGAGCGGCCGGCTGATCACGCTGGAGGGCGGTGAGGGCGCGGGCAAGAGCACCGCGATGGCGTTCCTGGCCGAGCGCATTGCCGCGCGCGGGGTCGAGCTGGTGCAGGTGCGGGAGCCGGGCGGCACCGCCGCGGGCGAAGCGATCCGCGCCGTGGTGCTGCGGCAGGATCTCGGGCCGCTGTGTGCCGAGACCGAGCTGCTCCTGATGTTTGCCGCGCGCGCCCAGCTGGTGCGCGAGGTGATCGCGCCGGCGCTGGCGCGCGGCGCCGTGGTGCTTTCCGATCGCTTCACCGACGCCAGCTTTGCCTATCAGGGCGGCGGTCGCGGAATCGATACGGGCCGTATCGCCGAGCTGGAGCGCTGGGTCTGCGGGCTGCGCCCGGACCTCAGCCTGCTGCTGGACCTTCCGGTGTCGCAGGGGCTGGAGCGCGCGCGCGGGCGCGGTCCGGTCGATCGCATCGAGGCCGAGCGCGCCGAGTTCTTCGAGCGGGTGCGCGCCGCCTACCGCCAGCGCGCCGCGCAGGAGCCCGCGCGCTGGCGCGTGATCGA
>JAHCLE010000350.1 GCA_026125445.1 Burkholderiales bacterium
CTTCTTCGAGGGGCCGGACCTGCCGCTGCCCGAGCGCATCCTCATCGGCGCCTTCATCTTCGGCATCATCGGCCTGTTCACCGTCATCGGCATCCTCACGCCGGGCATGGGCTGGTTCCTCTATTTCTTCCTCATCCCCTTCTGGGCCATGTTCCCCATCGTGGTGGTGGGCGTGAAGGGCGCACTCACCCTGCTCGGCATCTATGTCGTCGGCTTCCCCATTGTCAAGCTGCTCGTCGCACGATCGCCCTGGTACGCGAAGGCGCAGAACGACCTGAAGACCAAGGGCAGCGCCCGCATCGGCGGCTTCACCTTCGGCGGCAGCTCGGGCGGCTCGTCCTCCTGGAGCTCGGGCTCCTCCTCGGGCGGCGGCTTCTCCGGCGGCGGCGGCAGTTCGGGCGGCGGAGGGGCATCCGGCAGCTGGTAGCACTGTGGGAGCGGCGTCCACGCCGCGATACCCCCTTTGTGAAAGGGGGTGGCCCGCAGGGCCGGGGGATTTATCGCGGCGTGGACGCCGCTCCCACACGATGCACCGAACATCGTCGCCGATCGATTTGACGCAGGACAAGGCTGGATTCCCCATGGCGGCAACAATATCGCCGTGTTGCAGCGACTGACTTTCCTCCTCCTTCTTCCCCTCACGCTCGCTCAGGCCGCGCCCCCGCTGCAGCCGCTGATCGACGCCACGCCGGCCGGCGGCACGCTGCGCCCGAAGCCGGGCGCCTATGCCGGGCCGGCGACCATTGCCAAGGCGATGACGCTGGACGGCGGCGGCAAGGTGACGCTTCAAGGCAATGGCAAGGGCACCGTCCTCGCCCTGCGCGCCAGCGGCGCCACGCTGCGCGGCCTCGCCATCGCCGGCTCGGGCGACAGCCACGACTCGGTCGACGCCGGCCTGCTCGTCGAGGGCGACGACAACCTCGTCGAAGGCAACGTCATCGACGACGTGCTGTTCGGCATCCACGTCAAGCAGGGCAACCGCAATCGCATCGCCGGCAATACAGTCACAGGACGCCCTGCCTCGCGCGGCCAGCGCGGCGACGGCCTGCGCCTGTGGAACAGCCGCCACAACCGCATCGAGCACAACACCTTCTCCCGCGTGCGCGACCTCACCTTCGCCAACTCGCCCGACAACCGCATCGCCGGCAACCGGCTCGCCGACGGCCGCTACGGCATGCAGTTCGTCTTCTCGCCGCGCGCCCTGGTGGAAAACAACGACCTGCGCGACACCGACACCGGCATCGTCGTGCTCTATTCGCCGGACCTGACGCTGCGCGGCAACACCATCGCCCATGCGCTCGACGGCGGCGGCGCCGGCATCGCCATCAAGGACAGCGGCGAAGCCCTGATCGAGGACAACGTGGTGCTGCACTGCGCCGCCGGCCTCTCCGCCAACGCGCCGCTCAATACGGACGCCGCGCTCATCGTGCGCGGCAACCGCTTCGCCCACAACGTCATCGGCATGTATTTCTACGGCGAGAAGGGCGGCCACCGCATCGAGGCCAACCGCTTCGAGAACAACCTGACGCAGGTGGCGGTGAGCGCCGCCGGCGTGGGCGAGGCCAACCTGTGGCGGGGCAATGCCTGGAGCGATTACCGCGGTTTCGACCGCGACGGCGACGGCATCGGCGACACGCCGCACGAGATCTGGCTCTACACGGACCGCATCTGGATGGAAACGCCGCGCGCCAAGTTCTTCGGCAACGCGCCGGCGCTGGAACTGCTCGACTTCCTCGAGCGCCTCGCCCCCTTCGCTTCGCCTTCGCTCATCCTGCGCGA
>JAHCLE010000351.1 GCA_026125445.1 Burkholderiales bacterium
CGGAAGACCTGGCGCAGGTTCGCGAGCGTCTGCCGCACGCGGTCGGGGTGCGAGAAGGGCGAGCCCAGGTGCAGCACGAGCGCGGAGCCCTCGGCCATGGCGCGCCTGGCCAGCGCGAAGGTGGACGGCGCGTAGAGCTCCGCGGACGGCCCCACGGGATCGGTGAGGTCCATCGCCACCAGGTCGTAGCGCTCGGCCGTGGACCGCAGGTAGGCGAGCCCGTCGCCCACCGTCACCTTCAGGCGCGGGTCGTCGAAGGCGCCGCGGTGGACCTTGCCGAACTGCGCCCGGGAGACCTCGATCACGTCGGGGTCGAGCTCGGCCATGTGCACGAGCTCCATCGTCGAGTGCTTGAGGAGCTCCTCCGAGGAGCCGCCGTCGCCGCCGCCGATCACCAGCGCGCGGCGCGGCGCCGGGTGCGCCGCGGCGGCCGGGTGCACGAGGTTCTCGTGGTAGAAGAACTCGTCGCGCTCGCTCGTCATGTTGAAGCCGTCGAGCCGGAAGACGCGGCCGAGCTCGGGCGTGTCCCAGACCTCCAGGAGCTGGAAGGGCGTCTGGCGCCGCTCGACGAGCGTGCCGTCGAACCAGACGCCGCTCGCGTCGTTCAGGCGCTCGAGGATTCGCTCGGCCACGGGCGCGAGGGGCTACTTCACCGCCGCCAGGCGCTTGGCCTTCAGGGGAAGGTCGCGGCCGCGCCAGACCCGCTCGATCATGACGTCGCCGGGCTGCAGGGCCGCGACGAGGGTCTCGTAGAGCCGCTCCGCCTTGGCGCTGTTGTCGGAGGTGACGTTGCAGACGTACACGTCGAGCGTGGCGCCGTCGCGCTCCGGCCAGGTGTGGATCGCGAGGTGCGATTCCGCGAAGACGACCGCGCCGGTGGCGCCGCCGGCCTGCGTCGCGTCGAGACCCTCGAACTGGTAGAAGTGGTCCCCGAGGACCGTGAGCCCGACGTCCTTGCAGGCCGCCACGCAGGTTTCGCGAAGCCTGGCGGACGAGACCAGCATTTCGCCGTTCCGGCAGCCGTACAGGTCGGCGATGATGTGCAGTCCCTTCACTCCGTTACCTCCCTCTGGTGGCGGATCCTGCGAGGGGGATGCACTTATCGCCCGGCCTCGGGCGCCCTCCGCGTCGCATCGCGCGACGGCGGCGGCGCCCGGATCACTCGGGCGGCGGGTGGAACCCTCTCTGCAGCGCTGTACTCAAGCAGTCTTTGCGGCGCAAAAACGAAGGCCGGAATTATAGGGGATTCCTCGCCGGCGCAGAAGCCCTTTTCGGGGATTTGCGCGGCCCGGCGGCGGCCTCGCGCACGTGCACGCCGGTGGTCTCCTCGATGAGCTTGGCGCCCTCGGCGGCGAGGAAGGCGCGGAAGGCCTCGGCGAGCGGCGACAGGCGCTTGCCCTGCCGGCTCACGACGTGCCAGTCGCGCGTGACGGGCGTTCCCTTCACGTCCAGGCGGACGAGGCGGCCGGTGGCGAGCTCGAGCCCCACGGTGTGCAGCGACAGGAACGCGAGCCCCATCCCCGCCATCACCGCCTGCTTGATGGTCTCGTTGCTGGCGAGCTCCATGCTCGAGGCGAGCTTCACCCCGTGCTCCGCGAAGACGCGCTCCATCGACATGCGCGTGCCGGAGCCGGGCTCGCGCAGGAGGAAGTTCTCGCCCGCCAGGCGCGAGAGCTCCAGGCCGCGCTTCCTCGCGAGCGGGTGCTCGGGCGAGGCGATGATCCCGTGCGGGTGCTTCGCGAACGCGGTGGCCTCCACGTCGAGGCCGCGG
>JAHCLE010000352.1 GCA_026125445.1 Burkholderiales bacterium
TCGCTCGACATCCTCGACATCCCCATGGCGGAGCTCACGCGCCAGTACATGGAGTACGTCGAGATGATGCGCACGCAGCAGCTCGAGCTCGCCGCCGAGTACCTGCTGATGGCCGCCCTCCTCATCGAGATCAAGTCGCGCATGCTCCTGCCGCGCCCGAAGCGCGAGGGCGAGGCCGAGCCCGAGGACCCGCGCGCCGAGCTCGTCCGGCGCCTGCTCGAGTACGAGCAGATGAAGAAGGCGGCGGCCGCGATCTCCGAGATCCCGGTGGCGGGCCGCGACTTCTCGGTCGTCGAGGTCTACCTCGAGCAGGCCCTGGCCGAGCGCCTGCCGGGCGTGGCGGTGGCCGACCTCTCGGAGGCCTGGCGCTCGATCCTGGCGCGGGCCAAGATGACGAAGCACCACAAGATCACGCGCGAGCAGCTCTCGGTGCGCTCGCACATGAGCCGCATCCTGCGCACGCTCGCGGGCGGCGCCTTCACCGAGTTCTCGCACCTGTTCGAGCCGGAGCAGGGCGTGCCCGTGCTGGTGGTGAGCTTCCTCGCCCTCCTCGAGCTCGCGCGCGAGAGCCTCATCGAGATCACGCAGCAGACCGCCTTCGAACCCATCTACGTGCGCCTGAAGAACGAGCGCGCGGCGCTCACGATCACCTGACCATGACCGACGAAATCATCGAAGCCGGCGAGGCGCCGGCCCCCGAGCCCGAGCGCGAGCCGCTCGACCTCGAACTCGTGAAGCGCGTCCTCGAGGCCGCGCTCCTCTCGGCCCCCGAGCCGCTCACCGCGCTGCAGATGAAGCGCCTGTTCGCCGGCGAGCTCGACGTCGAGAGCCTGCGCCGCATCCTCGAGGAGCTCAAGGAGGAGTGGGCCGGGCGCTCGGTGGAGCTCACGATGGTGGCGAGCGGCTGGCGCTTCCGCGTGCGCCCCGACTACCAGAGGTACCTCGACCGCATCACCAACGAGAAGCCGCCGCGCTACTCGCGCGCGGTGCTCGAGACGCTCGCGATCATCGCCTACCGCCAGCCCGTCACCCGCGGCGACATCGAGGACATCCGCGGTGTCGCCGTCTCCCCCGCCACGCTCAAGGCCCTCGAGGAGCGCGGCTGGATCGACGTGATCGGGCACCGCGAGAGCCCCGGCCGCCCGGCGCTCTTCGCCACCACACGCCGCTTCCTCGACGACCTGAACCTCAGGTCGCTCGAGGAGCTGCCCCCGCTCGAGGAGCTGCAGAGCACCCTCGACGCGACCCTCGGTCCCGCGCCCGCCCCGGCGCAGGCACCGCTCCTCGGCCTCGCCGGCGGCGAATGCGGCGAACCCTCCCCGGCCCACGAGGCCGATCCGGCCGAGGCTTCCCTCCCCGAAGAAGACCCCACCGACGAAGCCGAGGCCCAGGCGCCTTCGCGAGACACGGAGCACGACGACCATGCGAGATAGACCCCACAGGATTCCCCGCGCGCCGAGGCTCGAGTGGCCCGGCGGCATCGTCCCGGAGTGGGCGAAACCCCAGGGCGGGCAGGGCCCGCGCAAGGGGCGCGGCAAGGGCGCGCGCGGCAAGGACGCCGGCAAGCGCGAGCGGCTGCAGAAGGTCATGGCGCAGTCCGGCCACGGCTCGAGGCGCAACATCGAGATCCTCATCGCGCAGGGCCACGTCACGGTGAACGGCCACGTCGCCAAGCTCGGCGACCAGGTCGGTCCCGGCGACCGGGTGAAGCTCGACGGCAAGCTCATCAGC
>JAHCLE010000353.1 GCA_026125445.1 Burkholderiales bacterium
CCCTGCGCGCGCCGGCACGCAACCCGCTCGCGCAGTTCACGATGGCGCTCACCGACTTCGCCGTGAAGCCCATGCGCCGGCTCCTTCCGGGGCTCTTCAAGCTCGACATCGCCTCGGCCGCGGTGGCGTGGATCGCGGAGGTGATCCTGCTCGCGATCCTGTCGCTGCTCCAGGGCGTGGAGATCGTGAACGGCGCGGCCCTCTCCGTGATCCTCTTCCTCGCCCTGGTGAAGCTCGCGCGGCTCACGGTCTACATCGTCATGGGCGCGGTGCTCCTGCAGGCCCTGCTCTCCTGGGTGAACCCCTACCACCCCGTGGCGCCGTTCTTCGACGCCCTGGCGCGGCCCTTCCTCAAGCCGTTCCAGAAGGCGATTCCTCCCATTGGTGGTGTGGACATCACGCCGGTGCTCGTCCTCATCGCCTGCCAGCTGGTCCTCATGCTCCCGGTGGCCTGGCTGGAAGGCGAGGCGCTGCGCATGATCGGCCGCTTCATCCTCTAGCCCCACCCCCCGGTTCGCGCGCCCGTGTGGAATTTTCCACACCCGGCGGGGCGACATTTCATCCGTAACACCCTGCATTAGTCCGGCGAATCCGCGGCCGCGGGTGCGTAGTCTGGGCACCAACGCGAAGAACGAGTCGCGCCGCCCGAAACCGGCAGGGGCCTGCCGGGGGGGCTGCAAGGGATAAAGGAAATGCCATGGAACTCATCGCCGCCGCCGTCGCCTTCTACGCCATCGTCCTGCCGGTCTTCCTGGTCCTCGAAATGGGCGGCAATCACCCCGGCGCCCCCCGCTGGCCCGTCCTGACGCCCACGGCCGAGGAAGCCGCCGCCGCCTGGCTCGCGGCCCACCCGCTCAAGGCGAGCCCCGCCCACGCGGCCGCCAACGACGCCTTCGAGCGCATCGCGGCCTGAGGCCGGAGGAAGGCGGAAATGGACCTGTCACCTTTCGTCCTTACGCTCCTGGCCGTGACCGTTCCCCTGCTCGCCCTGCTGGCCGTCGCCGCCTGGCTGGCCGGGCGCCAGGTGGAGCGCGTCCGGGTCGTCGACCGCAACGGCCGCACCCTCGCGGAAGTGGTCCTCGGGGGGCGCCCGAAGCAGGGCTGACGGCCCGAATCCCCGGCCGGGGAAGCGTTTCATCCCCGGTTTTCGCCAGTTCGTCGCATGGGGCTGGCGGGGGGTGGGCGGCGGTCCTAGATTGCGTCCAACACCAACGACTGACCGGAGACCGAAAATGAACCTCTTCATCGAAAACGCGCAACTGATCGCCGTCGCCGCCCCCGTCCTCACGCTGGCCGTCCTGAACCTGCTGCTCGCCCTGGGCGGCGAGCGCGGCACCCTGCTCCTTCCGAGCGCCGGCCCCTTCGAGGCCGTCCGCCGCGCCGCCAACCGGGTGCCCGCCGCAGCCGCCCCCGCGAGCGACGAGGCGCCCGCCAACGACCCGGATTTCCGCCGCGCCGCCTGAGGGCGTCGCCGCACCGGCCGCCGGGACACCCCCGCGGCCAGGTCTCCCGGGCCAGAACGCTTCCTCCCTTCCACGGCCGGACCTCGAGTCCGGCCGTTTTTCTTTGTGGGACGGGGCGGTTACACTGTCCCTCCCCGAGAGAGCGACCCGTGAGCCCCGCCACCCCCGTCGACGCCCGCTTCGAAGGCGAGATCGCCCGGTACAACCGGTGGCGCGAGGACCTCACGCGCTCGGTGACGGCCTACCACGACTGGCTCGAGA
>JAHCLE010000354.1 GCA_026125445.1 Burkholderiales bacterium
TCAGGTTCTGCTCGACGCCGGTGCGCCAGGTGGCGACCTTCTCGCCGCCCACCGTGGCCGTGTCGCGCAGCAACGTCTCGGTTTCCGCGACGACCCTGTTGAGATCCTGCAGCAGTTTTTCCTTCGTGACTTCGACGGTGACGGTATCCATGGCTTGCTCCTTGCTGGGGGTCCTGACGACCGGGGGGTGTCCGCCTTTTTGAAGCCCCTCGCCGCCGGGAGTTCCCCTGAATCAGCCTGACCCCGCCCGACCCGCGCCGTATTGACTCGAGTCAACGAGGCGCCGGAATGACCCTCGCGCGCCCGGGGTTTTCCTCGAGCCAGCGCCTGAGCACCTTGAGGATGTCGGGATCGAACTCCGGGAGCCGCCGCGAGGTGGCCAGCGCCTCGAGCTCGTCCTCGTCGCGCGCCGTGCCGAGGTGGCGCCACTGGTGGATGACGTGCGCCTCCTCCACGCCCCGCGCGGCATCGCGCTCCACAATGGCCACGGGCCCCGCGAAGGGCCAATCGGGAATGCGCTTCGCCTCCAGTGCCGTGGCGAGGCGCACGTTGTGCGCTTCCGGGGTCTCCTCGCCCACGCACGCGCCGCGGCACTTGCGCACCTGCCGCGCGAAGCACGGGCCGCCGCGCTTCTCCCAGCCCAGCAGGCGCCAGCACAGGCCCTGCTCGGCGGCGATGGCCTCCAGCAGGTCGCGCGCCGCCCGCGGCGAGGCGAAGGGTCCGTAGAGCGGTTCGGCGCCGGGCCCGCGCTCGTCCCAGTCGATGTCGTCGAGCTTCACGAACTCCGGCGCCTCGCGAAGCGACGGCAGTCGAAGCACCCCGAAAGTCCTGCGCCGGCGAAGCAGCGCGTTGTGCAGCGGCGCCACCTCCTTCACCAGGCGCGATTCCAGCAGCAGCGCGCCCAGCTCGCCCGCCGTCTCGATCCAGTCCAGGCGCCGGATCTCGGCCGAGAGGCGGTGGTCGTTGGAATTGCGATAGTCGGAGGTGAAGTGCGAGCGCACGCGGTCGCGCAGGTTCACGCTCTTGCCGATGTAGAGCGGCAGGTCGTTCACGCCGAAGAAGCGGTAGACGCCGGGGCACTCGGGCACGCCCTCCAGCGCGTCGGGGGCGAGCTGCGGCGGCAGGCTCGGGATCTTGAGCAGGCGCTTCACCGCGGCGACGATCTCCTCGGCCGGCTTCTCGCGCTCGATCACCTGCACGAAGCGCCACAGCGCGCGCGCATCCCCCAGCGCGGAGTGCCGTCCCGTCCTCGCCGCGGGATCGACCGCGTCCAGCGGATCGGCGAGCCCGTGGCGCGCGATGAGGGCGTCGAGCCCGTGGCCCACGGCCTCGGGATAGAGCCGGCGCGACAGGCGCACGGTGCACAGCACGTCGGCGGTGAAGGGCATCTCCAGCCGCGCGAACTCGTTCTTGAGGAAGCCGTAGTCGAAGCGCGCGTTGTGGGCGACGAACAGGTGGCCCTCGAGCCGCTCGAGCACCTCGTGGCGGATGTCCGCGAAGGTGGGCGCGCCCTTCACCATCTCGTTGGTGATGCCTGTGAGGACCTGGATGTCGGGCGGGATCGAGCGCTCGGGATCGACGAGCGTGGACCACTCCTCGACGAGCTCGCCCTCGACCACGCGCACGATGGCGACCTCCGTCACCCGGTCGCCCGTGGCGGAGGTGCCGGTGGTCTCGAGGTCGACGAAGGCGACGGCGGGGGCGAGCAGGTTCAACGAC
>JAHCLE010000355.1 GCA_026125445.1 Burkholderiales bacterium
TCAGTCGGAGGAGGCCGCGCGCTCGAACTCCTCGGCCGTGACGTGCCGCACGTCCTTGCCCTTCACCAGGTAGACCACGTACTCCGACATGTTCTTGGAGTGGTCGCCGATGCGCTCGAGGGCCTTGGCCACGAACAGGATCTCGATGGAGGTGGAGATCGTGCGCGGGTCCTCCATCATGAAGGTGATGAGCTGGCGCATGATGCCGCGGAACTGCTCGTCGAGCAGCCGGTCCTGGCGCACGACGGCGGCCGCCTCGGTGAGGTCCACGCGCGCGAAGGAGTCCAGCGCCTTCTTGAGCATCTCGAGCGCGATGCCGGCGGCGGTCTTGATCTCCGCGAAGCGCGGCAGGAGCAGGCGCTCGGCCGAGTAGATGAGCTTGGTCATGCGCGCGATCTTCTCGGCCTCGTCGCCGATGCGCTCGAGGTCGGTGATCATCTTGATGACCGTCACGATCATGCGCAGGTCCTGCGCGGCCGGCTGGCGGCGGGCGATGATGTGCGCGCAGTCCTCGTCGATCTGGACCTCGAGGGCGTTCACGCGGTGGTCGTTGGCGATCGTCTGCTCGGCGAGCTGGAGGTTGCCGGTGGACAGGGCCTCGATCGCGGCCGTGATCTGCGTCTCGACGAGGCCGCCCATCTGCAGCACGCGCGAGCGCACGGCCTCCAGCTCCGCGTCGTAGCGCTTCGAGGTGTGTTCCTGCGGGTTGAGGGGCATGGCGGCGGTCCTTGCGCGGGGCCCCGCGCCCGGGAGGGCGGCGCGGCGCCGGATGGCTGATGCTAGGCCTTCATTGTGACGGCCGCGTGACGGCCCGGTCCATGCGCCGCACGCCCTGGGGCGTGCCCAGCAGCAGGACGTCGGCGGGGCGGCGGGCGAAGAGGCCGTTGGTCACCACGCCCGGGAGCTGGTTCAGCTCGCCCTCGAGGGCGGCCGGGTCGGTGATGGCGAGCCCGTGCACGTCCAGGATCACGTTGCCGTTGTCGGTCGTCACGCCCTCGCGCAGGACGGGGCGCCCGCCCAGCTTCACGATCTCGCGGGCCACGAGGCTCCTCGCCATGGGGATCACCTCCACCGGCAGGGGGAACTTCCCGAGCACGGCCACGAGCTTGGAGGCGTCCGCGATGCAGACGAACTTCCGGCTCGCCTGCGCCACGATCTTCTCGCGCGTGAGCGCGCCGCCGCCGCCCTTGATCATCGCCAGGTGCTCGGTCACCTCGTCGGCGCCGTCGACGTAGAGGTCGCAGCCGCCGGTGGCGTTGAGGTCCATCACCGCGATGCCCGCCTCGCGCAGGCGCTTCGCGCTCGCTTCCGAGCTCGACACCGTCCCGGCGATGCGCGCCTTGCGGGCCGCGAGGGCCGCGATGAAGTGGTTCACGGTCGAGCCGGTGCCCACCCCCACCATCATGTCGTCTTCCACGAAGGCGAGGGCGGCTTCGGCGCAGAGCTTCTTGAGGGCGTCCTGGTCCATGGGGTGAATCATATATTGGTATTCTTGGTGTCGGGACAAGGACATGAAGACCGACTACCTCCGCAGGATCCTCTCGGCCCGCGTCTACGACGTGGCCATCGAAAGCCCCCTGGAGCCCGCGCCCGCGATCTCGCGGCGCACCGGCAACCACATCCTCCTCAAGCGCGAGGACAAGCAGCCGGTGTTCTCGTTCAAGCTGCGGGGCGCCTACAACAAGATGGCGCACCTCACGCC
>JAHCLE010000356.1 GCA_026125445.1 Burkholderiales bacterium
CCGAAGCCCGTGCGCACGAGCTTCTGGAAGAGGTAGGCCTCCTCGTTGGAGCCCTTGGCGCTGCCGAAGCCGGCCAGCGCCGCCCCGCCGTGCGCGTCGCGGACCTTCTTCAGTCCGTTCGCCGCGAGGTCGAGCGCTTCGTCCCAGGTTGCCTCGCGGAAGACATCGCTCCAGCGCGTGGGGTCCATCGCGAAGTCCGCGTGCTTGGGCACGCCGGGCTTGCGGACGAGGGGCTTCGTGAGGCGGTGCGGGTGGTGCGCGTAGTCGAACCCGAAGCGGCCCTTCACGCACAGGCGGTCGTGATTTGCGGGGCCGTCGATGCCGTCGACGCGCACGATGCGATTGTCCTTCACGTGGTAGGTGAGCCGGCAGCCCACGCCGCAGAAGGGGCACACCGAGTCCACCTTCCTGTCGGCATTCACGAGGTAGGCTCCCTTCGCCGGCGCGAGCGCCCCCGTCGGGCAGGCCTGCACGCACTCGCCGCAGGCCACACACGTGGACTCGCCCATGGGATCGTCGAAGTCGAAGGTGATCTGCGCGTGCGAGCCGCGCCAGGAGTAGCCGATGACGTCGTTCACCTGCTCCTCGCGGCACGCGCGCACGCAGCGCGTGCACTGGATGCAGGCGTCGAGGTTCACGGCCATCGCCGGGTGCGATACGTCGGGCGCCGGCTGCGCGCGTGCCTCGAAGCGGGGCTTGCCCACGCCGAGCCTGTCGCTCCAGAAGGCGAGCTCGTTGTCCCGCGGCTTGAGGTCGGCCTGCGGCGCGTCGCTCTTCAGCAGCTCCAGCACCATCTTCTGCGAGTGCACCGCGCGCGGGGAGACGCTGGAGACCTCCATGTCCTTGGCGGGATTGCGGCAGCACGACGGGGCCAGCACGCGCTCGCCCTTGATCTCCACGACGCAGGCGCGGCAGTTGCCGTCCGGCCGGTAGCCCTCCTTGTAGCAGAGGTGCGGAATGTCCACGCCGTGGCGCTTCGCGGCCTGGATGATCGTCTCGCCCGCGAGCGCGGAGACCGTCTCGCCGTTGAGCTTGAACTCGATCGTCTCGGCCTGGGACACGGGTTCGTTCATCGCGTTCATTTGGCAGTACCCCTTTGGAACACGGATGAACACGGATAAAGGCGGATGAACACGGATGACCGCCGGGCGAGAGACGTTGTCGTTGATATCGACGCGGCCTCCCGGGACCGTTCAATCAAATATCCGTGTTCATCCGTGTTCATCCGTGTCCCCGTCTTTGGGTCATTCCCCACGACGCCGCCTCAAATCTCGTCCGGGAAATGCTTGATCACGCACCGGATCGGATTCGGCGCCGCCTGTCCCAGGCCGCAGATGGAGGCGTCCGCCATCGCCTGCGAGAGTTCCTCGAGGAGCGCGGCATCCCACTTCGGCGCCTCCATGAGCTTCGCCGCCTTCGCAGTGCCCACTCGGCAGGGCGTGCACTGGCCGCAGGACTCGTCCTCGAAGAAGCGCATCATGTTCAGCGCCGCGTCGCGGGCCCTGTCGTGGTTCGAGAGCACGATCACCGCCGCCGAGCCGATGAAGCAGCCGTGGGGCTGCAGCGTGTCGAAATCGAGGGGGATGTTCCCCATGGAGGCCGGAAGGATCCCTCCCGAGGCGCCGCCGGGCAGGTAGGCGTGGAACTCGTGGCCGTCGAGCATGCCGCCGCAGTACTCGTCGATGAGCTCCCTCGCG
>JAHCLE010000357.1 GCA_026125445.1 Burkholderiales bacterium
ACCTTCTACGACGTGCTCCGCCGGCAGGGCATCTCGCGGCGCAGCTTCCTCAAGTTCTGCAGCCTGACCACGGCTTCCCTGGGCCTGTCGCCCACGATCGCGCCGCAGATCGCGCACGCGCTGGAGACCAAGCCCCGCACCCCGGTCATCTGGATCGAGGGGCTGGAGTGCACCTGCTGCAGCGAGTCCTTCATCCGCTCGGCGCACCCGCTCGCCAAGGACGCGGTGCTCTCGCTCCTGTCGCTCGACTACCACATGACGCTCTCGGCGGCCGCCGGCGAGCAGCTGCGCGAGAACGCGCACGAGACGATGAAGAAGCACAAGGGCAACTACATCCTCGCCGTGGAGGGCAACCCGCCCCTCAACGAGGACGGGATGTACTGCATCTACTACGGCAAGCCCTTCGTGGAGGCCCTGAAGGAGTACGCCAAGGACGCGAAGGCGGTGGTCGCGTGGGGATCCTGCGCCTCGTGGGGGTGCGTGCAGGCCGCCAAGCCCAATCCGACCAACGCCGTGCCGATCGACAAGGTCATCACCGACAAGCCGATCATCAAGGTGCCGGGCTGCCCGCCGATCGCCGAGGTCATGACCGCGATCGTCACCTACGTGCTCACCTTCGACCGCATCCCCGAGCTCGACCGCCAGGGCCGGCCGAAGATGTTCTACAGCCAGCGCATCCACGACAAGTGCTACCGCAGGCCGCATTTCGACGCCGGCCAGTTCGTCGAGAAGTTCGACGACGAGGGCGCGCGCGCCGGCTACTGCCTGTACAAGGTGGGCTGCAAGGGGCCGACGACCTACAACGCCTGCTCGACGACGCGCTGGAACGAGGGCGTGTCCTTCCCGATCGGCTCCGGCCACGGCTGCATCGGCTGCTCCGAGGACGGCTTCTGGGACAAGGGTTCCTTCTACGACCGGCTCACGAGCATCCCGGCCTTCGGGGTCGAGGCGAACGCCGACAAGGTGGGCGCCATCGCCGCGGGCGTGGTCGGCGCGGCAGTCGTGGCGCACGCCGCGGTGACCGCGATCAAGAGTGCTTCGGAAAAGAAATAGGGAGACACGACAATGGCCGTCATCGAGACCCAAGGCTTCAAGCTCGACAACAGCGGAAAGCGCGTCGTCGTCGATCCCATCTGCCGCATCGAGGGGCACCTGCGCATCGAGTGCAACGTCGACGCAAAGGGCAAGATCACCAACGCCGTGTCCACCGGCACGATGTGGCGCGGGCTGGAGGTGATCCTCAAGGGGCGCGACCCGCGCGACGCGTGGGCCTTCACGGAACGCATCTGCGGCGTGTGCACGGGCGTGCACGCGCTAGCCTCGGTGCGCTCGGTCGAGGACGCGCTCGGCATCGCCATCCCCGACACGGCGAACATCATCCGCAACCTGATGCACGCCACGCTCTACGCGCAGGACCACCTGGTGCACTTCTACCACCTGCACGCGCTCGACTGGGTGGACGTGGTCTCGGCGCTCAAGGCCGACCCGAAGAAGACCTCCGAGCTCGCGCAGTCGATCTCGAGCTGGCCGAATTCCTCGCCCGGCTACTACCGCGACCTCGCCTCCCGGCTCACGAAGTTCGTCGAGTCCGGCCAGCTGGGGCCGTTCAGGAACGGCTACTGGGGCCACCCCGACTACAAGCTGCCGCCGGAGGCGAACCTCATGGCGGTGGGCCACTACCTCGAGGCCCTGGAT
>JAHCLE010000358.1 GCA_026125445.1 Burkholderiales bacterium
GGTGGTCGTGGATGTGCAGGAAGTAGCGGTCGTAGAGCGTCTGCAGGCCGAGGTAGTCGAACTTGAGGTCGCGCTCGTGCTTCAGGGCCTCGCCCAGGCGCCTGAGGTCGTAGGTGCCGAGCTTCTCGTCGAGGAGCTGGGCCTTGATGCCCTGCTGGACGAAGGCGGGGAAATACTCGACGTAACGTGCCGCCATCTGCTCGTGCGTGACCTCCTCCGCGAGCACCTCGCGACGGATCGTGTGCAGCAGCAGGCGCGCGGAGACGTAGGTGTAGGCCGGGTCCTGCTCGATCAGCATGCGCGCGGCGAGGATGGCGCACTTGTGCACCTCCTCGATGGGCACGCCGTCGTAGAGGTCGCGCAGCGTGGCGTCGAGGATCTTCCTCGGCTCCACGTCGTCCGAGAGCCCCTGGCAGGCGGAGACGATGAGCGCCTCGAGGGAGGCGAGGTCCAGCGGCACCTTGGCGCCGTTCACCGTCACGTGCAGCTTCGGCTGGCGGGCCTCGGCCGCCTCCTGGGCGCGGGCGGCGCGCTCGCGGGCGCGCTCCTCGCGGTAGAGCACGTAGGAGCGGGCGACCTGGTGCTCTCCCGCGCGCATGAGCGCGAGCTCCACCTGGTCCTGGATGTCCTCGATGTGGTAGGTGCCGCCGGTGGGATGGCGGCGCACGAGCGCGTTCACCACCGCCTGCGTCACGCCCTGCACCTTCTCGCGCACGCCCGCGCTCGCCGCGGCCGTGCCGCCGGCCACCGCGAGGAAGGCCTTGGTCACCGCGACCGCGATCTTGTCGGGCTCGAAGCCCACGACCGCGCCGTTGCGGCGGATGACCTTGTAGTCCGCGTATCGCTCCGGGGTGCCGACTTCCTCGGCCAGGCTGGGGTTGGGAAGGGGGGCGGCCGGGTCGATGTCGGAAGCCAAGCGCATGGTCTTCTCCTTGTGCTGGTGCTGTTTTGATGCCGGCGGGACGCTTGGGACACCGCGGGCGGCTTGTTCGATGCGGGGCCCCGGGGTAGCTTCCAAGGCCCTGATTCCTTGTGGATATCCGGGAAAGATCCCCGGGGTTTTCCACAGCTTTTTCACCTCCGCATCCACAAGATCTAGTGGGCGGCGGTCAACGTGGCCACAAAGTCTAGTAAATGGGAATCCCGGGCGCAAGCGCCCGGAAAGACATTTTTTTGCTGTGGGAAATCAGGGCCTTGCGGGGTCCCGTTGCCCAACGAATGAGCGACCCGGGCGCGGATCCAGCATCCACGCGGGTTTGCGGGGCATCGCTCAGAGGCGAACGAGGGTGGGCGGACGGTCGCCCAGGATGTCCTCGAGGCGGGCCTTCACGCCCGACTTCGAGTTGGCGTGGGTGAGGACGTAGAAGCGCCCCCTGGCCACCGCGGCGAAGAGCGCGCGCGCGACCTCGGCGGGCTCCATCCCGCCGGCCACGGCCTCCTGCACCGCGCCCCCGAGCTTGGCGGCGATGGGATCGAGGGACGCGGGGCGGGTGAGCTCCCCCGCGGTGCGGTGGCGCTCGGAAAGCGCGATTCGCGTCTTCACCCAGCTCGGGCAAAGAACGCTAGCGCCGATCCTCGCGCCGCGAAGCTGCAGGTCGTGGTGCAGGCCCTCCATCACGGTGACCACCGCGTGCTTGCTCGCGTTGTAGGCCGCGATGCTCGGCAGCGACAGCAG
>JAHCLE010000359.1 GCA_026125445.1 Burkholderiales bacterium
GCGCAGGATGCGAAGCGCCGGCATGGCCCGGGCCGCATCGTTGACCGCAGGCAGGAGGGAGGCGAGCGAGCCCAGGACGATCACCGCGTCCAGGATCCGCCAGGGATCGCGGAGGAAGGCTGCGCGGTCGCCGGCCACCGCGAGCTGGACGGCGTACTCCAGGGCGAAGAGCCCCACGATGATCCACTCGGCCGCGTCGAGGACGCTTTCGGCTGCGGGCGTCAGCGTGAAGAGGTAGGGCGCCAGTCCCGTCCCGAGCGCGGCGAGCGCGAGGAACCCCATGAGGGTTTCGCTGAGGATGTCCGCCAGGCGCCGGAGCATGTCCCCATGCTAGGCCGGCGCCAGCGTCGGTTGCAAGTGAAACACCCCCGCCCCTCGGGGATCCCTCCTCGAGTCCCGGTGCCCCCTATAATTCCCCCCTCTGCCCCCCGGGAGACCGCCCATGTATCCGAATCGAACCGCCCTGCTCGCCGCCTTCTCCCTCGCCCTGGCACCCGCGGTGCACGCCGCCATCGACCTCAACGTCACCGGCGAGGCCCGCCAGGAAGTGGCATCCCAGAAGTTCGTGGACCGCTACCAGTCGCTGGCCGCCTACCTCGGCGCGAGCGTGGGTACCGACGTGAAGCTCGTGCTCGGGCACGACCCCTCGCGCGAGCTGCAGAAGATGCGCGCCGGCATGTACCAGGTGGTCGTGGGCCCCGCGCACGTGATCGGCGCGGCCATGCGCTACGGCTACGAGCCGGTGGCGCGCTTCGCCGGCGAGGAGCAGGCCGTGTTCGTGGCGAGCAAGGCGAGCGGCGTGAAGACCTTCGAGGAGGCCCGCGGCAAGCGCCTGGCGCTGCCGCCCACGGACTCGCTGGGAACCTACCTCGCGCGCGGCGAGCTCAACGCCAAGGGAGTCGTCGCGAAGTCCTACTTCACGGAGATCAAGGAGCACCGCTACCACGAGGTGGCGCTGATGGCCCTCGAGGTCGGCACGGCCGACATCGCGGTGGCCGAGAAGAAGCTCGCCCAGGAATGGGTGACGAAGAACGGCGGCGCCATCATCCTCGAGACGCGCGCGACTCCCGGCCTGGGCGTCGCGGTGAACGCGAAGCTCGACAAGGCCACCAAGGACCGCGTTCGCGCCGCCTTCCTCTCGCCCAACCCCCGCGTGGTCGCCGCGAACAGGCTCACGGGCATCGACCTCTCGCAGGCCGCCCCGATCTCGCAGGAGGACTACAAGTACGTCTCGACGCTGGGCTACTTCACTCCGCGCCAGCTCCCGGGCGCGACGATCGTCACCGCGGAACAGGTGGCCGATCTCCTGAAGAAGGGCGCCACGCTCTACGACACCCGCTCGGCGGAGGAATACGGCCAGCGCCACATCCAGGGGGCGAAATTCCTTCCCTACCACGAGAAGAGCCGCAAGGAAGTGGGCTTCGACGAGAAGGCCGACAGCTTCGAAGTGGCCAAGCTGGGCGAGGACAAGAACGCGCCGCTCATCTTCGCGTGCAACGGGGCCGAGTGCTGGAAGAGCTACAAGGCCTGCCAGCTCGCCGCCAAGGCCGGCTACAAGCAGGTCTACTGGTTCCGCGGCGGCTTCCCGGAGTGGAACATGGCCGGGATGCCCACGGCCTCGGCCGGCACCGCCGTCGCCCAGACCCAGAAGAAGTAGGTCAGG
>JAHCLE010000036.1 GCA_026125445.1 Burkholderiales bacterium
GAACAGTCACTCAAGTTCATGCACGACCTGCTGCGCGCGCTCATCGCGCGCAAGGGCTCGGACCTCTTCATCACCGCGGGCTTCCCGCCGGCGATGAAGGTCGACGGCAAGGTCACGCCCGTCTCCCAGCAGAGCCTCACGCCGATCCACACGCAGGAGCTCGCCCGCTCGATCATGACCGACAAGCAGGCGGCCGAGTTCGAGGCGACCAACGAGTGCAACTTCGCCATCTCGCCCTCGGGCGTGGGCCGCTTCCGGGTGAACGCCTTCGTGCAGCAGGGCCGCGTGGGCCTGGTGCTGCGCACGATCACCACGCAGATCCCCAAGTTCGACGAGCTGGGGCTGCCGCCGGTGCTCAAGGACGTCGCGATGACCAAGCGGGGACTCGTGATCTTCGTGGGCGGCACGGGCTCCGGGAAGTCGACCTCGCTCGCGGCGATGATCGGCCACCGCAACGAGAACAGCTACGGCCACATCATCACCATCGAGGACCCGGTCGAGTACGTGCACGAGCACCGGAACTGCATCATCACGCAGCGCGAGGTGGGGGTCGACACCGACAACTGGTTCAACGCCCTGAAGAACACGCTGCGCCAGGCCCCCGACGTGATCCTCATCGGCGAGATCCGCGAGCGCGAGACGATGGAATACGGCATCGCCTTCGCCGAGACGGGCCACCTGGCCATGTCCACGCTGCACGCGAACTCCACCAACCAGGCGCTGGACCGCATCATCAACTTCTTCCCCGAGGAGCGCCGGGCGCAGCTGCTGATGGACCTGTCGCTGAACCTCAAGGCCATCATCTCGCAGCGCCTGATCCCGAGGAAGGGCACCAAGGGCCGCGTGGCCGCCATCGAGATCATGCTCAACTCGCCCCTCATGTCGGACCTCATCTTCAAGGGCGAGGTGCACGAGATGAAGGAGCTCATGAGCCGCTCGCGCGAGCTGGGCATGCAGACCTTCGACCAGGCGCTCTTCGACCTCTTCGAGCAGGACCTCATCAGCTACGAGGACGCGCTCCGGAACGCCGACTCGGTGAACGACCTGCGCCTGAAGATCAAGCTCGAGAGCAAGAACGCCAAGAACCGCGACCTCGGCTCCGGTCTCGACCACCTCGAGATAGTCAAGTAATTCCCTCTCCCCTCTCCCGCTTGCGGGAGAGGGGTCGGGGGTGAGGATGACCGAAGGCCCGCGCGCGCGGGCCTTTTCGTTTCCGGCCCGCGCCGCAGGAGGGCCGATTGCGGAGTCAGAACCTCATCTCGAGGCGCGCGTAGGCCTGGCGGCCGTAGCCGTCGTAGAGCCAGAAATCGAACGCTCGCGATCCGCCCCCGACCGGCGGAGGCATCTTCGCCGTCACGTTGATCGCGCCGACCACCACCTTGAGACCCTTGAGGGGCGCGGCCCAGGCAAGCTGGACGTCGTGCGTGATGTAGGAGCCCGCATGCCCGATCCGGTCGTCGCCATGCTTGCCGATCATCTTCACGTTCCAGGCGGCGTCGAAGGGCCCGATCATCCAGCGGTTGGCGAGGACGGCGCGGTCGATGGGCCAGTAGAAGTCGCCCTCGAGGCGCACGCCGTTGTTGTCGATGGCGAACACCCGCGACCAGGTGAGCTCGCTTCGCCACTGCCCGTAGCGCCCCAGGGAGGCGCTCACCACGACGCTCGCGTCGACGCCGCTCTGCTCCAGCGTGCCCTCGTTGGTGTAGCCCGCGCGGATCTCGGTGATGAACCCGCTCGCGTCGCGCGTGATCCCGAGCGGCGAGGGAATGGGCAGCAGGCTGCGGCCGGCGTCGCGATCGGCGATTTCCTGGGGGCCGAGGAAGACGATGATGTCTTCGACCCGGGTCTTCCAGAAGTCCGCCTTGACGCTCAGGAAGGACGCCGCGTCCCACGCGCCGCCGAAGGACAGGTGCGTCGAGTGCTCCGCAGTCAGCTCCGGATTGGCGATGATGTAGGTGTTGACCGACACGAAGTTTCCCGCCTCGCAGAATTCGCGAGTGTTGCCATCGGCGAGACAGTGCGTCAGGTCCACGACGCCGGCGGCTGTCCAGGCGGGCTTGGCGTTCGACTGCCACAGAGCCGGCGCCGCGAATCCGCGCCCGAGGGACCCGCGCAAGACGATGCTTCGATCCGGCTGGTAACGGAACGAGAGCTTGGGCGAAGTATCGTTGCCGTAGTCCGAGTAGTCCTCGCGGCGCGCCGCCAGCGCCACCTCGAGCTTCCGCGAAAGCGGCAGAACCAGCTCGCCGCCGATGGCCGTGACATCGCGCTTGCCCGACGCGGAATTGCCGCCGCTTCCGAGGACGACGCCCCCTTCCATGAGCGAGTCGTAGATGTCCTCGTATGCCTCCTTGCGATGCTCCGCCCCGAGGAAGAGGCGTGCGGGTCCCCCCGCCAGTTCCAGGACGTCGAAGGTCGCGTTGAGGTATTGCTCGGTGCTGTCGAAGAGGCCGTCCCGGCTCGTCGTGTGGGTGAAGGAGTCGAGAACGGCCCGGGGCGTACTGACGGGATCGAAGATGTCGTAGGCGCCGGTCCGGATCGCCTCGCGTGCCAGCGGCTCGATCACGAAGCCCCGCCCGGTCTCGGCGGCCTTCGAGGTCGACTTGCGCAGCCCCGCCTCGGCGTCGGCTCCCCACAGGCGCCCCTTGGCGCCGATGAGCGTGTCGTAGACGGCCGTCTCCTGGACCGTGTCCCGGGTTCCCCCCGCCGCGAAGCGGTGTGACAGCAGGATCGTCTCGTCGGGGCCTACCCGTTCCCGCAGGCTCGGGTCGGGGTAGGACGGGTGCCAGGGGTGGGCAAAGGAGCCGGGCTCGATGACGACGTTGCCGGGAACGGGCGCGTACCGGCCGAAGCTCGTGACCCGGCTGACCGAGCTGGCGAAGAAGGCCGTCCACTCGGACGAGACGCTGTATTCGCCGCGGGCGAAGAAGCCGCGCGCGGCAAGGGCGGCCTCGTCCGCCGCGACGCGCGTGAAGTCATACCGGCACCGTCCGCCCCGCAGGAAGAAGTTCGGATTGGTGCAGCCGCCAGGCACGGGTGCGATGAACTCGCCCCACTCGCGGAGATAGTTGTTCGAGAGCTGCGACGCACCCGTCGCACCGGCCGTGTAATAGGCGTCGCGGGTGAAGATGATCTCGCGGTCCGTGGCCGAAGCGCCCATGAGGATCCGGCCCTTGTCCGTCACCATGCCCAGCACGGCCGAGGCCTCCGCCCGGTCGCCGCCGTCGATCGGCGAGCTGACGCGGGTCTGGCCAAAGGTGAGCGCCACGCCCTCGAAGTTCTTGCGCAGGATGATGTTCACGACGCCGCCGAGAGCGTCCGACCCGTAGATGGCGGAGGCGCCGTCGGTGAGGATCTCGATTCGCTCCACGGCGGCAAGCGGGATGGAGTTCATGTCCACGTACTCGCCGTTCCCCATGGCCGCCTTCGCGATGCGGTGGCCATCCACCAGCACCAGCGTGCGCCGCCCTCCCAATCCGCGCAGGTTCACTTCCGACACGCCCTGGTTGCTGAATCCCGACTGGGGCCGGAAATTGCCTGTCGTCGTGAAAGGGCTGTCTCGGATCAGCTCGGCAACCGTGGCCTGGCCGCTCGCCTCGATGTCCTGCCGGGTGATAGTCGTGACCGGCAAGGCGCCCTCGACGTCCGCCCGCTTCACGCGCGAGCCGGTGATCTCGAGCTTCGAGACCTCCTGGGGCGGCGACTGGGGCAGTGCGGCGCACGGGGACGCGAGCGCGAGGGCCGTCGCGAGGACACGGGGGTGCGCGTGAGGGGCCATCGGGGGCCTCCGCTTCTTCTGGGAGATGCGGTTTACGCTCGCGGGCAATCCTCCTACCGGGCAAGGCCGCTGGCAAGTGAAAATTCACCGGAATGCCGCCAGGCGCTGGCGACAGCGCCCACCGGCCCCGCGCGCCTAGTCGATCACGCGATCCGCAAGCAGCAGCAGATCCGGCGGGATCTTCAGTCCGATCTCGGTGGCCGCCCGCCGGTTGATGACCACCCGGAACCGGGTGGAGCGCATCACCGGCAGCTCACCGGCGTGGGCGCCCTTGAGAATTCTTGCTGCCTGGTCCGCCGCGAACCGGTGCTGCTCCCGACTATCGGGCCCGCGATACATGACGATGCCCTGCTCGACTGCACTTTCGGATTGCATGACGCATGGAATTCGCGTTCGCCTCTGGAACGCCACGTAGGCCGAAGGCGGCGCATGCACGGCCTCCGAGTAGAAGCCGATGGTGAGCAGAGCATCGAATGATCCCGGGCGCAAGCTGTCGAGGGCTTCCCGTACGCCGCCCGGCAGGCGCGAGACGTCGATTCCCTTGACGTCAACCCCCAGCTCCTCCGTGCTGTCGAACTTGATGGGGAGATGGCGTCCTTCTTCATCCCAGGTGCTCTTGTCGACAAGGCCGACGAACCTCTTCTTCCCCGGGACGAGCCTGCACGCGAGTTCCAGCCACTTTCCCTTCTCCCAGCTCCAGCTCACTCCCGTCATGTTGCCGCCCGGGCGCGAGAGGCTTTCCACGAGCCCGCCCGTGAGGGCATCACCCGCTCTGGTAAACACGACCGGAACCGATTTCGGAAAGGCCTTCCTCACCCCGGGAATCGACGCACCCGCCGCCACGACGAGGTGGGGATTCCAGGCGATTGCCGGTCGCAAGTGGCTCTCGACATCGGGATACGAGGGAACCGGAAAGAATCGTATCTCGAGATTCCCTGGCACGAAGTAGCCGAGTTCAGCCATCCTTTCCCGAAAGATCTCCGCATCACCGGGCTGGGCGTCCACGTAAGCGATGCGACGGACCGCCGGAGGCGCCTGCGCGCGCGAATCGCGAAGAACGGCGGGCAGCAGGAGTAGTGCCGTGCCCAGGAACGAGCGGCGCGCCCGGCGCCGTCGTGTCGATTTCGTCATTACCGTGCGTCCCTTCCCGCCGCGATCACTGGAACACGCGGTCCGCCCGAAGGACCATCGACGGGGGCACCGTGAGCCCCAGCATCCGTGCCGTGCGCAGGTTGATCGCGAGTCCGTATTGCATCGACCGCTCCGCCGGGATGTCGGCGGCCCGGGCGCCACGCACGACCCTCGCCGCAAGCCTCACGGCGATGGGAACGTAACCGACCGACCAGCCTCCCAGCAGGGCCCCCTGCTCGACGGTTCCCGCGCCCACGGACGAGGCGAGGATGCCGTTCTTCGCGAGTTCCGCCCACAGCTCCCGGCTCCAGCAGCAGCGGATCTCCGCCATCTCGACGCGCTCCCTGCGGAGCGCATCCACGACCACCGCGGGACTCGAACCCGGGGGCAGTTCGACGAGGGAGAAGTCCATTCCAAGCTTGCCGGCCATGGAGAGAAGCGCAGGCTTCTCCTGGCGGAAAAGCTCCTGCTTGAGCGGTTCGGCGGGAACCTCGTCGATCACCATCCCGATTCGCCGCGCGCCGGGCTTGAGCTGCTTCATCAGCCCGAAGCGCAGGGTGACGAGCTCCAGGTACGAATAGAGCGCCCCGGTGACGTTCTCGCCCCGGCGGTTGAGCGCCTCGATGGACTCCTCGCCGCCGTCGTCGACGGCCCAGACGACGAGCGGGATGTCGCGCGTGACGGGCAGGTACTGCCGCTTCACCAGGAAGGGATTCGATTGGCTGAGAATGACCTTCGGCCGAACTGAAACCGCCTTGCGCAACGCCTCCTCGAGCCCCTCGCCGATGTATGGGCACGGGATGGTCGTGACCTCGATGTCGGCTCCCGCCCGCAGCCCGTGCTTCGCGAATTCCTCCGCGAACCACTTCCGCTCGTTCCCGACATCGTCGGTCGGCTGGCGGTTGACCAGGAGCACGACGATGCGCGCCGGCTCCGTGGGGGCGGCGGGCCGCGATGAGGCCGCGAAGGGCGCCGCGAGGATTCCGGCCACGGCCAGGATCAACTGTCGGCGGCGACGAGAGTCGTCCATCGGGATCCCCGTTGCGAAGCTTCTGCGAGCCGGACTTCTCCCTGCGCCGACTCCCGCGGGTGCTGGGCACCCGCGGGGCCGGCGTCCCCGGATTCTCCCCCTCCCAAAAGCCGCCGGAAAGGGGACTTCCCCGCCCGGGTCTCAGGCCGCCTTGCGCGTTTCCTCGTCGTTGGCGGGCACGTCCGACACCGCACCAGTCGCCGCCGGCGTCTCGTCGGTCACGGCCGGCACGGCCGCTTGCGTTTCTTCCCACGCGGAAAGGCGGTTCTTCGTCGTGGGCAGCAGGAGCGTGCCGCGCTCGCCGCCGAACCAGAGGAAAACGTTCAGGCCGACGATGGCGAGGACGGGAACGGCGACCGCGACGAGAAGGGCGTATTCGTTGAAGTAGTTCATGGTGGTCTCCTGTTCGAAATCGTTGGGTGTCGTGCTGGAGTCCAGATTACGCAGGCCCGGCAGGCAAATCGGCGGAGGAATGCTCGCGCGGCCCCCGGAGAATCGGACGGCCGGCAAGTGAAGGATTCACGCCCCCATCAGGCCTTCGGGTCGTTGGCCGCCCGGACGCGCCGCGAGCGGGGAAGCACGCCCACGAGGGTGCGGCCCAGGGTGAGGATCAGCCGCTGCAGGGGGTTGGGTGGCCGGCGCGGCGGCGAGACGTTGCCCCGGGGGGCCGCCCGGCGCTTGCGGCGGGGCTTCTTCGCGGTGCGGGACATGGCGCACCTCCGGTTCCAGTCGTGAAAGCACCACGATGCGCCGCACCGGCCGGCGCGGTCGAGGAAGTCCTCGGCCACCGCGGCGCGGAGAATTCCGCACCGGCGACGTGAATGTTCCGGGCGGGCCTCAGGCCAGGGAATCGGCGCCGCTGGTGGCGTGAAGGCGCTTCAGGCGGCAGATGAGCTCGGTGGCCATGGGGTCCGGCGTGAGCCCCGAGCGCGGGCTGCCGAAGTAGAAGCCCTGGACCATGTCGGCGCCCGACTCGATGGCGCAGAGCGCCGCGGGAGCGTCGGCCAGGCCCGTCACGGCCACCTGCACTCCCGTCTCGTGCAGCAGGCTCACGAGAGAGGGCAACAGGCGACGGGCCTGCTCCAGGCCCGCGGCCGCGTCGAGCGCCGGCCGGCTCACCTTCACCAGGTCCGGCACGAGCCTCGCCACGCGGTCGACGTTGGCGTTCGCCATGCCGAAGCCGTCGATCGCCACCTTCACGCCGAGCGCCCGGCACGCGGCCACGGCGCGCGCGAGCCGGCCCTCGTCGGGCGCGGGGCCCTCGAGGATCTCGAGGCACACGCGCGGGGGCACGATGCCGTGCAGCGCGATGTCCTCGCGCAGCTCGTCGATCGACTCGGCGGACAGGGCCTTGGGATGCACGTTGAGGTGCAGCGAGCCCACGCCCTCGTCCACGGCCGCGAAGCGCGCCAGGTGCGTGCGGCGCCACTCGCGGTCGATGCGCGGGATGCCGGCCTCCGCGCGGGAGGCGAGGAACTCCGCGGGGCCCACGGGCTCGCCCGAGGCGCTCACCGGGCGGGCGAGGGCCTCGAACCCGACCAGCGAGGCGGAATGCACGGAGAAGAGCGGCTGGAAGCTCGTCGTGACGTGCCACGCCGGCGGCAATCCCGCCATTCCCGGTGCTCCCGATGCGCCCGCCATTCGACACTCCGATCCGTCGCCGGGAGACCTGGTCCCGGCATGAGGACATTCTGGAGAGGGGCGGCTACGCTCGGGTTTCAGCCGCCCGCGGCGGCGCTACATCGGTAAGAGGGCCTCACGAGGCGCCGAAGAAGTTGCGTAGCGCCTCGCCGATCTCCTGCATGCGGTAGGGCTTGCGCAGGACCCGGTTCACCCCCGCCGAGTGCGCGCGGGTCTCGAATCCCGCGCCGCCGAAGCCGGTGGCGATCACGATGGGGATGGCGGGCTTCACCTTGCGCAACTCCACGGCGAGCTGGGTGCCCGCGAGCCCCGGCATGACCTCGTCGCTGATCACCGCCTCGAAGCGATCGGGGCTCGCGCGGAAGGCCTCCAGCGCGGCGCGGCTGTCGGTGTAGCCCGCGGGCTCGTAGCCCAGCGTGGCGAGCATCTCCTCGAGGGCGGCGAGCACCTCCGGCTCGTCGTCGACGACCAGCACCACCTGGCCCCGCCCGACCAGGGGGGCCTCGCCGCCCGGCGCGGCCGCGCGCGCGCCATCCTGGCGCGGCAGCCAGACGGTGAACGTCGTCCCCTTGTCCACCTCGCTCACGACGTCGATGGCCCCGCCGTGCTCCTTGACGATCGAGTGCACGAGCGCGAGCCCCAGCCCGGTGCCGCGCCCGGCGCGCTTGGTGGTGAAGAAGGGCTCGAAGATGCGGTCGATCACGCCTGCGGGGATCCCCTCGCCCGTGTCCTTCACCTCGAGGACGGCCCACTCGCCGGGGGGCACTTCCGAAAGGCGGGTCCGGACGGGCGCCTCGAGCGTGCGCCGGTCGAGGCGGATCTGCAGCACGCCGCCTTCCGGCATCGCGTGCAGCGCGTTGGAGGCGAGGTTCATCACGAGCTGGTGCAGGCGCGTGGGATCGCCCATCACCGCCGTCTCCTCCGGCGGCATGTCCAGGCGCACTTCGATGCCCGCCGAGGACGACCCGCGCAGCAGCTCGCAGGCTTCCGTCAGCACCGAGCCCAGGATCACGGGCTCCTTCGTGCCGCTCTCCGCGCGGCTGTAGGCGAGGATCTGCGCGACGAGCGCCTTGGCGCGGTTGCCGGCGTTCACGATCGTGTCCACGTAGCGCTTGAGCTGCGGGTCGGACTCCGCGCGCGCCTGCGCGAGCTCGCCGTAGCCGAGGATCGCGCCCAGGATGTTGTTGAAGTCGTGCGCGATGCCTCCCGCCAGGCGCCCGACCGCCTCCATCTTCTCGGCCTGCCGCAGCTGCGCGGCGAGCGCCTGGCGCTCCTCCTCGGCGCGGATGCGCTCGCTCACGTCGCTCACGAATCCGATGATGCGCCGCCTCCCCGCCTTGCGCCGGGTGGGATCCTCGATCGCATAGCCGTTGACGCCGACCGTGATCCAGTCGTCCGCGCCGCGCCGCATCCGGTGCTCCACCGCGATGTGCGCCACCTCGCCGGAGAGCAGGCGGTCGCGCACGGTGCGCAGGCGCGCGACGTCGTCGGGATGCACGCGCTCGGCCCACTGGCGCACGTGCGAGATGTCCTCCGGGGGCGCGCCCAGCACCGTGCGCGTGTCGCCGTCCCAGAGGATCGCGCCGGTCGCGGGATCGAGCTCGTAGAGGAGGTTGCCGCTCGCGCGGATGGCCGCCTCGTAGCGCCGCCGCCACGCCTCCGTGGCCTGGGCGGCGGTCTCGCGCTCGGTGAGCAGCGCCGCGGCGAAGAGGGTCGTCACCACGGTGGCGGCGACGAATCCCTGCAGCTGCAGCAGCGACACGAGGTCGCTCGCGCCGCGCACCGCCAGGGGCCCCAGGCCGTTGGCCGAATGCCAGTAGGCGATGAGGGCGAAGAGGAGGATCGCGAGCGTGGCCGCGCGAAGCCCCAGCCGCAGCGCCGCCCAGATGAGGAAGGGCGAGCACAGGTACGCGAGCGGCGCCACCACCCCGCTGCCCGGGGCGGCCCGGAAGACGAAGTGCGTGGTGGCCACGAGCCCGGCGAAGAGCACCGCCACCTCCGCGGTGCGGGAGCGGACCGACTCGACCGCCGACTCGTCCCAGCCGCCGCGCGCCCAGGTCAGCACGAGCGGCGCCACGACGACCATGTTCAGGAAGTCGGAGACGAACGTCGCGGTCCACTGGGTGCGGAAGTCCGTCCCGAAGCGCCACCAGTTGACGCCCGCGTCCCCGAGCGAGACCACGGTCACGACCGGGACCAGGTTCACCAGGAACCCGGTGAGGCCCGCGAGCGTGCCGAGGTGCACCCGCCCGCCGGCCAGGCGAACGAGGACGGCCGCCATGACCACCGGCTCGAGCGCGTTCACCAGCGCCATCACCGCGGCCATCGGCAGCTCGATGTTGCCCTGCAGTCCCACGACCAGCGAGGCGATGAATGCGAGGCCCGCGAGCGGCACCCAGAGCGTGCGCCTCGCCACCAGGAGCATGCCCAGGGCGAGGCCCTCGGCCGGCCAGACGAAGGTCCCGGATCCCGCCTGGAAAGGCAGCGCCGTGGCGTAGACCGCCAGCGCGTAATAGGCGACGGCGAAGCCCGCGAGGAGCGCGGCGCCCCTCCCGAAAGGAGCCGGCCGCGCCTCCTCCGATTGGAGCCATTCGCTGGTGGTTTTCAAGCCGTTCTTTTCCCCCTGCAAGCGATTCTACGGTCTCCGGCGTAAAATGGCCCCGTCTGCGACTCGCGGTCCCCGGAAGAACCTTGGAAGCCCATATCCTCGTCGTCGATGACGACCCCGCCATCCGCGAGCTGGTGCGCGACTACCTGGTCGAGCACGAGCTCAAGGTTTCCACCGCCGACTGCGGCGCGCAGATGGACAAGGTCCTCGGCGCGGAGATCGTCGACCTCGTGATCCTGGACCTCAAGCTACCCGACGAGGACGGCCTCGCCATCGCCCGGCGCCTGCGCGAGAAGCTCGACATCCCGATCATCATCCTCACCGGCCGCAAGGAAGAGGTGGACCGCGTGATGGGCCTGGAGCTGGGCGCCGACGACTACGTCACCAAGCCCTTCAGCCAGCGCGAGCTCCTCGCGCGCATCAAGGCGGTGCTGCGCCGCACGGAGGTCAAGCGGGCCGCGCGCCGCGTCGAGACCGCCCGGGCCTACCGCTTCGCCGGCTGGGAGCTCAACACGGGGCTTCGCCGCCTGAAGGCCCCCGACGGGCGCGCGGTGGAGCTCACCAACAGCGAGTACGCCCTGCTGGTCGCCTTCCTGCGCGCGCCGCAACGGGTGCTCTCGCGCGACCAGCTCCTCGAGTCGAGCCGCCTGCACGACGACATCTACGACCGCTCGATCGACGTGCAGATCCTGAGGCTGCGCCGCAAGATCGAGGAGAAGGCCAACGAGCCCAGGCTCATCCGCACCGAGCGGGGAGCGGGCTACTTCCTCGACGCAACCGTGGAGACCGTGTGACCGCCCGGCCGCCGCGCCGCTGACGGTCGCGATGGGTGAGTTGCCGGAGCTCCTCGCGATCGACGCCGCCATGGCGGTCGTCGTCGCGTGGTTCGCCGTCGGGCTGGCGGGTCTGGCCGCGCTCCACAACTTCTCGCTCGTCGCCCGGGTCCTCTTCCCCCTGTCCGCGGCGCTGAGCCTGGCGCTCGCCGGCACCGCGCTCTCCGCCCTGCCCGGCGCGCCGCAGACCGCGGTGCTCGCCATCGGGCTTCCGGACCTGCCCTTCCACCTGCGCCTGGACGCGCTCTCGGCGTTCTTCCTGGCCCTGCTGGGCCTGGCGAGCGCGGGAATCTCGGTCTTCGCGGGCGGCTATTTCAGGCGGGGAGAGGGCACGCCGCCGGGGCTGCTGTGCCTGCACTACCACCTCTTCCTCGTCGGCATGGCGATGGTGATGCTCGCCGACGACGCCTACGCCTTCATGGTGACCTGGGAGCTGATGGCGCTCGCCTCCTTCTTCCTGGTGACCACGAACCACCGCATCGCGGAGATCCGGCGCGCGGGCTTCCTCTACCTGCTGGTGGCCCACGTCGGGGCCATCGCGATCCTGCTGTGCTTCGGCGTGCTGCAGGCCAACACCGGCGACTACACCTTCGCCAACATGCGCGCCCAGAACCTCTCCCCGTTCTGGTCGTCGTGCGCGTTCCTGCTCGCGCTCTTCGGCTTCGGGGCCAAGGCGGGGATCCTGCCCCTGCACGTCTGGCTTCCCGAGGCCCACCCGGCCGCCCCCTCGCCGGTGTCGGCGCTCATGAGCGGCGTGATGCTCAAGACCGCCATCTACGGGATGGTGCGCGTGAACTTCGACCTGCTGGGCTCGCCCCTGTGGTGGTGGGGCGTGGCGGCCCTTTCGGTGGGGCTCGCGACGGCGCTCTTCGGGGTCGTCTTCGCCGCGGCGCAGGTGGACATGAAGCGGCTGCTCGCCTACTCCTCCATCGAGAACGTCGGGCTCATCGTCGTGGGGCTCGGCCTGGCGATGGTGTTCGCCGCCTACCGGATGAACTCGCTCGCGGCGCTGGCGATGGTGGCCTCCCTCTACCACTGCCTCAACCACGCCCTCTTCAAGAGCCTGCTCTTCCTGGGCACGGGCTCCGTGCTGCACGCCACGCAGGAGAGGAACCTCGGCAAGCTGGGCGGCCTCATGCGCTACATGCCCTTCGTGGCCTGGACGAGCCTCGTGGGGGTGGTGGCGAGCGCGGGACTGCCGCCCTCCAACGGCTTCGTCTCCGAGTGGCTGCTGCTGCAGGGCTTCCTCTTCACCGGGGGGCTGCCCAACCCGTACCTGCGCATGCTCGTGCCCATCTTCGCCGCCGGCGTCGTCCTGGTGGCGGCGCTGGCCGGCTACGTGATGGTGAAGTTCTTCGGCGTGATTTTCCTGGGCCGCCCGCGCGAGGACAAGCTCGCGCAGGCCCACGACGCGGGGTGGCTCGAGCGCCTGGGCCTCGCCTGGCTGACCGCCGGCTGCGTGCTGCTGGGGCTCTTCCCCGTGGCCGTGATCGAGGTGATCGATCCCATCACCTACGCGTTCCTGGGCCGGGGCCTCGCGCAGAGCGGACGCGCCGGCGACTGGCTGCTGCTCGCCCCGGTGTCGGCCGAGCGCGCCTCCTACAGCCCGATCCTCTTCCTGCTGGTCACCGCGGCCATCGTCGCGGCTGCCTTCGTGCTCGTTCGCCGCTTCTACCACGGGCGGCTGCGCCGCGCCGCGCCCTGGGATTGCGGCCACCCGATGCAGACGGCGCGCATGCAGGACACGGCCGAGGGCTTCGGCCAGCCCATCCGCCAGATCTTCGAGCCCTTCTACCGCATGCACCGGGAGCTGCCCACGCCCTTCGACGCGGCGCCGCGCTACAGGGTCACCGTCGAGGATCCGCTCTGGGCCTGGGTGTACCTGCGCATCGCCGCGGCGACCGAGGCGGTCTCGCGCTGGGTCGGGATGCTGCAGCGCGGGCGCATCTCGATCTACCTGCTCTACAGCTTCCTCACCCTCGTGGCGCTCCTCTTCCTGACCCAGGCATGAACCTCGAAGGCTTTCTCGCCCAGCTCGTCGCCATGGTCGTGGCCCTGGTGGGCGCGCCGCTGGTCATGGGCTGGGTGAACCAGTGCCGGGCGTGGCTGCAGAACCGCCGCGCCCCGCCGCTCACCATGCCCTTCCGGACGCTGCACAAGCTCTTCTGGAAGGAGAGCGTGGTCGCGCACGACGCCTCGCCCATCTTCCGCGTCACGCCCTACGTCGTGTTCGGCTGCATGCTGCTCGCGAGCCTCATCGTACCGACGCTCTCGACCAACATGCCGATGGCCCCGGCCGCCGACGCCATCGCGCTGGTGGGGCTCTTCGGCGTGGCCCGGCTCTTCATCTCGCTCGCGGCCATGGACATCGGCACCTCCTTCGGCACGCTGGGGGCGCGGCGCGAGATGCTGGTGGGCTTCCTCGCCGAGCCCGCCTTCCTGATGGTGCTCTTCACCGCCTCCCTCATCTCGAGCTCCACCTCGCTCGCGACCACCGTCTCGGCGCTGGCCCACCGCGAGTTCACGATCCTGCCCAGCCTCGCCTTCGCCGGCCTCGCCTTCACGATGGTCTCGCTCGCCGAGAACGCGCGCGTGCCGGTGGACAACCCGGCCACGCACCTCGAGCTCACGATGATCCACGAGGCCCTGATCCTGGAGTACTCGGGACGCCACCTCGCGCTCATCGAGTGGGCCGCCTCCCTCAAGCTCTTCGCCTACTCCTGCGCGGGGCTCGCGATCTTCTTCCCGTGGGGCATCGCCGAGGCGAACGACCACGTGGCGCTCCTCTGGGCGCTTCCCGTCCTGGCGATGAAGCTCGCCATCGGCGGTTTCCTGCTCGCGCTGATCGAGACGATCCTCGCCAAGATGCGCATCTTCCGGGTGCCCGAGTTCCTCGCCACCGCGTTCCTGCTCGGGGTTCTCGCGATCCTCGTCCACCTGCTGCTGGGGGCCTGAGACCGTGTCCGCCTTCACCAGCCAGGTCATCAACCTCTTCGCCTCGGTGCTGCTGCTCATCGCCTTCGCGATGCTGGCGCAGCGGCGCATCGTCACGCTCATCAACCTCTTCGCGATCCAGGGCATGGCCCTGGTGGGCTCCACCCTCACCGTGGCCTGGGCCACGGGCCAGCACCACCTCTACTGGTCGGCAGGCATCACCTTCGTGCTCAAGGTCGTGGCGCTGCCCTGGATCCTGCACCGCCTCATCCGGCGCCTGAACGTGAAGTGGGACATCGAGACCCTCATCAACATCCCCACGATGATGCTGGTGGGGATCGTGCTGGTGGTCTTCGCCTTCAACCTGGCGCTGCCCATCTCGGAGTTCTCGCAGTCGATCGCGCGCGGGACGCTGGGCATCGCGCTCGCCTGCGTGCTCATGTCCTTCCTCATGATGATCACCCGCTCGAAGGCGGTGCCGCAGGTGATCGGGTTCCTGGCGATGGAGAACGGCCTCTTCTTCGCGGCCACGAGCGCCACCTACGGCATGCCGATGGTGGTCGAGCTGGGAATCGCGCTCGACGTGCTGGTGGGCATGGTGATCCTGGGGGTGTTCATGTTCCAGATCCGCGAGCAGTTCGACTCGCTGGACATCCACCACCTCGAGAAGCTGAAGGAGGACTAGTGCTCTCCTTCTTCATCCTTCTCGCGATCCCCCTCCTGGGCGGCCCCTTCCTGTGGCTGCTGGGCGACCGGGAGTCGGCGCCGGAGGTGAACTCCGCCTTCAGCCTGGCGACCTTCATCGCCTCGGCCTGGCTCACGGCCGAGGTGATCTCCGGCGGGCCGATCACGGCCTGGAACGACCAGTTCTTCGTCGACGCGCTCAACGTCTTCCTGGTGGCGCTCACCGCCTTCGTGGGCTTCACCACCTCGCTCTTCTCGCGCCCGTACATGCGCATCGAGCGCGAGAAGGGAAAGATGACGGGGCCGCGGCTTCGCCTGTACCACAGCATGTACCAGGCGTTCATGTTCACGATGCTGCTGGCCCTCACCACCAACAACCTGGGGATCCTCTGGGTGGCGATGGAGGCGGCGACACTCGCCACGGTGCTGCTGGTGTCGGTGTATCGCACGGCGGCGTCGCTGGAGGCCGCCTGGAAGTACTTCATCCTCTGCGGCGTGGGCATCGCCCAGGCGCTCTTCGGCACGATCCTGCTCTACTTCGCGGCCGAGCGCGTGCTGGGCGCGGAGGGCAACGCGCTCCTGTGGACGCACCTGAACCTGGTGAAGGGGGAGCTGGAGCCCGCGATCCTGTCCCTCGCCTTCGTGTTCCTCCTGGTGGGCTACGGCACCAAGGTGGGCCTCGTGCCGCTGCACAACTGGCTGCCGGACGCGCACGCCGAGGGCCCCACGCCCATCTCGGCCGTGCTCTCGGGCCTGCTCCTCAACGTCGCGCTCTATTCCGTGGTGCGCTGCAAGGTGCTCGCCGACGGGGCGCTGGAGTCGCGCTTCGCCGGCAACATGATGATGGGCTTCGGCCTGCTCTCGGTGGTGGTGGCGGCCTTCTTCCTGTCGCGCCAGCGCGACGTGAAGCGCATGTTCGCCTACTCGTCCATCGAGCACATGGGACTCGTCACCTTCGCCTTCGGCATGGCCGGGCCCATCGCCAACTTCGCGGGGCTGCTGCACATGACGGTGCACTCGCTGGTGAAGAGCGCCATCTTCTTCGCCGTGGGCCACGCCGCGCAGAAGGCCGGCACGCAGGTGATGGAGGACATCCGGGGACTGGCCAAGGTGAGCCCGACGGTGGGCTGGGGCCTCATGATCGGCACGCTGGCGATCCTGGGCATGCCGCCCTTCGGCGTGTTCGCGAGCGAGTTCCTCATCCTCACCACGGCGATGCGCGAGCATCCCTGGGCCACGCCGTTCCTGCTGCTGGCGCTGGGGGTGGCGTTCGCGGCCGTGTTCTCGCGCGTGCAGCCCATGGTCTTCGGCGACACGCACATGAAGCCGCTCGCGCACCAGCCGGCGCTGGTGCCGGTGTTCGTGCACCTGGGGCTGGGGCTGATGCTGGGGCTCTACATTCCGCCTTATCTGGCGGCGTGGTACCAGGAGGCGGCGAGGTTGTTGGGGTAGCGATTCAACACGGAGGTCACGGAGGACACGGAGGTCACGGAGCAAGTGCGGATACCAGGGTTGAATCTGTCGTGGAAGAAGCTGCCGGGCGATGCGCCGGTGGCGATGGCCGCCGTCGGCGAGTGGCAGTGGACGGAGGCCGCGCGGCTCGTGCGCGAGGGGGGCGGGCGACTGGTGGCGCTCTGGGGGGCGGATCACCGCGACCTCGCGGAGGACGAGGACGAGTACTCGGTGTACGCCGCCTACGCGGTGAAGGACGGGCTCGCGATCGTCGAGCTCCTGGTCCAGGATTCCGCGCCCTCGTACCCGGACATCTCGGGGCTCTTCCCGGCCTCCGGGCGCATGCAGCGCGCGCTCTTCGACCTGCTGGGGATCGGCGCCTCGGGCGCCGCCGACGCGCGCCCCTGGCTGCGGCACGGCGCCTGGCCCGAGGGGACCTTCCCGCTGCGCCGCGATTTCGACGCCTCGAAGCTGCCGCCCAACGCGCACGCCGACTACGACTTCGTGCGCGTCGAGGGCGACGGCGTGCACGAGATCCCCGTCGGCCCCATCCACGCCGGCATCATCGAGCCGGGGCACTTCCGCTTCTCCATCGTGGGCGAGAAGGTTCTGCGCCTGGAGGAGCGGCTGGGCTACGTGCACAAGGGCATCGACAAGCGCTTCGAGTCCTTCACCGTGGCCGACGGCCACCGCCTGGCGGGACGGGTCTCCGGCGACTCCACCGTCGCCTTCGCCTGGGCCTACGCGCAGGCGGCCGAGTCGCTCCTGGGCGCGGTGCCGCCGGCGCGCGCGCGCTGGGTCCGCGCCCTGCTCCTCGAGCGCGAGAGGATCGCCAATCACCTGGGCGACCTGGGGGCGCTGGGCAACGACGCCGCCTTCGCCTTCGCGCTGGCCCAGTTCATGCGGCTGAAGGAGGACTGGCTGCGCGAGAGCGCGGCGATCTTCGGCCACCGGATGCTCATGGACCTCGTGGTGCCCGGCGGCGTGGCGCACGGCTTCGACGCCGGCGAGGCCGCGCGCATGGTCGAGCACTCCCACGCCATCGAGAAGGAGGCGCTGGAGCTGCGCGGCATCTTCGACGAGCACGCGGGGCTGCAGGACCGCTTCCTCACCACGGGCCGCGTGACGCCGGACCTCGCGAGGAAGCTCGGCCTCACCGGGCTCGCGGGTCGGGCGAGCGGCCAGGCGAGCGATCTTCGCGCCGACTTCCCGGCCGCACCCTACGGCGAGCTCAAGGTGAGGAAGGCGGGGGCGGCCGCCGGCGACGTTGCCGCGCGCGTAAATGTGCGCTTCGACGAGCTGCTCGAGTCCCTTCGGCTGGTGCGCGCCATCGTGGCGGGCACCCCCGAAGGCGAGCTGCGCGTCGAGCTGCCGAAAGCGCGCCCGGGAGCCTTCGGCGCGGGCTGGGTGGAGGGCTGGCGCGGCGAGGCCTTCGTCGCCATCGAGGCGGGCGAGGGCGGGATGATCCGCCGCTGCCACGCGCACGACCCCTCGTGGCAGAACTGGCCGCTCATCGAGCACGCGGTGATGGGGAACATCGTTCCCGACTTCCCGCTCATCAACAAGAGCTTCAACCTGAGCTACTCGGGGCAGGACTGCTGATGCTGCACATCCTCCGGCAGATCGCCCGCACGGGCATCGTGAGCGAGAAGGCCCCGGTCCCCGACGAGGAGCTTCGCGTCCGCGCGCCGCAGATCCAGGCCGAGATCCTGCAGCTCCTGGGCCGGGCGCTCGCCATCCGCCAGGTGGACGCGGGTTCCTGCAACGGCTGCGAGCTGGAGATCCACGCGCTCAACAATCCCTACTACAACCTCGAGGGGCTGGGCATCCGCTTCGTGGCGAGCCCACGGCACGCGGACATGCTGCTGGTCACGGGTCCGGTGGCGAAAAACATGGAGAACGCCCTTCGCATCGCGTACGAGGCCACGCCGGATCCGAAGCTCGTCGTCGCGGTGGGCGACTGCGGCTGCACGGGAGGGATCTTCGGCGAGAGTTACGCGAGCTGCGGGAAGGTTGAGAACGTGATTCCCGTCGATGTCGCAGTGCCGGGGTGCCCGCCGGCGCCGCTCGCGATCCTCCAGGGCATCCTCACCGCGGTTACCGCGCGCGGGGACGCCGGCGGCAGGTAGACGCCGAGGGGGACGCTACCCTTCCAGGGGAAGCGTCTCGCCATGCCGGGCGCTCGCGGGCGCGAGCCGCCCAGATGCCATCGACCTGCACGAGGGTGAGGCCCGCCTGGCGGACATTCCCATCGAGGCCACAATCGTTGACCGCCCGCATCCGCACGGACAGAATGCCGCGGAAGATCGTTCGCTTCTCGAGCGGCGCCACGGCCGCTGTTGGCGTTGACGTCCGGATGACGAGGGAGATCCGCATGCGAAAGACGTTGACCGTAGCAACGGTACTGACGGCCGCGATGCCGTGGGCGGCCTCCGCCCAGCAGGTCGACATGGCGGCGATCCAGAAGTGGTCCAACGTGAAGGTCGTGCGCTACAAGGTCGACGCCCGGTTCGATGGCTGGACACAGGTCGCCGTCGGCAAGGGCGGCGAGGCCGCGCAGGGCAAGGCGACCGATTCCTACGCGCTCGAGTTCGACTGGGACACGAGGGGCCGCAAGCTCGCGGGCCCGGTCTCGATCAGGAACGGAAAGTCCGTCGTGGCCGAGACCCGCGACAAGGGCAACTGCGCGAAGCCGGTGCTCAAGGGCGATTACGAGCATTTCGAGGCGACGGAGGCGAAGGTCGCCAACCGCGACCTGCTCGAGCTGAAGGGCACGCGCGCCTATCCGGCCGCCCTGATCGCGAACGAGTGCCCGGCGAGCAAGGCGCTGAGTCCCGTGGCGGCCGACCGGAGGGCCGTGGCCGAGAGCATCGCGGTCCCGGACCCGAAGATGATGTCGCTGGCGGGCATGGGACACACGGGCAATCCCAGGATGACCTTCAGCCCGGACAGGCAGTCGTTCATCATGAGGATGGACAACGGCTGGACGCTCACCTACACGCCGTCGATCGTGAAATAGCGGGCCGCCGCGTGCGGCCCCGCGCCGGATGGGGCCTCGCCGAACGCAGGCGCCTCAGATCGCCGCGCTCGCCCTTCCTATCGCGCCCATCAGCTCCGCGTAGTCGCGCGTGACCGGGAACTGCGGGAATTCCGCGATGACGTTGGCCGGTGGGCGGAAGAGGATCCCCGCGTGCGCCGCGCCCAGCATCGCGGTGTCGTTGTAGGAATCTCCCGCCGCGATCACCCGGAAGTTGAGCGCGCGGAAGGCGTTCACCGCGGCGCGCTTCTGGTCGGGCATGCGCAGGTGGTAGTCGCGCACGAAGCCCGCCTCGTCGACCTCCAGCCGGTGGCAGAAGAGCGTGGGCATCCCCAGCTGCTGCATGAGGGGCCGGGCGAACTCGTAGAAGGTGTCCGAGAGGATCACCACCTGGAAACGCAGCCGCAGGTCGTCCAGGAACTCGCGCGCGCCCGGCATCGGGCCCATCCCGCCGATCACGGCCTGGATGTCGGGCAGGCCGAGCTTCCTCTTCGCAAGGAGATCGAGCCGGAAGCGCATCAGCTTGTCGTAGTCGGGCTCGTCGCGCGTGGTGCGCGAGAGCTCCGGGATGCCGGTCCGTTTCGAGAATTCGATCCAGATTTCCGGGACGAGGACCCCTTCGAGGTCGAGGCAGACGATTTGCACGGGACGTTTTCGCGGCGGGAGGAGAGCGTCGATTCTAACCCGGCCGCCCGTCGCGGCGCGGCCTACCAGGCGAGCGGATCGACGCGGTAGCAGCGGCCGAGCTCGGCGTAGAGCGCCGGGTGCTCCGCGGCGAGGCGCTGCGGCTGCTCGAAGAACGCCTCGCTGCACACCGCGAAGAATTCCGCGGGGTTGGTGGCGGCGTAGGGATCGAGGAGGACCGCCTCGCCCAGGCGCAGCCGCTCGACGAGCGCCCCGTACTCCTGCGAGAGCACGCGCGACCACTGCGGGTGGCGCTGGAAGCCGGCGAGCTCCGGCGCCCCGTTGGCGTGGCCCTTCTCCTGGTCGAGCTGGTGCGCGAACTCGTGGATCACGACATTGCGCCCGTCGTCGGCGACGGCCGCGCCTTCGACGACGTCCGGCCAGGAGAGGATCACCTGCCCGTGCGCCCACGATTCCCCGCTCAGCACGCGGCTCTCGTCGTGCACCAGGCCGATGGCGTCGCGCCGCGGCCTCTCGGCGACGAACGGGCCCGGATAGACGAGGACCTGCGCGAGCCTCGGGTAGTAGTGGTCGGGGCGGTTGAGCAGGAGCAGGCACGCGTGCGCCGCGATCGTGACCCGCATCTCGTCGGTGACGACGAGCCCGTCGCAGCCGACGATCGGCTTCTCGGCCAGGAAGACCTGGATGTGCCCGAGGAGCTGGCGATGCAGCCCGGGCGGCAGCCGGCGCGAGAGCGGCACGCGGCGGCGCAGGATCTCGCGCCACGCGGGTGGAAAGGTCCGCGCCCGCAGGCGCGCACGGCGCATCGCCACGAGCCTCGGCTCGAAGGCGATCCACCCCGCGACGAGGAAAGCGACCGCCACCACGATCCAGAAGGACATCGCGCGCTGCACTCCGAGGTACGAACCCTGGGCAATTGGGGCCCGTGCGCGCGGGTTTCAAGGGGGCTTCGCCCCGGTGCGCGAACGCCGCCCGCGTTTCGGGTTACGCTTCGCCTCCATGGAACGACCCCGCATCGACATCGCCTTCGTCTCCGACGTCGCCTGCCCCTGGTGCGCCATCGGCCTCGCCTCCTTCGAGCAGGCCCTCGCGCGCCTGCAGGACGAGGTGGACGTGCAGCTGCACTTCGAGCCCTTCGAGTTGAACCCCGACATGGGCCCCGAGGGCGTGGAGACGGTTCCCTACCTCATGCGCAAGTACGGCCGCACGGCCGAGCAGGTGCGCGAGACGCAGGCGAGGATCCGCGAGCGCGCGGCCGCCGTGGGCTTCGCCTATGGCGAGCGCAAGCACGTGTGGAACACGTTCAATGCGCACCGCATGCTGCACTGGGCGGGGCTCGAGGGCCGCGGCCTGGATCTCAAGCGCGCGCTGCTTCGCGCCTATCACGGCGAGGGGCGCAACCCGGGCGCGGCGGACGTGCTGGTCGAGCTGGCCGGCGCGGTGGGGCTCGATGCGGCGCGCGCGAAGGCGATCGCGGAGGGCGACGAGTTCGCCTCCGAGGTGCGGCAGTGCGAACGCTTCTGGCACGAGCGGGGCGTCTCGGCCGTCCCGACCCTCGTCGTCGACGACCGCTACGTGATCGAGGGCGGCCAGCCGCCCGAGGCGTACGAGCAGGCACTGCGGCAGATCGCCAGCAAGCGCCAGGCCTAGCGTCGCGCGTCAGTCCTCGAAGGCGGGCGGGCGCTTCTCGCGCGCGGCGGCCCCGGCCTCCTGGAGGTCGCGCGAAAGCAGCATCGCGGCGTTCCAGGTGGCCACGTAGTTGAGCCCGTCGGCCACGCCGTGATCGCGCGCGTAGGTGATCATCTCCTTGATGCCGCGGATGGCGAGCGGGCTCTTCGCCGCGATGGACTCCGCGATGGCGAGCACGCCTTCCGCGAGCGCCTCGGGCGTGTCGAACACGCGGTTCACCAGTCGGATCGCCTGCGCCTCTGCGCCGTCGACCACGCGCCCGGTGTAGGCGAGCTCGCGCGCGATGCCCTCCCCCACGAGCTTCGGCAGGCGCTGCAGCGTGCCCACGTCCGCCGTCATGCCGACGTCGATCTCCTTCACCGAGAAGCGCGCGTCGGCCGAGCAGTAGCGCAGGTCGCAGGCCGTGACCAGGTCGATTCCGCCGCCGTAGCACGCGCCGTGGATCGCGGCGATCACGGGCTTGCGGCAGCGCTCCACCGAGGTGAGCGTGTCCTGCAGGTCGAGGATCAGCCGCCGCAGCTTCTCGCTCGCGCGGGCCGGGTCCGCGTGGCGGATGCGCGCGGCGATGCCCTGAAGCATCGCGAGGTCGATGCCGGCGGTAAAGTGCTTGCCGGCGCCGCGCAGCACCACCACGCGCACGGCGTCGGTCGCGTCGGCCCAACGCATCGCCTCGCGGATCTCGTGCCACATGGCCTCCTCCATCGCGTTGGCCTTGTCCGGACGGTCGAGGGTGACGAGGGCGACGGCGCCGCGCTGCTCGACGGCGAGGGTCTGGTAGGTCATGGAACGCTCCGCTGCGGGGGAATGGGAAGGACGGACGGTCAGGCCGATTCGAGGAGCGCCACCGTGCCGAGCCCCCCGTCGGCGCAGATCGAGACCACGGCGCGCTTGCCCGGACCCATCGCCGCCAGTTCCTTCACCGCCTGCGAGAGGATCCTCGCGCCGGTGGCGCCGAAGGGGTGGCCGATGGCGACACTTCCGCCGTTGGGATTGAAGCGCTCCCACGGGAACTTGCCGAGCGCGGCGGAAATGCCCGCCTTCTCGCGCACGAAGGCCTCGTCCTCGAGGGCGGCCACGTTGCACAGCACCTGCGCGGCGAAGGCCTCGTGGATCTCCCAGAGGTCGACGTCGGCAAGCGAAAGGCCGTGGCGAGAGAGCAGCCGCGGGATGGCGTAGGCAGGCGCCATGAGCAGGCCCTCCTTGAAGATGTCCACCGCCGCGATCTCCCAGTCCACGAGACGGGCGCGCGGGCGCCCGGCGGGCAGGCGAGCGAGGCCGGATTCGGTCGCGACCCAGAGCGCCGCGGCGCCGTCGGTCAGCGGCGAGGCGTTCCCCGCGGTGATGGTGCCCGCCTCCCGGTCGAACGCGGGCCTGAGCTTCGCGAGCTTGTCGAGGGAGGAATCGGCCCGCGGGATGCCGTCGCGCGAGGCCTCGCCCGCGGCGATCACGAGGTCGTCGAAGAAGCCGGCGGCGAGCGCCTTCACGGCGCGCTCGTGCGAGGCGAGCGCGATGCGGTCCTGCGCCTCGCGCGCGATCTTCCAGGCCTTGGCCATCTCCTCGCAGTGCTCGCCCATGCTGCGGCCGGTGGCGCGGTTCTTCACGCCCGGCACGTGCAGCTTCACGTCGGCGAAGCGGATCTCCAGCAGGCGGTCGATCCTCTCGCCCACGGTGCGCGCCTGCGAGAGGCGGCGGATCCAGTCCGAGAGCCCCTGCGAGAGCGCGATCTGCACGCGGCTCATGCTTTCCACGCCGCCCACGAGCGCGAGCTGCATCGAGCCCCCCAGCATGACGGCCGCCTCGAAGGCGGCGACCATGCTGGTCGAGCAGGCGAGCACCGTCGAGTATGCGGGCGCGTGGCCGTCGAGGCCCGCGTCCACGAGGACCTCGCGCGCGATGTTGCTCCAGCCGAGGTTGGAGGCCACGGTGCCCCACACCATGAGGTCGGGGCGCGAACCGGGCGCGAGCTGCCCGCCCATGGCCTTCGCCACGGGGACCGAGAGCGCGACCGCGTCGAGCGCGCGCAGCCCGCCGTCGACGCGCGCGAAGGGGGTGCGCAAGCCGGGCACGAGCCAGACCGGAGTGGGGGAAACAAGGTTGCCGGGCATGCGCGACTCCTAGCCGACGAAGGGGTTCGGGAACTGCTTGTCCATCACCACGCCCGCAAAGACCGCGAGCCCGATCCAGTGGTTGTGCAGGAAGGCGCGGAAGCACTGCTCGCGTGAGCGGTCCCGGATCCAGTGCAGGTGGAAAAGCGCGATGACGCCGCCGGCCAGCAGCCCCGCGAAGTAGAGCGGGCCGTAGCCCTGCCAGGCGCCGATGCCGCCCATCATCGCGAAGAAGGTCCCGTAGCAGGCGAGCACCGCCAGCACGTCGAAGCGGCCGAAGAGGATGGCGGAGGTCTTGATGCCGAGCTTCAAGTCGTCGTCGCGGTCCACCATCGCGTACTCGGTGTCGTAGGCGAGCGTCCAGAAGATGTTGGCGACCCACAGCCACCACGCGAGCGCCGGCACGTCGCCCAGCTGCGCCGCGAAGCCCATGGGGATGCCGAACCCGAAGCACATGCCCAGCCACGCCTGCGGGATGGCGAGGAAGCGCTTGGTGAAGGGATAGATCGCCGCGATCACCGCCGCCACCACGGCGAGGCCGGTGGTGAGGAGGTTCAGCATCCACACGACCATCATGAAGGCGAAGAACGCGAGCGTGGCGGCCACCAGCACGGCCTCCTCCGGGTGGATCGTCCCGGCCGCCAGCGGGCGCGCGCGCGTGCGCTCGACGTGCGGGTCGAAGGAGCGGTCCGCCCAGTCGTTGATCGCGCAGCCCGCCGAGCGCATGAGGATCGTGCCCATCACGAAGATCCAGAGGACGCGCCAGTCGGGAGCGGACCCCGCCGCGAGCCACAGCCCCCAGAGCGTGGGCCACAGGAGCAGCAGGATCCCGATGGGCTTGTCCAGGCGGACGAGCTTCTCGTAGGCGTCCAGCCGCGCGAGCACCGCGGAGAGCGTCATGGGCGCCTCAGCCGAGGGAGAGCAGCTCGGGCAGGAAGACCTCGGTCACCAGCAGCGGCCGGCCGCGCTTCACGAAGCGCGAGCGCCGCGCCCACAGCGCGCCGAACTCGCGGCCGAACACCTGGCGCGCGCGCCGCCCCAGCGGATGGCGCGGGTCGATGCGCAGGTACTCCAGCCGCCCGCGCGCCACCAGCGGATCGGTGAAGAGCGCCTCCGCGAGCGGGCGGCTCCCCAGCCCGCGAAGGCCCCGCCACACGCCCGAGAGGTCGCGCCAGGCCGCGATCGAGTGCGCGAGCACCACGGGACGGCCGTTCGCGTGCAGCACGACCTCGCGCACCAGCGCCCGGCGGTGCGTCGGCTGGCCCAGCTGGCGGTACTCGTCCTCGTTGGGAATGTGCAGGCCCTGGCGGACCACCTGCACCCGGAAGCCGCGCGCGCGCGCCGTGATGCGCCAGGTGAGGGAGCCGCGCCACGCGAGCCAGGGGCGCCAAGGGTCCGTGTGCGGCGGCGCGAGCCGTCTCCATCGCTTCATGCCTTGAGGTAGAACTGGCGGTGGCCCAGCCAGCGCTCCAGGTGCCTTTCCACCGCGTGCGACCGCTCCGTGATCATGTTGTCCGCCACGTCCCGCGCGAGCTCGATCAGGTCGGCGTCGCGCTCCAGGTCCGCGAACCTGAGCAACGGCGCCCCGCTCTGCCGCGACCCGAGGTACTCGCCGGGCCCGCGCTGCAGCAGGTCCTGGCGCGCGATCTCGAAGCCGTCGGTCGTCTCGTAGATGGTCTTCAGCCGCGCGCGCGCCATCTCCGACAACGGTTGATGATACAGGAGGATCGCGAGGCTCCTCGCCGTGCCGCGGCCCACGCGGCCGCGCAGCTGGTGCAGCTGCGCGAGCCCCATGCGCTCGGCGTGCTCGATGACCATGAGCGTCGCGTTGGGCACGTCCACGCCCACCTCGATCACGGTGGTGGCCACGAGCAGCTGCACGCGCTTCGCCTTGAAGTCGGCCATCACGGCCGCCTTCTCGTCGGGCTTCATGCGCCCGTGCACCAGGCCCACGGCGAGGTCGGGGAAGGTGGCCTTCATCGTCTCGAAGGTCTCCAGCGCGGTCTTCAGCTGCAGCGTCTCGGATTCCTCGATCAGCGGGCAGACCCAGTAGGCCTGCGCGCCCTCGGCGCAGCTCGCGCGGATGCGCCGGATCACCTCGTCGCGCCGGGACTCGTCCACGAGCTTGGTGACCACGGGGGTGCGCCCCGGGGGCAGCTCGTCGATCACGCTCACGTCGAGGTCGGCGTAGTAGCTCATGGAGAGCGTGCGCGGGATCGGCGTGGCGCTCATCATGAGCTGGTGCGGCTCCGCCCCCTTGGCGGTCAGCGCCAGGCGCTGCGCGACGCCGAAGCGGTGCTGCTCGTCGACGATGGCCAGTCCGAGGCGCTCGAAGGCGATCTCCCCCTGGAAGAGCGCGTGCGTGCCGATCGCGAGCTGCGTCTCCCCGCGCGCGATGGCCTCCACCGCCGCCTTCTTCGCGCGCGCCTTGAGGCTTCCCGAGAGCCAGCTCACCTTCACGCCGAGCGGCTCCAGCCAGTGGGCCAGCTTGAGGTAATGCTGCTCCGCGAGGATCTCGGTGGGCGCCATGAGCGCCACCTGCCAGCCGTTCTCGATGGCCTGCAGGGCGGCGAGCGCGGCCACCAGGGTCTTGCCGCTGCCCACGTCGCCCTGCAGCAGCCGGCGCATCGGGTGCGGCTGCGAGAGGTCGTGGGCGATCGTGGCCCAGGCCTTCTTCTGCGCGCGCGTAAGCGCGAAGGGCAGCGACTTCACCAGCGCATTGGTGAGCGCGTGCTTGTCGGGCATGCGCGGGGCGGACTTGCCGCGCCGCTCGCGGTAGGCGATGCGCATCGCGAGCTGCTGCGCGAGGAGCTCGTCGAACTTCAGGCGCCGCCACGCCGGGTGCGTGCGCTCGGCGAGGCTCGCCGGGTCCGCGTCGGGCGGCGGGCGGTGCAGCAGCAGCACGCTCTCGCGGAACTCGCGCAGCGCCAGGCGCGCGAGCAGCGCCGGCTCCAGCGTGTCGTCGAGCAGCAGCGTGTCGAGCGCGTGCTCGATGAAGCCGCGCAGGTTCGCCTGCGACAGCCCCGCCGTGGTCGGGTAGACCGGCGTGAGCGAGGTCGGCAGCGCCGTCGACTCGTCCACCACCCGCACGCGCGGGTGCACCATCTCCGCGCCGAAGAAGCCGGGGCGCACCTCGCCGTAGAGCCGAAGCCGCCTTCCCGGCGCCATCTGCTTCACCTGGCTGGGGTAGAAGTTGAGGAAGCGAAGCCACAGCTCGGAGCGGCCGTCGCTGCATTTCACCACCAGCGTGCGCCGCGGCCGGTACTTGACCTCGCTCTCCACCACCTCGGCCTCGACGAGCACCGGCTCGCCCGTGCCCGCTTCGGCGATGGGCGTGAGCCGCGTCTCGTCCTCGTAGCGAAGGGGCAGGTGCAGGACGAGGTCGAAGCGCGAGTGGATGCCGAGCTTCGCGAGCTTGGCGCGGACGGCGGGGCCGGCGACCAGGTCGTCGCGGGGCGGGGGCGGCGCGCTTTCCGGGGCCCGCGCCTCGCGGGCCTTGCTCATGCGGGCTTCTTCTTCAGCCGCGTGAGGCGCACGACCTCGGGGATGCGGCGCAGGCGCCGGAACACCTGCGCGAGGTGCATGCGGTTCCTCACCTGGATCGTGAACACGATCGTCGTGTAGGCGG
>JAHCLE010000360.1 GCA_026125445.1 Burkholderiales bacterium
GGCCGCCCTCGACCAGAAGAACGTGAAGGGCTTCGCGCCCGTGAGCCTCGTGTCGGCTTCGGCCTACGTGATCGTCGCCAACCCGAAGGTGAAGGCGGGCAGCGTGAAGGAGCTCATCGCCGAGGCGAAGGCGGCGCCCGGCGGGCTCTCGTTCGGCTCCTCGGGCACGGGGGCGGCCTCGCACCTGTCGGCCGAGCTCTTCGCCGCCATGGCGGGCATCAAGCTGCTGCACGTCCCCTACAAGGGCACCGGGCAGGCCGTCACGGACCTCCTCGCCGGCCAGATCGACCTCATGTTCGCGCCGGCGCAGACCGCCATGCCGCACGTGCAGGCGGGAAAGCTCAAGGCCCTGGCGGTGACGAGCGCGAAACGCGCCTCCACGCTGCCCAACCTGCCGACCGCGGCCGAGTCGGGGCTGCCGGGCTACGAGGCGCTGGGGTGGTTCGGGCTCCTCGCGCCGGCGGGAACGCCGCGCGCCGTCGTCGAGAAGCTGAGCGCGGACGCCAACGCCGTGCTCGCCCTGCCGGAGGTGAAGGAGAGGCTCCTCGCGCTGGGCAGCGAGCCTTCCGGCAACCGGCCCGACGAGTTCGCGGCTTTCATCCGCGACGACCAGGCGAAGTGGGCCAAGCTCATGAACGACCTCGGGATCAAGCCCGAATAGGTGGCAGGCGGGGCCTGCCTGCTCCATGACCGACGCGACGCCGAAGCGCAGGAAGTGGTGGCCGGGGATCCTGGTCCTCGCGGTCGTGGCCGCACTGGCCTGGTGGGTGTTCCGCCCCCCCTACGCGGACTTTCCCGAGCGTTCGAGGGTCGGCGAGGCGGCCGCCGCGGCAGCGGCCTGCAAGACGAGCGTCGCCGAGTTCGTGCAGCAGCGCGGGGCGTATCCTGCCAGCGCCAAGGAGGCAGGCTGCTTCGAGGGGCCGACGCGGTACACGGCCGGCCTCAGGGTTTCCGGCGGTCGCATCGAGGTGACGATCCGCACGGGCCATCCGTACACGGACGGCAGGATCCTCACCTTCGAGGCGACGCGGGACGAGGCGGGAACGGCGCGTGCGGGGCCCGCGGAGGCCATCGCCGGATGGCGCTGCGGGACGAACGCGGCAATCGAGGCCTACAAGTACTTTCCCGCCAACTGCCGCCAGGCGCCCCTTGCGCCGTGAGCCCGATCACGCACTTCCTCGTCGGCTGGACGCTGCTCGCCCGTGGGGTGGGTGAGCCCGCGAGGCGATGGAGCGGTTCCTGATCCTCGTCAGCGTCACGTCAGGGAACAAGCGCGATAATTCGCTGTCTTTCCGCGCGACGACCAGGCCGAGTGTGCGACCTTCATGAAGGCGCTGGGGATCGATCCCTGACCACCCGCCGCCTTCCCGCCTAATGAAAACGCTGTTTCGCCGGCTCTTCCCCGGCCGTTTCGCCCTCGCCGGCATCGCCCTTGCCGCCTTCGTCGCGGTGAGCTTCGCCACCCGCCTGGCGCTCCTCGTCTTCAACGGCGACTGGTCCCTCGCCTGGCCCGGCCTCGCCCTGCCGGCGTTCGCGATCGGGTTGGCCTACGACTTCGCGGCCGCCGCCTGGTGGATCCTGCCCTTCGCCCTGCTCGCCTGGCTGTGGCCGGACGGCCCGCGCTCGCGCCTGCCCCTGGCGGTGGCGGCCTTCGCCCTGGCC
>JAHCLE010000361.1 GCA_026125445.1 Burkholderiales bacterium
GAACCTCCTCACCAACCCCGCGCTGGATCCCTTCGGCAAGATCGCCGAGCTCAAGTACTGCGCCGTGAGGGTCGCGAAGGGCGGCACGCTTCGGGAGCTGGCGAGCTATGGCGGCGGTCAGTCCTTCGTGACGGCGGCCTGAGGACGGGCGGGGCGCCGGTGCCGCAACTGCTGGAGCCCGGCCGCGACTCGCCCGTCTCGCTGGTCGAGATCACGAAGGCGAATCTCCGCGATTACCTGCGCCTGAAGGTCGCGCCATCCCAGGAGCACCTCGTCGCGCCGGTCGCCGTGTCCATCGCGCAGGCGCACTTCCAGCCCGAGGCGTGGTTCCGCGGCATCGCGGCCGGCGGCACCGCCGTCGGCTTCGCGATGCTCGAGGACTGGAGCCAGTCGCCCGAGAGCGCGCCGGAGGACTGGTGGCGCGAGCCCTACATCGGCCTGTGGCGCCTCCTCGTCGACCAGCGCTACCAGTCGCTCGGCTTCGGGACGCGGGCCCTTCGCCTGCTCATCGAGCACGCCCGCGCCCGGCCCGGCACGAAGGCGATGCTCCTGTCGTTCGTGCCGGGAGAGGGCGGCCCCGAGGCGTTCTACCGGCGCTTCGGGTTCGTGCCCACGGGCGAGGTGAGCGAGGGCGAGCACGTCATGAGGCTCGTGTTCTGATAGTGTTCCAGGTCCCCGAATTCCGAAGTCCATCCCGAGAGGCAACCATGCGCAAGTCCCGAACCCTTCCCGCGATCGCCGCGGCGCTCCTGCTCGCCGTTTCCGCGCCCTTGGCCCACGCCCAGGCCTGGCCCTCGAAGACGGTCAAGTTCATCGTCGGCTTCCCGCCCGGCGGCTCCACCGACCAGGTGGCGAGGGTGCTGGCCGCGCACCTCACGACCGCGCTCGGCCAGCAGTTCATCGTCGAGAACCGCACCGGCGCTTCCGGCTCGATCGGCGCGGCCGCGGTCGCCCAGGCGGCCCCCGACGGCACCACCTTCGGCGTGGTGTTCGACACGCACGGCGTCAACCCTTCCGTGATCCCGAACCTTTCGTTCAGCACCACGAAGGACCTGGCCAACGTGATGCTCATCGGCACCTCGCCGATGGCGATCGTCACGCACGTGGCGCAGCCCTACAAGGACTTCAGGGACGTGCTGGCCGCGGCCAAGGCCAGGCCGGGGTCGGTGGCCATCGGCTCGATCGGCACCGGCAGCCTCGGGCACCTCGCCGTCGCGCAGATCGGCAACCTCCAGGGTGTGGAGCTCACGCACGTGCCCTACAAGGGCGGCGGGCCGCTCATGACCGATGCGGTCGGCGGGCAGGTGCCGCTCGCCATCGGCACCGTGTTCCTCGCGAACCCGCACGTGAAGGCGGGCAAGGTCCGCGCGCTCGCGGTCACCTCCGCGAAGCCCTCGGCCTCGATGCCCGGCGTGGGCACCGTCGCCGACCAGGGCGTGCCCGGGTTCTCGGCGCTCGCGTGGTGGGGCGTCATCGCGCCGGCGGCCACCCCCGCGCCCATCGTGAGGAAGCTCAACGAGGAGCTCGCCAAGGCGCTCAAGGTACCGGCCATCGCGGAGAAGCTCTCGGCGCAGGGCATGGACATCGTGGGCAGCAGCCCCGAGGAGGCCGACCGTTTCGTGAAGGGGGAGATCGAGCGCTGGGCCAGGGTCGTCAG
>JAHCLE010000362.1 GCA_026125445.1 Burkholderiales bacterium
TGCTTCGCGATCCAGCGCGCGGTGGGAGACGCCTTCCTGCCGGCCTACGAGCCCATCGTCCTGCGCCGGCGCGACACCCCCTACGGCGAGCGCGAGAGGGACTTCCAGGCGTACCGGAGGGGCCGCTACGTGGAATTCAACCTCGTGTGGGACCGCGGCACGCACTTCGGCCTGCAGTCGGGCGGGCGCACCGAGTCCATCCTCATGTCGCTGCCGCCGGTGGTGAAGTGGCGCTACGACTGGAAGCCCGCGCCGGGCACGCCGGAGGCGAGGCTCTACACGGATTTCCTCGTCGCGAAGGACTGGGCCTGAGGCGGCGCGGATCCCCGGGGCGGGCTCACTCGAAGGCGAGCCTGTCCTCCCGGATGTAGCCGCGGAAGCCCTGTCCCTTGCGCGGCCTCACCTCCCACCACGACGGGGTGGTCTGCCGGGCGAGCACCGCGGTGCCGGGGGCGAGCTTGGCCACGATCGCGGAATCGACACTCGTCGCGGCTCGCAGGTTGGTGCGCCCCTTCGTGGTGGTGCGCGCGGGCTTCCACGGGTCGGGGGAGGGCTGCACGCCCGGGCCGGGCTGCGGTGGCGGCTCCGGACCCGCGTTCGCGTAGGCGCTCGCCTCGCCGCAGGCCATGAAGACGGAATCGAGCGCCCGGTCGTAGGGCGCGATCTCCATCGCGATCGGCTGGCTCTTCGGCGAGGAGCCGGCGGGCAGCGCGACCCATTGCAGGACGTCGATGGAGACGCACCGGCGCAGCTCGGAGGCCGCGATGCCGCGGGCCAGCGCGTCGCCGAGCGGGCGGACCTCCCATTTCACATCGATCTCCCTCTTCACCAGGCTTCCGCCGCCTTTTCCGGGAGTGGCGCACACGAGACGGGGCATCTGCGTCGGCCGCAGCCCGCCGGCGGGATTCGAATCGGGCGCGTTGCTGAGCTCGATGGCCACCTTGCCGATGTCCTTCTGGCAGGAGACGTAGATGGTGGAGAGGATCTTGCCGCCCGGAATGGCGATGGCGGCCGCGGTCCTCGGGGCCGCGAACCGGATGGGCCCCAGGAGCGGGTGCTGGATGTCGCGCGCGCCCCACTTCACCGTCGAGCGCTCGGCGCGCTGCTTTCCCATCGCGACGACGGGCTCCTCGCCGTGCGAGGGCAGGCTCGCCGCGCAGAGGAGGAGCGTCAGGGCAAGGAATAGGTCTTTTCGCACTCGCCGCCTGGCCGGGACCGGGGAGTCCATCTTAAATAAATCCCTTGGTGATCAGGAGCCCTTCGCGTATAGTGCCGTTTGTGCGGCGCAGCATCCTCGTGGACTGCGCCGCTTTCGTTCATCGTCCCTGACCTCCCCGGAAGAGGATCCTTCTCTTCCCGCAGCAGTTCCCCACGGTTCATTCCCAAGGATTGCGAAAGTCGGTTGGTGCCGGTGTCTTGGCCTGCCGACTTCGCGCGCCCTTCAGATCCCGGCGTTCGCGGGTTCCCCGTTTCCGACGACGGGCGGCGCGGCTATTTCGCAATCGCCGCACGAGCGCCGCCACCGGAATGGCCGCGCGGGAAGAACCGCAATGAAATTCGCTACCCTGGGCCTCTCGGCCCCCATCTGCCAGGCCGTGTCCGCGGCGGGCTACACCACCCCGACTCCCGTCCAGGAGCGCGTCATCCCCGAA
>JAHCLE010000363.1 GCA_026125445.1 Burkholderiales bacterium
GTCTTCACCCTCCTCGCGGCGGCGGCGATCTTCTCCGTCATGTTCGACCTGGGCCTGCAGATCGCGGCCCGGGAGTACGAGTGGGCGTCGCGTCACCTCCGGCTGCTCGTGAAGGGGCTCTTCGTCGTGCTGGTCGCGGTGCCGGCGATGGCGGTCATTGTCACGGACGCCTTCGACCTGCCTCGCGCCGCGATGGTGGGGATCGTCCTCATGGCGCTCTCCCCGGGGGCGCCGGTGGGGCTTCGCCGCTCCCTCGAGGCGGGGGGAGAGGCGGGCTTCGCGCCGGCGCTGCAGATCGCGGTGGCGGCGCTCGCCATCGTCTCGATGCCCCTCACGATCGCGGCGCTCAACGAGTACTACGCGGGGCAGGCGGTCATCGAGCCCCGGGAGCTCGCGCGGCAGGTCTTCTTCGCGCAACTGCTGCCGCTCGGGCTCGGGATGCTCGTCCGCCGGTTGCTGCCCGGACTCGCGACGCGCGCCGGGCTCGCCGTCTCGCGCGCCGCGACGGTCCTCTTCCTCACGCTCGCCGTGGTGGCGCTCGTGACCTTCTTCCCGGTGGTCATCGGGGCGGGACCCCGCGCCGCCCTGTGCGTCGTGCTCATCACCCTGCTCGCGCTCGCGGTCGGGCACTCGCTGGGCGGGCCGGAGCCCCAGGGCCGCACGGCCGTGGCGATCTCGAGCGCGGTGCGCAATCCCGGCCTCGCGCTCCTCGTGGCCTCGGTGAACCACGCGCCGCCGGCGGTGATCTCCACCGTGCTCGCCTACCTCGTGATCTCGGCCTTCACGGTGCTGCCCTACGTGATCTGGCGCCGGCGGGCGGCGGCGCCGCAGGCCGGTGACTGATTCGACCTTCACCCCCGGCTCCCTTCTCCCTTGGGAGAAGGGCTGGGGATGAGGGGAGCCGTTTCGCGATGGTTGCCCTCACCCCCGACCCCTCTCCCAAGGGAGAGGGGAGAAATGCGCGCCCTCACCCCCGACCCCCCTCCCGCAAGCGGGAGAGGGGAGATTTTTCGTGGTTCCCTTAGAATTCGGGTTTCACCGATCGAAGAAGAACGCCCCCCGATGAAAGTCCTCTCCTGCAAGGCCATCCTCTCCGGCCAGGCTCCTTCCGGCGAACCCGTCACGCTGCGCGGCTGGGTGCGCACGCGCCGCGACTCCAAGTCGGGGCTCTCCTTCGTGCACCTCTCCGACGGCTCCTGCTTCCACCCGGTGCAGATCGTCGCGACCAACGCGCTTCCCAACTACGCGACCGAGGTGGCGCACCTCACCGCCGGCTGCGCCGTCGAGGCCGTGGGCAACATCGTGCCCTCGCCCGCCAAGGGCCAGCCCTTCGAGATGCAGGCGCTCGAGGTCCGCGTGGTGGGCCGCGTGGACGACCCCGACACCTACCCCATCCAGCCCAAGCCGCACACGATGGAATTCCTGCGCGAGGTGGCCCACCTGAGGCCGCGGACCAACGTGATCGGCGCCTGCACGCGCGTGCGGCACACGCTGGCGATGGCGATCCACCGCTTCTTCCACGAGCGCGGCTTCGTGTGGGTCAACACGCCCATCATCACGGCGAGCGACGCCGAGGGCGCGGGGGAGCTCTTCCGCGTCTCCACGCTGGACCTCGCCAACCTCCCGCGCACGCCCGATGGCAAGGTGGAC
>JAHCLE010000364.1 GCA_026125445.1 Burkholderiales bacterium
CTGATCGCTATGAAGTGACCCTGTCAAGCGGCGCCACGAGTTTTCTGGTTACGTCTTCGTGTTCGAGCTCCTGAAGCAGAGAATTGTCGAGGACCGAAGTAGACCAGCGACGGAGGGCGCTTCGACGACGAGTCACACCGCTATTCGCGGGTTACGGCGGAGCCGCAGAGCCGCATGATCGTTCTTCGTCGGGAGAGAGCGCCTATTACTTTCGCGAGTTGGGGCGTGGGCCCTGTCGCATGATCAGACCGCGCGTTTCTCCTTCCGTGCCTCGCGGCGCTGGCCTACTTCGGTCTTCGACGGTGGTTTGATCTTGGCGCATGTCGATGAGCGCGGCGCGGCGCTCGCCTTGGCACCTTCAACTTGTGCCGAGCTGCGAGCGCCGTGACGCGCGGCTTCGCGGTCATCGCGTAGCGCTGCCCAGAGGAAGCCGACGAGCTCGCGCGCGATCGCGACAACGACCTTGGTCGGCATCTTGCCGCGCGCGGTGAGGCGCTGATAGCGACCGGTGAGCCGGCGCTGTGCTTGATCGGCGATCGTCACGACGCGTGCCGGCTGGCCCTGTTGGCGCGCACGCAGCTTGGGTCCGATGGCCGCGCGATGACGGTACTGCCAGGCCGCTTGGATGAGCGCTCGACGAATGTGGCCGTTGCCCGTCTTGGTGATGCCACCGCGCGTTGCGGACTCTCCGCTGGAGTACAAGCTGGGAACGAGCCCCAAGTAGGCCGCCAGCGCGCGCGGCGACTCGAAGCGCTCGAGGCCGTGCATCTCGGCGACGAAGATCATGGCGATCGTGGTGTCGATTCCGCGAAAGCAACGCAGCCACGCGACGTGCTCGCGATAGATCGGAAGCTGGGCTGCCTTCGCAATCTCGTCATCCATCGCGCGGAGCCGACGCTCGGTTTGGTCGATCGCGAGCATGTATTCCGCCATGACCGTTCGGTCGATCTCGTTGTCGAAGACCACCGCCTTCAGCCAACGACGATGCGCTTCGCTCCAGAGTCTGCTCGTTGAATTGAAGACGAACCCGCGTCGAACCAGCATCTTCACGAGGCGATGACGGCAGCGTCCGAGGTCGGCGCGTACATCTTCGCGACATCGGCAGAGATCGCGAATCGCCTCCTGCTCGGGGCTCGGCGGTGACACGGTCGTGAGCACCCCCGCCCGATAGAGCTCGGCGAGCTTTCGTGCATCGCGCTTGTCGGTCTTGATGCGCTCGCCGGGTTTCACCGGAATCAGCGACGGCGCGATGACCTCGCACACGACCTTGCCGCTCGCCTCGAGCCGGCGCTGCAAGGTGTATCCGCATGTCCCCGCCTCGTAGCAGATACGAACTTCGCGACCGCGTGCGTCGCGGTCGAGGCGTCGAACGAGCTTCCGGATCGATCGCTCGTCGTTGTCGACCGTGAACTCCTCCGGCTTCACGGCGCCTGCCGCGAGCACCGCGACGGCGAGCGTCTTCTTATGCGCGTCGATGCCCACCCAGGTGATAGATCCTTCCACGACCGGCTCCCTTCGCATGCGGCTCTGGCGCGAAAGCGCTAACCCGCGATTAGGACGCATAGCGTCCGCACCTGCGTGGCGCCTAACGGGCAGCTCACGACCTCGCGATCGGAGCCGGTCACTTCATACGTACTACG
>JAHCLE010000365.1 GCA_026125445.1 Burkholderiales bacterium
GTGCAGCGAGGCGTAGCCGGCGATGGCGGTGCCGTGGCGCTCGTTCACGAAGTCGATGAACGAGGCCATCTGCGTGGCGGCCGCGCGTTCGGGCGCGGGGGTCCAGAGGGGTCGGTCGGTCATGGTCGGGAGGGCATTCAGTCGAGCTGGCCGGCCGCCATTTTCACATCTTCGGCCGTCGCGAGGGCGGCGGCGATGGCCGCCTCCACGCCGCGCACCATGGTCGCGAGCGCCATGGCGGGCTCGCCCGGCCGGGCGACGGCCTGGCTTTCCAGCCAGGGCACGTGGATGAATCCCGCGCGCGCGTCGCGGCCGCTCGCGGCCAGGAAGTGGAGCGTGCCGTAGAAGAGGTGGTTGCACACGAACGTGCCGGCGGAATTGGACACCTGGGCGGGCACGCCCGCCTCGAGGATGGCGGCGAGCATCGCCTTGATGGGGACCGTGGCGAAGTAGGCCGGCGGGCCGGCCGCCGCGATGGGCTCGTCGATGGGCTGCAGCCCCGCGTTGTCGGCGATCCTCGCGTCGTCCACGTTGATCGCCACGCGCTCCACGGAGACGCACGCCCTCCCTCCCGCCTGCCCGAGGAGGATCACGACGGCGGGCTCCAGCTCCTCGATGGCCGCCGCCACGACCTCGATCGCGCGGCGGAACTCCGTCGGAACCCGGACCGTCTGGATGCGCGCGTGCCCGATGGCGCCGGGCAGGACGCGGCAGATCTCCCAGGAAGGGTTGGTGTCCTCGCCGCCGAAGGGCTCGAAGCCGGTGACGAGGACGGGCCGGTGCCTCGCCGGCTCGCGGGCCGCGGCGGCGCCGGTCGTCTTCGGGCGCCGCAGGGCCATGCAGCGCCCTAGAAGCCGACCGTCACGTAGCCCACGGGCCCGGAGAACTTGTAGTCGAAGCTGCCGCGCAGCCGGCCCTTGGTCACGTCGATGCCGTAGTCGTTGAACATGTAGCCGACGCCGAGCGCGTAGTTTCGCTCGAAGCGGTACTCGACGTTCAGGGCGCCGCTCACCAGGTTGCCCTCGTAGTCGCCGTACTCGATCGCGAAGACCTGCGCGTAGCCGTTCACGCGCCAGCTGGGAGCGGGCGCCCAGCTGCCCTGCAGGCCGATGACGGGCAGCGGGATCGTGCGGTCGGCCGCCTCCGAGACCGTGCCGCCCGAGCCCTCGAGCTTCACCTTGAACGCCGTCGTGTGCAGGCCGAGCAGGAGCGAGAGCTCGTTGGGTCCGTCGCGGTAGAAGGACCAGCCGTAGGACAGGCGCCAGACGTCGGAGTCGAAGCGCGAGTTCACGTTCGTGCTCACCGGGAAGACCGAGTCGCCGAAGCGGATCTCGCCGGAGATCGTCTTCTGGGCATCGCGCGCGAGCCGCAGGTAGCCCAGCTCGATGCGGTGGCGCGGATTGATGCGCCAGACGGCGTCGAGCACCGGCAGCATCTTGTCCTTCTCGTAGCCGAGGTCGTCCTCGAGGGAGATCGAGGTGCCGAAGGCGCCGCCGGAGGAGTCGACGCGCAGCGTGGTGTCCGCGCTCGAGTAGAAGCCGCCGAGCTTGAACGAGAAGCCCTCCTCGTCGAGCGGGTTGGCGGCCACGGCGGGAAGCGAGGCCAGCGCGAGGAGCGTGAGGGGAACGAAGCT
>JAHCLE010000366.1 GCA_026125445.1 Burkholderiales bacterium
CGATCGCGAGCGCCATCGACTCGAGCGGCGTGAGGGCCTCGCCCGCGCGCGACTTCGCCCAGAGGCCGAAGAAGAACTCGCGCACCTCGTCGCGCGTGGGATTGAAGAGGCTCATCTCGGCAGCCGCGACTTGCGCGGCGCGGGGGGCGTGCCGAGCTTCGCCTTGTCCTTCCAGCCGCACGGCCCGTAGACGGGGCACCCGCCGCATTTCGGCGTCCTCGCGAGGCAGGTGTAGCGCCCGTGCAGGATGAGCCAGTGGTGCGCGTGCTGGCGGAACTCCCCGGGCACGACCTTCAGGAGCTTCATTTCGACCGCGAGGGGATCCTTCCCGGGTGCCAGCCCCGTGCGGTTGGCCACCCGGAAGATGTGCGTGTCCACGGCCATGGTGGGCTCGCCGAAGGCGACGTTCAACACCACGTTGGCGGTCTTGCGGCCCACGCCGGGCAGCTCCTCGAGCGCCTCGCGCAGCCGCGGCACCTCGCCGCCGTGCCGCTCCAGGAGGACGCGCGAGAGCGCGATCACGTTCTTCGCCTTGGTGCGGAAGAGGCCGATGGTCTTCACGTATTCGCGGAGCCGCTCCTCGCCGAGCGCCACCATCGCCGCCGGCGTCCCGGCCACCGGGAAGAGCGTCCGGGTGGCGAGGTTCACGCTGCGGTCGGTGGCCTGCGCCGAGAGCACCACCGCGACGAGGAGCTGGTAGGGCGAGCCGTATTCGAGCTCGCTCTTCGGCTCCGGGTCCGCGTCGCGAAGGATGCGGAAGAACTCGGCGACCTTTTCGGCTTTCACTCGTACTCCTCCAGGGTGCGGGCCCGCTCCTCTTCCTCGCGCGAGAGGCGCAAGGCACGGAACGCGTGGCGGTTGCGCGAGAGGTCCGGGTCGGGAAGGCTCGCCACGGGGGCGAGCGAGATGCAGTCGACGGGGCAGGGCGGGAGGCACAGCTCGCACCCCGTGCACCAGGCGGCGATCACCGTGTGCATCATCTTGGAGGCGCCCACGATCGCGTCCACGGGGCAGGTGTGGATGCACTTCACGCAGCCGATGCAGAGCGCCTCGTCGATCACGGCCACCTGCGGCGGCTGGTACGCGCCGCACGCGGGGTCGAGCGGCTTCACGGCGCGGTCGAGGAGGGCCGCGAGCTTCGCGATTCCCGCCTCTCCTCCCGGCGGGCAGCGGTCGATGTCCGCCTCGCCGCGGGCGATGGCCTCCGCGTACGGCCGGCAGCCTTCGTAGCCGCAGCGGGTGCACTGCGTCTGCGGCAGCAGCGCGTCTATTCGATCGGAAAGCGGGCTTGCGCGCTGTTCGGCCGGGGCGCTCATGCGAGGTCTGCCTCGGTGAGCGGCGCGAAGGCGCGGCCGCACTCGGCGGCGATGCCCTCGTGGGTGAAGCGCCCCTGCCACAGCAGCACGCCGGCGCGAAGGCCCGCATCCTCGCGCAGGGCGCGGGCGATGCCCTTGCCCGCGAGGGCCTGCACGCAGGGCAGGGCCGCGGCCGAGAGCGCGGCGGATGCGGCGCGGGCGACGGCGGCCGGCATGTTGGGCACGCAGTAGTGCACCACGCCTTCCTCGACGAAGGCGGGTTCGGCGTGCGTCGTGGGGCGCGAGGTCTCGGCCACGCCGCCCGCGTCGATCGAGA
>JAHCLE010000367.1 GCA_026125445.1 Burkholderiales bacterium
CGGCGCGAAGACGAAGAGGCCCCACATGCCGTAGATGATGCTGGGGATGGCCGCGAGCATCTCGATGGCGGTGCCCAGGGGCCTGCGCAGCCACGGCGGCGAGAGCTCGGTGAGGAAGAGCGCGATGCCGAAGCTCACGGGAATGGCGATCGTCATCGCGATCGCGGAGGTGACGAGCGTGCCGAAGATGGGCACGAGCGCGCCGAAGTCCTCCTGCACCGGGTCCCAGTTGGCGTTGACGAGGAACCCCGCGCCGAACTTCTCGAGCGAGAGCGTGCTGCCGACCAGCAGGGAGACGAGGATGGCCGCGAGGAGGCTGAACACCACGAACGCGAACAGCCGCGTGACGTTGCGGAAGATCGCGTCCATCAGGGCGTTGTTGCGGATCATCGGCGGCGGCTTCCCGGGCCCCGCGAGGCGGGCGGCTTCGCCCGGCGAGGGGCCTCTAGTATGCCCGAGCGTTTCTGCAGCCGTGGCCATGGCGGGAGCGGGAATGGGCAAGGGGGCGGCTCGTCACCGCCCCCATCGCGTCACGTGGCGGGAAGCCGCGGTCAGAACAACGGCTTGCCCGAGGGGTCCCTGACGTTCTTCCACTCCGCCTGGATCACCTTGATCACGGAATCCGGCATCGGCACGTAGTCGAGCTCGTCGGCCATCTTCTGGCCGTTGGAGAACGCCCAGGAGAAGAACTTGAGGACTTCGCGGCCGGCCTCGGGCTTGTCCTGCGACTTGTGGACGAGGATGAACGAGGCGCCCGTCACCGGCCAGCTGGCCTCGCCCGCCTGGTCGGTCAGCACCACGCCCATGCCCGGAGTCTTCGCCCACTCGGCGCCCGCGGCGGCCGCCTTGAACGAGGTGTCGTCCGGGGAGACGAACTTGCCGGCCTTGTTGCGCATCTGCCCGGCGGCGAGCTTGTTCTGCTTCGCGTAGGCGTACTCGACGTAGCCCAGGGAGCCGTTGATCTTCTGCACGTAGGAGGCCACGCCCTCGTTGCCCTTGCCGCCCACGCCGGTGGGCCACTTGACCGAGGTGCCCTCGCCCACGGTGCCCTTCCAGTCGGCGCTCGCCTTCGACAGGTAGTTGGTCCACAGGAAGGTCGTGCCGGAGCCGTCGGAGCGGTGCACGACGGTGATGTTCTCGTCGGGCAGCTTCACGCCCGGGTTCGCGCCGGCGATGGCGGCGTCGTTCCACTTCTTGATCTTGCCCAGGTAGATGTTGGCCAGCAGCTCGCCGGTGAACCTGATCTCGCCGGCGCCGATGCCCTTGAGCTTGTAGACGGGCACCACGCCGCCCATGATGGCCGGGAACTGCATCAGGCCGTTCTTCTCCAGGTCCTCGGCCTTCATCGGCATGTCGGAGGCGCCGAAGTTCACGGTCTTGGCGGTGATCTGCTTGATGCCGCCGCCGGAACCGATGGACTGGTAGTTCATGCCCGTGCCCGTGGCCTTCTTGTAGGCGTCGGCCCACTTGGCGTAGATCGGGTACGGGAAGGTGGCGCCGGCGCCGGTGATGTCGGCGGCGAGGGCGACTTGCGGGAGGGCCAGCGCGGCCGCGAGGGCGGCCGGGGCGAGGAAGCGACGGGACATGGCGAGTCTCCTGGAATGGACCTCGCCACTATAGGGA
>JAHCLE010000368.1 GCA_026125445.1 Burkholderiales bacterium
CGCATCCATACGTCAGCCGCGACGGTGGCGGTGATGCCCGAGGCCGACGACGCGGGCGACGTGGAGATCAACCCCGCGGACGTGCGCGTGGACACCTTCCGCGCGAGCGGCGCCGGCGGCCAGCACGTGAACAAGACCGACTCGGCGGTGCGCCTCACGCACGCGCCCACGGGCATCGTGGTCGAGTGCCAGGACGGGCGCAGCCAGCACAAGAACCGCGAGCAGGCCTGGCGCGTGCTCGCCGCGCGCATCAAGGACAAGCAGGTGCGCGAGCAGCAGGCGAAGGAGGCGAGCGAGAGGAAGAGCCTCGTGGGCTCCGGCGACCGCTCCGACCGCATCCGCACCTACAACTTCCCGCAGGGCCGCGTCACCGACCACCGCATCAACCTCACGCTCTACAAGATCGACCAGATCATGGACGGCGACCTCTCGGAGCTCACCGGGGCGCTCATGGCCGAGCACCAGGCCGAGCTCCTCGCCAGCCTCGCCGACACGCCGTGAGCGCCGCCTCGCCGCTGGAAGCGCGCCTCCAGGGCACGCGGGCGGGCGCCGTCCGCGAGGAGTTCCTCTCCAACAGCGCGTACTTTCCGCTTGCCAACATCCTCTTCGAGTGGCTGCGCGAGGGGTGGTCCGCGTTCGTGCGCTCGCCCGACCCGTACACGCTGCTCGCCACGGGCCTCGTCCAGGCCTGGTTCCTCGGCTCGTGGAAGCACGCCGGGCGGCCGCGGCCCTTCCTGGGCAACCTCGTCGGGCCGGCCTTCTACACGGCGGTCGAGGGCCTGATCGAGGGGCCCGGCTTCTTCCGCGCGCCCCACCACCTCGCCTACTGGGCCTTCGCGCTGGCCATCGGCGCGGCGCAGGAGGTGCGGCTTCGCGCAGGCGACGATCGCGTTCGCGTGGCCGCCACGCTCGCGGAGAACGTGCTGCGCGCGGCCATCATCGTGGTGATGTACGCGATCTTCGAGGCCCTGTCGAATCCCGCGGACGCCTCGCTCGCCGGGTTCTTCGCCGACGCGAGCCACGGCTACGTGACCGCCTCGCTCCTCGCGCTGGGCGCGGTCATCGGCGTCGCGCAGGTCACCGCCGACGGCTACCTCTCGCTCCTGCGCTCGACCGCCTCGCAGCTCAGGCGCTACTCCGAGCTCGCCATGGGCCGGCGCGTGCTCGAGCGCGCGGTGGCCGACGAGACGAGCCTCGCGCCGACCCGGCGCGACCGCACGGTGGTCTTCCTCGACATCCGGGGATTCACCGCCTGGAGCGAGCGCCAGGGCCCCGAGGAGGTGGTGCGCATGCTCAACGCCTTCTACGAGGCCACCGAGAAGGCGGTCGCCCCCTTCTGGCCGATCCGCATCAAGTACACGGCCGACGAGGCGCTCCTCGTCTTCGCGGAGCCGGCTCCCGCCGTGGCGGCGGCGCGCGCGCTTCGCGAGGCGCTGGCGCCGCAGCTCGCCCCGTTCGGGCTCTCCGCCGGGTTCGGCATCCACGCCGGGCCCGTGATCGAGGGCCTGCTGGGCAGCGAATCGGTGAAGGCCTTCGACGTGCTCGGCGACACGGTGAACGTGGCCAAGCGGCTGTGCGACGGCGCGGCGGGCGGCGAGATCCTCGTCTCGGAGGCCACGCCC
>JAHCLE010000369.1 GCA_026125445.1 Burkholderiales bacterium
GTATCCGTTTACCGGGTCCGTTTCGTTAGCGCATCACCGGATCCCGAATGCTGACGAGGCCGCGCGCTCGGGCAGATGGCAGGGTAAGGACCTGCGCTCTGGCATCGCGCGTGTGTGGGGCCGGCCGTGGACGAAGCCGCACCTCCCCCGCCGCCGGCCAAGTGCGAGAACTGCGACAAGCTCGCGGCGAAGGTCAAGACCCTGGAGGAGACGGTCGACCGCCTGCTGAAGCGGATCGAGGAGCTGGAGCGGGCCGGGAAGCGGCAGGCAGGCCCCTTCTCGAAGGGCGACCCGAAGAAGAACCCCAAGCGACCGGGCCGGAAGCCTGGGAGTGAGTACGGGCGGCAGAGCCACCGGTCGCGGCCGGAGAAGGTCGACGAGGTCGTCGACGTGGCGCTGCCGCCGGAGTGCCCGGACTGCGGCGGCGAGGTCGAGGAGGTCCGCGTCGCGGAGCAGTTCCAGACCGACCTGCCGCCGGTTCAGCCGATCACGCGTCGCTTCGACGTCCACCTCGGCCGGTGCGCGTGCTGCGACCGACGGATCCAGCCCCGCCACCCGCTCCAGACCTCGGACGCCCTCGGCGCCGCGGCGGTCCAGCTCGGGCCCAACGTGCTCGCCTTCGCGACGGCGCTGAACAAGGTCTACGGCCCCTCCTGGGCGAAGGTCGCGCACCTGATCGAGAAGGGCTTCGGCCTCAAGGCCTCCCCCGCCGCATACTGCCGGGCGGCGATGCGGGTCGGCGAGAAGCTGGCCCCCACCTACGAGAGCCTCAAGCAGCGCGTGGCGGCGAGCCCGATCGTCTACCCGGACGAGACCGGCTGGCGCGTCGGTGGCCACCGGCGCTGGCTGTGGGTCTTCGTCGCCGGCCCAGTGACCCTCTACCGGATCGCCGCGAGCCGGGGCGGAGAGATCGCCGAGGAGGTCCTCGGCGCCGAGTACGCCGGCGTGATCGGCCGCGACGGCTGGGCGGCCTACCGCCGGTTCGAGGCCGCTCGCCACCAGAGCTGCCTCGGACACCTGATGCGACGAGCGAGGGAGATCCTGCACGTCGCGAAGCAGGGGGCGGCGAAGTTCTCGACGGCGGTCCTGCGGACGCTCCGCGCGGCGCTCGCTCTTCGAGAACGACGAGAACGGCTCACGCCGCACGGCTTCCTCTCGCTCAAGGGCAAGATCGAGGCGGAACTCGACTGGCTCCTGAGCTGGAGGCCGGCGTACGCCCTGAACGCCCGCTTCGTGAAGCACCTCAGGGCCGAGCGCCCTCACTTGCTCACGTTCCTCGACGTCCCGGGGCTCGCCGCCACGAACTGGCCGGCCGAGACCGAGATCCGCCCGGCCGTGCTCGCGCGGAAGCTGTCCGGCTGCAACCGCACCGAGCGCGGGGCGCGGGCGCAGGAGCGGATCACCACCGTGGCGCGCACTGGCCGGAACCTGCACCTCGACGTCTTCGACCTGCTGCGCCAGGCCGTCCTCGCTCCGGGGCCGATCGACCTCGATCTCCCGTTGGCGCCGGCGACCTGATCGTCCTCCGCGCCCAGCGGCGCCGCCTGACGAGGTGCGACCCGCCCTCAGGCCGCTTCACGCCCAGGCGGCGCCGCTGGGCGCGGTAAACGGATAC
>JAHCLE010000037.1 GCA_026125445.1 Burkholderiales bacterium
ATCGCCGACTGGTTCGAGACGCTGGCCAAGGCCGAGCGCTCGCACGCCAACCGCTTCCAGAAGGCCCTGGACGCGCTGGTCGACTGACCGGACGATCGCGATCGCGAAACGCGAATGGAAAGGGGCGGGCAACCGCCCCTTCTTTCTGGTGAAACCGCAAGGACGCTAGTGCCATGAGCACGAGAGAAGGCAGCCTCGAAGCCCCCACCCGGCATCCCCTCGACTGGAAGAACCCCGAGTTCTACGACTCCGGCAAGCTCTTCGAGGAGATGGAGCGCGTGTTCGACATCTGCCACGGCTGCCGGCGCTGCGTGAGCCTTTGCGGCTCCTTCCCGACGCTCTTCGACCTCGTCGACGAGAGCCCGACGATGGAGGTGGACGGGGTCGCGAAGGAGGCCTACTGGAAGGTGGTCGACCAGTGCTACCTCTGCGACGTCTGCTACATGACGAAGTGCCCCTACGTCCCGCCGCATCCCTGGAACCTCGACTTCCCGCACCTCATGCTGCGTGCGAAGGCGGTGAAGTTCGCCAGCGGCAAGGTCCCCTTCAAGGACAAGCTCCTCGCCTCGACAGACGGGCTGGGCACGCTCGCGACGATCCCCGTCGTCACCCAGTTCACCAACGCGCTCAACAAGTCGCCGGCTGCCCGCTCGGTGATGGAGAGCACGCTGGGCGTGGACAGGACGGCCTGGGTGCCGTCGTACGCCACGACGAGGTTCCGCTCGGGGGTGGCCCCCAGCGCGGCGCACGCGGTGAAGGACGGCGAGCGCACCCCCGGCAAGGTGGCGATCTTCTCGACCTGCTACATCAACTACAACGAGCCCGGCATCGGCCACGACCTCACGAAGATCCTCGACCACAACGCGATCCCCTACGTGATCGCCGAGAAGGAGGCCTGCTGCGGCATGCCCAAGCTGGAGCTGGGCGACCTGCAGGCGGTCGCCGCCAGCAAGGAGAAGAACATCCCGGCGCTCGCGAAGCTGGCCCGCGAGGGCTACGCGATCGTGACGCCGATCCCCTCCTGCACCCTCATGTTCAAGCAGGAGCTTCCCCTCATGTTCCCGGACGACCCGGACGTGAGGGCCGTCCGGGAGGCGATGTTCGACCCCTTCGAGTACCTCGTCGCGCGCCAGAAGGACGGCCTGCTGAAGACCGACTTCAGGACGCCGCTGGGCAAGGTCTCGTACCACATCCCCTGCCATTCCCGCGTCCAGAACGTCGGCCAGAAGACGCGCGAGGCGCTCGAGCTCGTCCCCGGGACCACGGTGAACACCGTGGAGCGCTGCTCGGGCCACTCCGGCACCTGGGGCTGCAAGAAGGAGTTCCACCAGATGGCGATGAAGATCGGCAAGCCCGTCTTCCGCCAGATGGCCGAGCCCCAGCCCGATTACATCAGCTCGGATTGCCAGCTCGGCGGCCGCCACATCGAGCAGGGAATGGGCGATTCGAAGGGCAAGGCCGAGCTCAAGCACCCCATCACCCTCCTGCGCATGGCCTACGGCCTGCCGGACTGAAGACGAACGCCATGACGACCACGACCATGCCCAAGATCACCCGCGAATCCCTGATGACGCTCGAGGCCTACGCCAAGTCCCGCAAGGACTTCCGCGCGAAGGTCCTGGAGCACAAGAGAGCGCGCGCCGTGCACGTCGGCCCGCACGTGACCCTGCTCTTCGAGGACGAGCTCACCATCCGCTACCAGATCCAGGAGATGCTGCGCATCGAGAAGACCTTCGAGGAGGCCGGCATCCAGGACGAGCTCGACGCCTACAACCCCCTGGTGCCGGACGGCCGCAACTTCAAGGCCACCATGCTCATCGAGTACGAGGACGTGGAGGCCCGCAAGGCCGCCCTGTCGCAGCTCAAGGGCATCGAGGACAAGGTCTGGGTGCAGGTCGAGGGCTGCCCGAGGGTCTGGGCCATCGCCGACGAGGACCTCGAGCGCGAGAACGCCGAGAAGACCTCGGCCGTGCACTTCCTGCGCTTCGAGCTCACGAAGGAGATGGCCGAAGCGCTCAAGTACGGCGTGGCGCTCTCCATCGGCGTGGAGCACCCGAACTACAAGGCTTCCCTCGAGCCCGTGGGCCCGGAGACGCGCGCGGCGCTGGTGAAGGACCTCGCCTAGGAGCGAGGCCCTTCCCGCTCAAAGCCTCGCGAGATCGGGGGCCGCGGGCCCGAACCAGGCCCGCGCGTACGCCTCCCGCGCCGCCCTCTCCGCCTTCGCGTCGCCCTTCCTGCGGTAGGTTTCCGCCAGGCCGGCGAGCGCCCAGCCGTTGTTGCGCACCCGCCCGAGGGAGTCGCGAAAGGCCTTCTCCGCCTCGTCAAGGCGCCCCTGGCGCAGGCGCACCGAGCCCAGCGACTGGCGCACCGGGTAGTACCAGTACGCGGGCTCCATGTAGGCGAGCGCGTCCTCGATGAATATCGCCTCCTCGTAGGCCTTCGCGGCGCCTTCGAGGTCGCCCTGCGCGTCGGCGAGCCGGCCGGCGGCCACGTGGCCCGCCGTCTGCACGATCTCGCGCGCCGGCACGCCCCAGGCCGCGAACGGCTTGAAGTCCGCCGTGCGCTCGATGCGCCGGATGGCGTCGATCTCGCGGCGGGCGCCCGCGGCATCCTTGATCGAAGCCGCCGCGACGGCGCGCGCGTAGTGGTACATCGCCTTCACCAGGACGAGCCGGTCATCGGGTGCGGGCAGCGCGAGGATGGTCGCAGCGTCGGGGAACTGCGCGTGCGCCGCGTAGGGGGCCGCCTTCACCGGCTCCAAGGCGGGGATGGCCGCGACCGCATCGGGTGCGAGCACACCGTCGAGCTTGCCCGCCGCCTCGCGCGCGATCCGGCCCTCGCCGCCCATCTGCGCGCTGACCATCACGAAGTGGATGTTGTGCGGGTAGTAGGCCGAGCGGTACATCGGGTCGGAGGGCGACTTCGCGAAGTACTTCTCGTCCACCGCGATCGCCCTCACGTTGGCCTCGAGGGATTCCTTGTAGAGGCCGAGCCGGATGTATATGTGCGCGGGCATGTGCACGAGGTGGCCGGAGCCGGGCACGAGAGCCGCGAGGCGGCGGGCGGGCGCAAGGGCCTTGTCCGGCGAGGTCGACGACTCCATCGCGTGGATGTAGAGGTGGATCGCGCCGGGATGCGAGGGGTTGCGGCGCAGCACCGCCTCGAGCGTGGCCACGAGTTCCGCGGTCCTGCCCTTCGGCTTCGCGCCCGCCGCCTCCCAGTAGTCCCACGGCTGGGTGTCCATGATCGCCTCGGCGTAGTGCACCTGCACGAAGTCGTCGGCCGGGTAGCGCTTCGCGACGGCGCGCATCGCGTCGGCGAAGGCCGCGTCCAGCGCGGCGCGCTCGGCCGACGGGTCCGCGGAATAGCGCCTGGCCAGCGCGTCGATGAGCGCGCGCTCCGTCTCGCCGGCACCGGCCGCGAGTCGCCTCGCCTTGTCGAGCGCCGCAAGTGCCGGCGCATTGGCCGCCGGGTCCATGGGCGCGTTGATGTTGGGACCGAGCACGAAGGCCTCGCCCCAGTAGCACATGGCGCAGCCCGGGTCGAGGCGCTGCGCCGCCTGGAAGGCGCGCTGCGCCTCCGCGTGGTTGAAGCCGTAGGCGAGCCGCAGGCCCTGGTCGAAGTAGGCCTGGGCCCGCGGCGAGGCGGTGGTCACCTTGTAGGTGAAGCGGCCCAGGTCCTCGAAGAGCGGCACGTCGCCGGCCGCCGCCTTGGCGGGAACGGACTGGAAGGGCGCGGTCTCGGTGCGCGCGACGATGAGGCTTCGGAGCAGGGGCGGCTGCCCGGCCGTCGCCGGCGCGCAGGCGCGCGATCCGGGCTCGAGCAGCGGGTCTGCCGAGGCGGCCGTGGAGCGGTCGTCGCCCGCGGCGACCTGCCGCGCGACCAGCGCGGCGGAGCCGAGCAGGCCGCAGACGACGAGGGCGAGGCTGGTGGAACGGAGGGTGGAGCGGGAGGTCGTCTTCATCGGCGTTCTCCTTTCACGAAAGGGCGAGGGATCGGGCGGGTGCGGCACGACGCGCGGTCTCCGGCACCGCCTGGCGGGCACGACCCATGAGTCGCAGGCCCCAGCGGTTGCCGGGTCGTTGCGACAGGCGCTCCGCGATGTAATGGACGGCGAGCGCCGGCTGCCCGGAGCGCGTCGCCGCCTCGACGAGGGTGAGCGTCAGGAGGTCCCGCTGGGCGTGGCTGCCGCCGAACCGCGAGGCGCCGTCGCGAATCCCGGCGAGAAGTTCGGCCGCCTCCCGCGGGCGGCCGCCGCAGAGCGCGATCACCGCCTTGCACGCGCCCAGGCCGACCCGGCGCTCCATCTCGCCGTTGGCATCCTGGGCCGAGCCGGCCCGGTTGGCAATGGCCATGAGGCGCTCCAGCGACTTCGTCCTGCCCGCCTGGGACAGCGCGAGCGCGGCGTGGAAGTCGTTGAAGGCGTAGAAGCCGCCTTCCGCGTCGAGGTCGGCTTCCCAGGCGTCCGCCATCGCCCCGATGCGCGCCCCGACGTCGACACCCTCGAGCATCAGGCGCCAGAGGAGCGCGGTCGCGTCCACGCGCGAGAGCGCCATCGCGCCGGCGCCGGCGAGCCACTCGTCGTAGAGAGCCAGCACGGCGGCGTGGTCGGCGCGGTCCAGGTGGAAGAGCGCGAGGTGCCACGCGTTGTGGTACGCGAATCCGTTGCCGGGAGCGGCCCACGCGGGGCGGCGCTCCTCGAGCCAGGCGATGCCCTCGTCGATGCGCCCCTGCATCTCCATCACGTGGGCCACGGCATGGATGGCCCAGCTGTCGTCATCCGCGAGCTCGAGCGCGCGGCGCCCCATCGTCTCGGCTTCGGGATACTGGTTGCATTCCTCGAGGCCGAAGGCGTGCATTCCGAGCACGTAGGGGTAGCCGGGAACGGCCTCCGACCAGTGCGGCAGCACGCGCGCGACGCGGTTGCGCAGGTTGAGGCTGTCGCCGCGGAAGAAGTCCATGAAGTGCGCGACCTGGAGCGCCAGCGCGTCCCGCGGATGCTCGGCGAGCACCCGCTCGAGGCCATCCGTGCCCCCGTGCCAGTCCCCCTTGGCCAAGAGATCCGCGGCCGCCCAGAGGTCGCGCTCCCGCGCCGTGGCGCCGACGAGCAAGGCCTTGGCGGCCGTGAGCGCGCCCCGCGCGTCGCGGGCGAAGCGCCGCTCGAACAGGGTCATGAGAATCAAGGCCTTGGCGACGTAGCCGCCAGCCCAGCCCGGATCGGCGGCGATGGCCGCGTCGACGTGGGCGAGGGGGTCGCCCCGGAAAGTCTGCAGGTCGGCGAGGGCCCTTTCGTAAGCCTCGATCGCGTGTGGGTCGGTGGCGGCCGTGAGCAGGCCGCGGGCGTCCTCGAGCATGGTTCCTCCGGAAATGGAAAAGCCGCGATTATACCGACCAGTTGGTATGTTGCAAGCCAAATTCATGGACTTTTTGTCATAACCCCTTGAATATTAGCCATGCCTGACATACCTTACGGTACGAGATGGACACACCTGCCGACACGCCTCGGGTCCGGGACCCGACAAGAACCCGCGAGAAGATCCTGGACGCCGCGCAGGCGCTCATCCTGGACCATGGCTTCGCCGCCACCACGGTGGATGCCGTTGTCGGCCGCGCGGGTATCACGAAGGGGGCCTTCTTCCACCATTTCACGAGCAAGTCCGACCTGGCCCGCGCACTGGTGGAACGCTACGCGGCCCTGGACCGCGCGCACCTGGACGAACGCCTCGCGCGCGCCCGCAAGCTTTCCTCGGACCCGCTGCAGCAGGTGCTGCTGCTCATCGCGCTGTTCGAGGAGGAATTCGCCTCGCACCAGGAGCCCTTCGGGGGGTGCCTCTTCGCTTCCTACATCTACGAGGCGAAGCTCTTCGACGAGGCCACGCTCGAGGTCCTGCGCGACTCCACCTTGCTGTGGCGGCGCGTGATGCTCGAAGCGCTCGAGAAAGTCGCCGCGCGCTACCCGCCGCGGCGCGAAGTCGACATGGAGGCCCTGGCCGACCTCTTCTACTCGCTCACCGAGGGCGCCTTCATCATGACCAGGACCCTCGGCGACAAGTCGCTGCTCGGCCGGCAGGCGCGCCACCTCCGCACCTACCTGGAACTGCTCTTCGGGCCCGCACCGGAACCCCCTAGGACGCCAGCTTCCTGAGGCAGCCGAGCTTCACGTCCAGCACGGCCTGGGCCACGGCCTCCACCGCCTTCGGCCGGGGGAAGCTCACCCGCCACGCGATCGCGACCTTGCGCGAGGGAGCGGGATCGGCGAACGGGATCTCGGCCACCAGCTTGTTCACGTAGCGCGGCTGAAGGGCCGTGGCGGGAAGCACGCTCACGCCCAGGCCCGAGGCGACCATGTTGCGGATCGTCTCGAGCGAGCTGCCGGAACGCCCCTCGGGGCTCGCGGTGTTGGACTGCCCCGGGCAGGCCTCCAGCACCTGCTCGCGGAAGCAGTGCCCCGCGTTGAGGACCAGCAGGTTCTCGCCCGAGAGCTCGTCGGGCCGCACGCGCTTCTTCTTCGCCCAGGCGTGCCCCTCGGGAACGACGACGCTGAAGGGCTCCTCGTAGAGCGCGCGCGTTTTGACGCCCGGCACCGTGAACGGAAGCGCGACGATCGCCACGTCGATCTCGCCGTCGCGCAGCATCGGCACGAGGTTGCCGGTGAAGTTCTCCTCGATGGCGAGCGGCATGTCGGGCGCGCGCCGGCGCAGGTTCGGCACCAGCTCGGGAAGCAGGTACGGCCCGATCGTCGGGATGACGCCCAGCCGGAGCGCCCCCGCGAGCTGGTCCTGGGCTCCCTTCGCGAGGGACGAGATCTTGCCCACCTCGTCCAGCACGCGGCGGGCCTGGTCGACGATCGCCTCGCCCATGGGCGTGACGAGCACCTCGTTCTTGTTGCGCTCGAAGAGCCGCACGCCCAGCTCCTCCTCGAGCTTGGCAAGCGCGAGCGAGAGCGTGGGCTGGGTGACGAAGCACTTCTGCGCGGCGCGGCCGAAATGGCGCTCCTGGGCCAGCGCGACGACGTACTTGAGCTCGGTGAGGGTCATGGACATCTCGATTGGGGTTGTCTATGGCAATTATATCCATAATTAATTGGACGAATCAATTGCAACCCCATAAAGTGCCGACATTCACCTATCGACCAACCCGGAGACACCCCATGCTTCAGAACAAGGAAGGCCAGCGCGTTCCCGCCGTCACGTTCCGCACCCGCCAGGACAACCAGTGGAAGGACGTGACCACCGACCAGATCTTCGCGGGGAAGACGGTGATCGTCTTCGCCCTGCCCGGCGCCTACACGCCCACCTGCTCCGCCACGCACCTGCCGCGCTACAACGAGCTCGCGCCCACGTTCTCCAAGCTGGGCGTGGACGAGATCGTGTGCCTGTCGGTGAACGACGGCTTCGTGATGGCCGAGTGGCAGAAGGACCAGGACGCGCCCAATGTCACCTTCATCCCGGACGGCAACGGCGAGTTCACCGAGAAGATGGGCATGCTCGTCGACAAGGCGAGCCTGGGCTTCGGCAAGCGCTCGTGGCGCTACTCGATGCTGGTGAAGGACGGGGTCATCGTGAAGCAGTTCATCGAGCCGGAGAAGGAGGGCGACCCGTTCGAGGTTTCGGACGCCGACACGATGCTGCGCTACCTCGCGCCCGCCGCTAAGGCGCCCGAGCCGGCCGTGATCTTCACCAAGCCCGGCTGCCCGCACTGCGCGCGCGCGCGGGCGCTGCTGGAGGCGAACGGCGTGGCCTACGAGGAAGTGGCGCTGGGCAAGGCCGTCACCTTCTCCACGATCCGCGCGGTCTCGGGCCGCGGCACCGCCCCGCAGGTGTTCATCGGCGGCCGCCACATCGGGGGCGCCGACGACCTCGCCGCGTACTTCGCCTCGAGCCAGAAGCTCGCCGCGTAGGCTCCGCGACGGCGGGCCGGCCAGCCGGCCGGCCCGCGATTCCGAACCTGGAGAACGCCATGAAGAACCTCACCGTCGACGTAGCCGTGATCGGCGCCGGAACCGCCGGGCTCGCCGCCTACCGGGCCGCCCGCGCCCGCGGCGCGCGCGCCGTGATCGTCGAATCCGGCCCCTACGGCACGACCTGCGCCCGCGTCGGCTGCATGCCGTCCAAGCTCCTCATCGCGGCCGCCGAGGCTTCCCACGCCATCGACGAGGCGCCGGGATTCGGCGTCCACGTCGAGGGGGCCAAGCGCGTGGACGGCCGGGAGGTGATGGACCGCGTGAAGCGGGAGCGCGACCGTTTCGTGGGCTTCGTGGTCGAGGGCGTGGAGAGGATCCCCGCCACCGACCGCATCGCCGGCAGGGCGAGGTTCCTCGATCGCCACACGCTCGACGTCGACGGCCACACGCGCGTGTCGGCGCGCGCGATCGTGATCGCCACGGGCTCGCGGCCCGTGGTTCCCTCCATCCTGGAAGGCGCCGGCGACCGCCTGCTGGTGAACGACGACGTCTTCGCCTGGGACACCCTGCCCCGTTCCGTGGCCGTGTTCGGCCCCGGCGTGATCGGGCTGGAGCTCGGCCAGGCCCTCTCCCGCCTGGGCGTGCGCGTGGTCGTGCTCGGCCGCGGCGGCCGCGTGGGCCCGCTCGCGGACCCGGTCGTGCGCGAGTCCTTCCTGAAGTCGATTTCCGAAGAGCTCTACGTCGACCCCGACGCGCACGTGAAGCGCGTCACCCGGATCACGGACGGCGTGGAGGTCGAGTACACGCGCCTGGACGGCGCGGTGCGCACCGAGTCCTTCGACTACGCGCTCGCCGCCACCGGCCGCCGGCCCAACGTCGATGGCCTGGGCCTGGAGGCCCTGGGGCTCGAGTTCGACGCCGCGGGCGTCCCGCGCTTCGATCCGCGGACGCTGCGAGTGGGCGACACGAACCTGTTCATCGCGGGCGACGCCTCGAACTTCATCCCCCTGCTCCACGAGGCGGCCGACGAGGGCCGCATCGCGGGCGACAATGCCGCGCGCCATCCGGACGTGCAGCCCGGCAAGCGCCGGACCCCGCTCGCCGTCGTGTTCACCGACCCGCAGATCGCCATCGTGGGCGAGGGCTTCGCGAAGCTCGTCCCGGGGACCTTCGAGGCGGGCGAGGCGTCGTTCGAGGACCAGGGACGCTCGCGCGTGATGCGCCGCAACCGCGGCCACCTGCGCGTCTACGCCGACCGCGCCAGCGCACGCTTCCTCGGCGCCGAGATGGCCGGGCCGGCCGCCGAGCACATCGGGCACTTGCTCGCGTGGGCCGCAGCGAACAGAATGACGGTCGCTTCGATGCTCGAGATGCCCTTCTACCACCCGGTGGTCGAGGAAGGGCTCCGGACGGCGCTCCGGGACCTCGACGCGAAACTTCGCACGCCCCAGGCCATCGCCGCGTAGACGGCGCCCCGGGGCCCGCCCCGGGAGGCGCCATGTTGCCGGTGGAAATGAAGAAGTACGGCTTCCGCATCCGGACGCGCGGAGGCTCCGTCGTCGACAACCTCACGATCCAGGGGCGCGACCGCGACGAAGCCGAGCGCAAGCTCCGGCAGGTCTACCACCACTGCACGGTCCTGGAGGCGCGCGAGCTCGCGGAAGCGGCGCCCGCCGACGCCTCCGACGTCGAGGGCGTCATCTCCCTCATCGCGGACGAGGGCCGCCGGGGCGAGCCGGAAGGACCCTAGGCGACGGCCGCCAGCACGCCGCGGCCCGCGTCCACCGCGCCGAAGAACCCGGCGGCTTCCAGCTCCTCGAAGAGCGCGGCGTAGTCGGCCGCCCCGCGGCTCGAGGGCGCGTGGGCGAACACGTCGCGGTCGCTGAACGGGCTCTCGGCGATGCTCACGTTCTCCGAGATCCGGCTTTCGGCGAGGTCCGCGCCGAAGCGCTTGCGGAAGGTCTCCAGGATGTCCCAGGACATCTTGCGCCGCCCGTCGAAGCGCGTGATCACGAAGCGCCGCTCGATCCTGCGCCCGACCACCCGCGCGAGCGCGTTGAGCGTGCGCTCGACCTGCATCGCGCCCTTGACGGCCAGGTAGTCCGCGGAAACGGGCACGAGCACGCGGTCGGCGGCGAAGATGGCCGAAAGCGACAGCACCCCCAGCATGGGACAGCAGTCGATGAGCACGCAGCAGTTCTCCCCCAGCCGGTCGCGCACGAGGCCCGCGCGCAGGCGGTTGAGGACGTTGGGCCCCTTGCCGAACTGGGTGTCGACCTTGGCGAGCTCGAGGTGGGAAGGGATCACGGGCCAACCGAGCGGCGAATCGACCGCGAGGGCCGAGAGCGGCCGCGAGTCGCGGTAGAAGGCGTAGATGCTCGCGTCGGACGAGGCCGCGGAAGCGCCGGCGATGGCCGACAGGTGGGCCTGGGGGTCGAGGTCGATGGCGACGGGTGTGGCCCCGCGCGCCGCCAAGGCGGCCGCGAGGTTGAGCGCCGTCGTCGTCTTGCCGACGCCGCCCTTCTGGTTGAAGACCGCGATTCGGGCCACGGGAGCCTGCCGGAAATGTTCCTGGACGAGGGGGCCGCCCGGCAATGCCGGGGGCCTTGCGGAGTTTTGAAGCCATATTAGGCACGAAATCAGTGCCTTGGCAACAGTTCCTGTAGAGGCGCCTCAACTATGGCGCGCAAGGTCCTGATGGAACGGGCGCCCGCTACAGCAGGTCGGGGAACCGCGCGGCGAACTGGCGCAGGTTGTCGGTGATGATCCCGTCTGCGCCCCAAGCGAGCAGCCGCTTCGCCTCCGGCGGGTCGTTGACGGTCCAGACGAGAAGCCGGCAACCGGCCGCGTGCGCCCGGGCAAGAAGCTCAGGGGTGGCGGCCTTCCGGGAGCAATGCAGGGATACGGCTTCGAGCTCGCGCAGCCGCTCGAAATCGGCGCCCGTCGGTTCCCCGACGATGAACCCCCGCGGAAGCTGCGGCGCCGCCTCGCGCGCCGACATCAGGGCCTCGAAGGAGAAGGAGGAGAGCAACGGCGCGGTCGTCCCCGCCCAGAGGGATTGCGCGAGCGACGCGACCGCCCTTCCCGTCTCGAGGTCCATCCCGGGCGCGGGCTTGATCTCGACGTTGGCCATCGTGCCGCGTTCCCGCAGCAGCCTGGCCGCCTCGTCGAAGCGCGCGATGGGCTCGCCCCGGAACGCGTCCGAGAGCCAACTGCCGGCATCGAGGGTCGCGAGCTCCGCCCAGGCGCGCTCGCCGGCCGGGCCGGAGCCCGAGGTCGTCCGGTCGAGCGTGGAGTCGTGAAGCAGGAACGCCACCCCGTCCCGCGAGAGCTTCACGTCGAACTCGGCCGCGCGGAAGCCCAGCGACTGCCCCAGGCGCAGCGCGGCCAGCGTGTTCTCGGGGGCGAGCGAGCCGCCGCCGCGGTGGGCGATCAGCTTCGGATAGGGCCAGGCGTTCATGGCAATGCGTGCAGGCGGTGGACGGCGACGATCACGAGGACCAGGACGAGGTAGGCATAGCAGGCCGCCAGGAGGTCGTCCAGCATGACCCCGAATCCGCCCTTCACCCGCCGCTCGAAGTGGCGGATGGGAAAGGGCTTCCAGACGTCGAAGAGCCGGAAGAGCGCGAAGGCCAGCGCCTGCAGGAAGAGGCTGCCCGAAACGAGCGCCGCGAGCGGCAGGAAGGCCACGATCTCGTCCCAGACGAGGGCCCCGTGGTCCTCGACGCCCAGGTTGCGGCCCGCCACCCCGCACGCCCACACGCCGACGAAGAAGAGCGGGATCGCGAGGAACGCGATCACCAGGGGATGCAGCGCGAGCGCGAGCAGCCAGTACAGGCCCAGGGCCGCGAGGGTGCCGAAGGTGCCGGGCGCGAACGGCGCCAGGCCGGCGCCGAATCCCAGGGCGATGAAATGCGCGGGATGCGCGAGGAGGAAGCGAGCGTCAGGCCGCCGTGAAGTGGTCGAATCCACGCCCGTCGACGCTGATCGCCTTGCCGTCGGCGCCCACCAGGGAGACGCCCTTGCCCTTGCGGATCTCCCCGATGCGCGTGAGGGGGACGCCGAGCATGTCGGCGAGGTCCTCGATCGATTCGCGCGCGTTGGGCGGGGCCGTGAAGCACAGCTCGTAGTCGTCGCCCCCGGCGACGATCGCGGAGAGTCCCACCGAAGAGGAGGCGTGCTTCGCGCCGATCGCGGAAACCGGCAGGCGCTCGGACTCGACGGTCGCCCCCACCCTGGACAGGTCGCAGATGTGGCCGAGATCGGCGAGGAGCCCGTCGGAGATATCGATGGCGCTCGTGGCGAGCCCGCGCAGGGCCTGCCCGAGGGCCACGCGCGGCGTGGGCTCGTAGAGCCGCATCACCGCCTCCATGTAGTCCTCCTCGGCCAGCTTGAGCAGTCCCCGGCGGTGGGCCACCGCGAGCGCGGCGTCGCCGAGGTTGCCGGACACCCAGATGTCGTTGCCGGCCTTGGCGCCGTTGCGGCGCAGGGCCGCGCCGGCGGGCACCTCGCCCATGATCGTCACCGTGAGGGTGAGCGGGCCCTTCGTGGTGTCGCCGCCGATGAGCGAGACCCCGGACTCCTCCGCGAGGTCGAAGAAGCCCTTGGCGAACTTGGCCAGCCACTCGTGGTTCACCGCCGGGACGGTGAGCGCGAGCATGGCCCAGTAGGGGGTGGCGCCCATGGCCGCCATGTCGGAGAGGTTGACGGCCAGCGCCTTGTGGCCCAGCGTCTCCGGGTCCACGTCGGGGAAGAAGTGCGTGCCCGAGACCATCGTGTCCGTGGAGACCGCGAGGTCCATGCCGTTGGAGACGTCGACCAGCGCGCAGTCGTCGCCCACGCCCAGCACCGCGTTGGCCGCGGGCCGCGTGAAGTGCCGCGCGATGAGGTCGAACTCGGGGGATTGCTTGATCATGCCTGCGCCTTTCCTCGGGAAGGTGCCGCCACGCGGCCCTTCGAAGCCTGCCTCGGTTTCCTTTCCGCCGTGCGACCGGCGGCGACCTCCTCCGGCCGCACCGCCGCGGCCACGCGGTCGAGGATCCCGTTCACGTACTTGTGCCCGTCGGTGCCGCCGAAGCGCTTGGCGAGCTCGATGGCCTCGTTGATCGACACGCGGTAGGGAAGCTCGGGGGCATGCGCGATCTCCCACGCGCCGATGAGCAGGATCGCCTTCTCCACGGGGCTCACCTCCGCCCACTTCCGGTCGGCGTGGGGCTCGAGCAGCGCCTGCAGCCCCTCGGCCTCGCCGATCACGCCGGAGAGCTCTGCCTTGAGGAATGCCTCGTCGGCGGCACCGTAGCCCTCGAGCTCGGCCAGGTGGCGCCCGATCTCGGCGGCCTTCGCCCCCGTCATCTGCCATTCGTAGAGGCCCTGCAGCGCGAACTCGCGCGCCCGGCGCCGGGGCGATCTCATCCGCTCACCGCCTTCAGGAGGTTGGCCATCTCGACGGCCACGCGCGCCGCCTCCGCGCCCTTGACGGCCGCGCGGCTGCGGGCCTGCTCCTCGGTGCTCGTCGTGAGCACGGCGTTGGCCACCGGGACCCCCGTCTCCAGCTGAACGTCGAGGATGCCGCGGGCGCTTTCGTTGGAAACCACCTCGAAGTGGTAGGTTTCGCCGCGCACCACCGCACCCAGGGCTACCAGGGCGTCGTAGCGTCGGCCGAAGCCGCGCGTGCGAAGCGCCAGGGCCTGGAGGGCGAGCGGGATCTCGAGCGCGCCCGGCACGCTCACCACGTCGATGTCGGCCGGAGACACGCCCAGGCTCACGAGCTCGCGATCGCAGGCCGTGAGGAGCTCGCGCACGATCTCCTCGTTGAAGCGGCTCCAGACGATGGCGACGGCGAGGCCCTCGCCCTTGAGGTCGGAGGCGAACGCGGTCATAGGGCCTTCACCTGGGTCGCGTCGTCCGGGGAGACGTACTCGACCACCTCGAGCCCGAAGCCCGCCATGCTGGGAATGCGCTTGGGCCTCGCGAGGACGCGCATGCGGCCCACGCCGAGGTCACGCAGGATCTGCGCCCCGATGCCGTGCAGCTTCGGGTCCCACTTGCGCGCGCTGCGCGAGGCCGGCACCGCGGGCGAGAAGCGCTGCAGGATCTCGTCGGCGGCCTCGTGCCGGCGCAGCAGCACGATCACGCCCTCCTTGTGGTGGGCGATGATGCGCATCGCGTCCTGCACCGAGTAGGCGTGGCGGCTCGCGTCGAAGTCGAAGACGTCGATGGAGTGGAAGGGCTCGTGCACGCGCACCAGCACCGGGCGCTCCGGCGAGGGCTCGCCGCGCACGAGCGCGTAGTGCAGCTCGTTGGCGGCGCTGTCGTGGTAGACGCACAGGCGGAAGGGGCCGTAGGGCGTGGCGATCGGCCGGTCGGCCACCCGCTCGATGAGCTTCTCGTTCACGCCGCGATGGCGGATGAGGTCGGCGATCGTGCCGAGCTTCAGGCCGTGGCGCGCGGCGAATTCCACGAGGTCCGGCAGGCGGGCCATCTCGCCGTCGGGCTTCATCACCTCGCAGATGACGGCCGCCGGCGTGAGGCCGGCGAGCTCCGCGAGGTCGCACCCGGCCTCCGTGTGGCCGGCGCGAACCAGCACGCCGCCGTTCTGCGCCATCACCGGGAAGATGTGCCCGGGCTGCACGATGTCGGCGGGCTTGGCGTGCTTGGCCACCGCGACCCGGACGGTGCGCGCGCGGTCGGCCGCCGAGATGCCGGTGCTCACGCCGGTGGCCGCCTCGATGGAGACCGTGAAGGCCGTCCCGTGCGGCGAGCGGTTGTCGCTCACCATGAGCGGAAGGGCGAGCTGGCGGCAGCGATCCTCGGTGAGCGTGAGGCAGATGAGGCCGCGGGCGTGGGTGGCCATGAAGTTGATGGCCTCGGGGGTGACGAAATCGGCCGCGAGCACGAGGTCGCCCTCGTTCTCGCGGTCCTCGGCGTCGACGAGCACGACCATCCTGCCGAGGCGGATGTCGTCGATGATCTCTGCGGTGGGACTGATGTTCACGGCGCGGCCTCCGGGCTGGCCCTCTATTTTGCCCGATTGGGCGCCCTCCCGCCGCCTGCGATGGTCCCCGGCATACCCGCCCGGGTTATCTCCCGCGGGCTTGCCCTAGGTCAAAGGGCCCATGCGCCGCAAGGTGAATCGTTCGGGTTAGGAAACCCCGATTTCCGCCAGGAGGAGGTCCCATGAACAGGCAAATCGCCCTCGCCGTCGCCGGCTTCGCGGCGGCCATCGCCGTTCCCGCCGCGCTCGCCGCCGATCGCGCCCCCGCCGACGTGGTGAAGTCCCAGTGCGGGCGTTGCCACGAGGCCGGCACCGCCGGAGCGCCCAAGCCCGGCGACAAGGCCGCGTGGGCCCCGCGTTTCAACAAGGGCGTCGACGCCCTGGTCCTGTCGGCCATCCGCGGCCACGGCGGGATGCCGCCGCGCGGCGGCAAGGCGGACCTCACGGACGGCGAGCTGCGCGGCGCGGTGCTCTATCTCTTCGATCCCACCGGGGCCACCAAGCCGCCCGTGAAGGCCTCCGCCGCCGCTCCCATCGCCGCCGGCCTGCACAAGGCGAGCGCGGGCGGCCTGGACGTCTACCTCGGCCGCATGAGCGCCGAGCAGATGCGCGCGTACCCTGCAGGATCCCCCGAGGCGAAGATGCACGGCGGCATCCCCTCGGGGAGCGGCTACCACCACATCAACGTCTCCGTGTTCGACGCGGCGAGCCAGGCCCAGGTCACGGGCGCCACCGTGGAGCTCGAGTACGAGCAGCTGGGCATGGGCGGGCAGAAGGCGACGCTCGAAGCCGCGACCGTCGCCGGCCAGACGAGCTACGGCGCCTACGTGCGCCTGGCGCCCAGGGCGACCTACAACTTCCTCGTGCGCGTGAAGAAGCCCGGCGCGGCGCAGGCGTCCGAGGTGAAGTTCCAGGAAAGGCTGAACTGAGCCGGGCGCGGCCTAGCCGCGCTCGCCCACCAGGCGCTCGAGGTACCTCGCGGTCATGTCGACCTCGAGGTTCACCGCCGCCCCGGCCGCGAGCCGGCGCAGCGTGGTGACCGCGCGGGTGTGCGGGATGATGTTCACCTCGAAGCGCCTTCCCGCCACCGCGTTCACCGTGAGGCTCACGCCGTCGACGGCGATGGAGCCCTTGCGCGCCACGTAGCGCGCCAGCTCCGCGGGCATCTCGATCTCCAGGCGCCAGCTCCCGCCCAGGTCCTCGAAGGCGGTGACGGTGCCCACGCCGTCCACGTGCCCGCTCACGAGATGGCCGCCCAGCCGGTCGGCCAGGGTGAGCGACTTCTCGAGGTTCACCTCGCGCCCTTCCGCGAGCCCGGTGGTGACCGCGAGCGTGGCGGCGGAGGTGTCCACGTCGAAGCCGGCGGCATCCTTCGCCACCACCGTGTGGCACACCCCCTGCAGCGCGATCGAGTCGCCGAGGGAGACGTCGTCCATTCCGAAACCGGGCGCATCGATGCGAAGGCGCAGGCCGTCGCCTTGCGGCACGGCGGAGGCGATGCGGCCGACCGCGGTCACGATGCCGGTGAACATGTCTCAGGTCTCCAGTCTTGCGGTGAGGCGCAGGTCGGCGCCGACGAAGCGCTGGTCGATCCCGCGCAGCCGCGGCGCCTCGTCCAGCGTCCGGAACTCGGGAAGGGCGAGCAGGCCCTGGGCCGCGTCGCCCATCAGCAACGGCGCGAGATAGAGCACGATCTCGTCGACCACGCCCGCGCGAAGGAGCGCGCCGTTGAGCTTCGCCCCCGTCTCGACCGTCACCTCGTTGAAGCCCCGCTCCGCGAGCAGGCGCGCCACCGCGGCCAGATCCGTCTTCGCGCCCTCGGCGGGCACGTTCACCACCTCCGCGCCGCGCGCCTCGAGCGCCTGCCTGCGGGCGCGATCCCCGCTCACGGTGAGCACGAGGGGCGGCTCGCCGGCCAGGATCTTCGCGCCGGGCGGAAGCTCCAGCCGGCTGTCGATCACGACGGGCCGCGGCTGGCGCGAGCACGGCACGTGCCGCACCGTGAGCTGCGGGTCGTCGCGCAGCACGGTGCCGATCCCGGTGAGCATGGCGCAGGAACGGGCCCGGAGCGCGTGCACGTCGCGCCGCGCCGCCTCGCCGGTGATCCACCGGCTCTCGCCATTGGCGAGCGCCACGCGCCCGTCGAGCGAGGCGGCGCACTTGAGCCGCAGCCACGGCCGGCCGCGCTCCATGCGCGAAAGGAACCCGAGGTGGGCCTCGCGGGCCTGCGCGGCGAGGAGCCCCGTCTCGACCCGGATGCCGGCCGAGCGCAGGCGCTCGAGTCCCCTGCCCTTGACGAGCGGGTTGGGATCCTCGAGGGCGGCCACGACGCGGCCGACGCGGGCGGCGACGAGAGCGTCGGCGCAGGGAGGCGTGCGGCCATGGTGGCTGCAGGGCTCGAGCGTGAGGTACACAGTAGCGCCCTCGGCGCCTTCGCCGCAGGCGGCAAGCGCCATGGCCTCCGCGTGCGGCTCCCCGACTCGCGCGTGCCAGCCCTCGCCCAGGGTCCGCCCGCCGCGGGCGATCACGCATCCCACGTTCGGGTTGGGCGTGGCCGTCTCGCGCCCGCGCTCGGCGAGTACCAGCGCGCGCGCCATCAGGGCATGGTCCTCGGCGGAGAAGCTCACCCTACTTGTCCCGCACCTCGCGGATCGCGTCGCGGAAGTCGTCGACGTCCGAGAAGCTGCGATAGACCGAGGCGAAGCGGATGTAGGCCACCTTGTCGAGCTTGCGCAGCTCCTCCATCACCATCTCGCCCAGGCGCCGGGAGTCGACCTCGCGCTCGCCCAGGGCGAGGAGCTTCTGCTCGATGCGCGTGATGGCGGCGTCGACGAGCTCCGTGGTCACCGGGCGCTTGTGCAGCGCGCGCTGGAAGCCGGTGCGCAGCTTGGTCGAGGAGAAATCCTCGCGCTGGCCGTTGCCCTTCACGATCTGCGGCATCCGCAGCTCCGCCGTCTCGTAGGTCGTGAAGCGCTTGGCGCAGACCTGGCAGCGGCGGCGGCGGCGGATGGAGTCGCCCTCCTCGCTCACGCGCGAGTCGATCACCTGGGTGTCCTCGGCGCCGCAGAAGGGGCATTTCATCGGGGTCCTCCGGCGCCGTCCTCAGGCGAGTCCGTAGGTGGCCCGCATGGCGGGGCCGTAGACCGGGAACTTCGCGCAGAGCGCGTTCACCTTCGCGCGCACGGCGGCGAGCTTCGCGTCGTCGGCGTGTGCCTCGAGGGCGTCGGCGATGAGGTTGGCGACCTCCCCCGCTTCGGCCTCCCCGAGACCCCGCGTGGTCATCGCGGGCGAGCCCACGCGGATGCCGCTGGTGACGAAGGGCTTCTCCGGGTCGTTCGGGATCGCGTTCTTGTTGACCGTGATGTGCGCCTTGCCGAGAGCGGCCTCCGCGTCCTTGCCGGTGACCTTCTTGGCGCGCAGGTCGACCAGGAAGAGGTGGCTCTCGGTGCGCCCCGAGACGATGCGAAGGCCGCGCTGCGTGAGCGTCTCGGCCATCCGGCGCGCGTTGGCGAGCACCTGCGCCTGGTAGGACTTGAAGGCGGGCTCGAGCGCCTCCTTGAAGGCGACCGCCTTGGCGGCGATCACGTGCATGAGGGGCCCGCCCTGGATGGAGGGGAAGATCGCGGAGTTGAGCGCCTTCTCGTGCTCGGCGGCCGCCAGGATGATCCCGCCGCGCGGGCCGCGAAGCGTCTTGTGGGTGGTGCTGGTCACGAAGTCCGCGATTCCCACCGGGCTGGGATAGAGGCCCGCGGCGACCAGGCCGGCGTAGTGGGCCATGTCCACCATGAGCATCGCGCCCACCTCGTCGGCGATGTCCCGGAAGCGCTCCCAGTCGGCGCGCAGTGCGTAGGCCGAGGCGCCGGCGACGATCATCCGCGGGTTGAACTCGCGCGCGAGGTCGCGCACCTGGTCGTAGTCGATCTCCTCGACCTCGCTCAGCCCGTAGGCCACGGAGTTGTAGAGCTTGCCGGAGAGGTTCACGGCCGCGCCGTGGGTGAGGTGGCCGCCGTGGGCGAGCGACATCCCGAGGATCGTGTCGCCCGGCTTGAGCATCGCCATGTAGACGGCCTGGTTCGCCTGCGAGCCGGAGTGCGGCTGCACGTTGGCGTACTGCGCGCCGAAGAGCTTCTTCACGCGCTCGATGGCGAGGCTCTCGGCCACGTCGACGAACTCGCAGCCGCCGTAGTAGCGCTTGCCGGGGTAGCCCTCGGCGTACTTGTTGGTGAGGACCGTGCCCTGCGCCGCGAGGACCGCGGGGCTCGCGTAGTTCTCGGAGGCGATGAGCTCGAGGCCATCCTCCTGGCGGCGGTACTCGTCGCGGATGGCCTGCCAGATCTCGGGATCTACGGAAGCGATGGTGTGCGTGTCGGCGAACATGGGCGGGCCCGGTCTTGGTCGGGGCCTCAAGGGAAGTGATTGAATGCGTGGAGGATTCTAGCACGCGGCCCCCGTCGGCCATCGCCTATAATCAGCGCTCGCCGCCGCCACGGGCAACTCCCCGCCGAAGCGAATGCCGATCCTCCTCAAGCTCGCCGCGCTCATCGACGAAATCAACGGTCGCGTCGGCCGCGCCGTGTACTGGCTCGTCCTCGTCGCCGTCGTCGTGAGCGCCGTGAACGCCCTGGCCCGCTACGGGTTCAACGCGAGCTCCAACGCCTGGCTCGAGCTGCAGTGGTACCTCTTCTCCGCGATCTTCCTGCTCGGCGCGGGCTACGGCCTTCGCGAGGGTGCGCACGTGCGCATCGACCTCATCGCCGGGAGGTTCTCGCACCGGACGCAGGCGTGGATCGACGTATTCGGCGGCGTCTTCATGCTGCTGCCGGCCAGCGCCATCATCCTGTGGTACGGCTGGGACGCCTTCGCCACGAGCTGGCACATGAACGAGGTGTCCACCGACGCCGGCGGCCTCGTGCGCTGGCCGGTGAAGCTGCTCATCCCGGCCGGGTTCGCGCTCCTCATCCTGCAGGGCGTGTCGGAGACGATCAAGCGGGCGGCCTTCCTTCTCGGACGCCTCGACTGGCACCCGCCCGGACAGGCGCCGGCCGCAGGCGACGCGGCGAAGGAGGACTGAGCGTGGCCTTCGAGCTGATGGCGCCGCTCATGTTCGCGATGCTGGCGGCGCTCCTGCTGCTGGGCTACCCGGTCGCCTTCGCGCTTGCCGCCAACGGCATGCTCTTCGCCTTCGCGGGCTTCGAGCTGGGCATGCTGCAGCCGGAGCTGCTGCAGGCGCTGCCCCAGCGCCTCTTCGGGATCATGTCGAACCAGCTCCTCATCGCGATCCCGTTCTTCACCTTCATGGGCATCGTGCTCGAGCGAACCGGCATGGCCGAGGACCTCCTCGACACCATCGGCCAGATCTTCGGGCCGGTCCGCGGCGGAGTGGCCTATGCGGTGATCTTCGTGGGCGCCCTCCTCGCCGCCACCACGGGCGTGATCGCCGCCTCCGTCATCGCGATGGGCCTCATCTCGCTGCCGGTCATGCTCCGCTACGGCTACGACCCGCGCCTGGCGAGCGGCGTGATCTGCGCCTCCGGCACGCTGGCGCAGATCATCCCGCCGTCGATCGTCCTCATCGTGCTGGCGGACGTGCTCGGCGCCTCCGTCGGCGACATGTACAGCGGCGCGATGGTCCCGGGGCTCGTGCTGGTCGGCTTGCTCGTGGCCTACATCCTGGTGGTCTCGATCGCGAGGCCCGCCGCGGTGCCGGCGCTTCCGCCGGAGGCGCGCACGCTGCGCGGCGCGGCGCTCTACCGGCGCGCACTCGTCGCGATGGTCCCCCCGCTGGTCCTCATCTTCCTCGTCCTGGGGACGATCTTCCTCGGCATCGCCACGCCGTCCGAAGGCGGGGCCATGGGCGCGATGGGGGCGATCGCGCTGGCGCTCGCCAAGCGCCGCCTCACCCGGGCGCTGCTGCGCCAGGCGATGGACCAGACCGCGAAGCTCACGACCTTCGTGATGTTCATCCTCATCGGCTCGACCGTCTTCGCGCTCGTCTTCCGCGCCGTCGACGGCGACCTCTGGGTGGAGCAGCTCTTCGCGCTGGTTCCCGGCGGCGCCGTGGGCTTCCTCATCGTCGTGAACCTGATCGTCTTCGTGCTCGGGTTCTTCATCGACTTCTTCGAGATCGCGTTCATCCTGCTGCCGCTGCTCGCCCCGGTGGCCGCGAAGCTCGGCATCGACCCCGTGTGGTTCGCGGTGATGATCGGGATGAACATGCAGACCTCGTTCCTCACCCCGCCCTTCGGCTTCGCGCTCTTCTACCTGCGCAGCGTCGCGCCCAGGTCGATCCGGACCTCCGACATCTACGGGGGCGTCGTGCCCTTCGTGGCCGTCCAGCTCCTCGCGCTCCTGCTGCTGGTCGCGTTCCCGGGGATGACCGACCTCCTCGATCCCGACCGCACGAAGAAGGTCGACGAGGACAAGGTCGAGATCCGCCTGGAGACCCCCGTCGAGGACAGGGCGGCCGACGACAAGGCGGCCGAGGACCTGCAGAAGGCCCTCGGCGGCACGGCTCCGCCCGGCGGCGCGCCGAAGGAGGCGCCGACGCCGCCGGGAGGCGCAGCGCCCGCGACGGACGAGGACAAGGCCGCGGCGGAGATCGAGCGGCAGCTGAAGGGACCGGGCCGGTAATCCGCGCCGCCAATGGAAAAGCCCCGCGCGGGCGGGGCTTCTCGCCGCGGACGAATCGCGCGGCTACTTCTTCGCCGGAGCCTTGCGCCCGGTCTGCATGTAGCTGTCGTAGTTCGCCTCCGCCACGCGGAACCAGAGGACCTGCTCCTCCAGGAACTTCATCATGTGGTCGTGGATCCTGGCGAACTTCGCGTTCTTGGCCCCGATCTCGGCATAGAGCGCGAGCGATTCCTTGTAGCAGGCGTCCATGACCGCACGCGGGAAGGCGCGCAGCTGCGTGCCGCCGCCGACCATGCGCTTGAGGGCCCCGGAGTTCTGCGTGTCGTAGCGCGTGAGCATCCAGGTATTGGCCTCGGCCGTCGCGGCCTCGAGGATCGCCCGGTACTCCTTCGGGAGCCCCTCCCACGCCTTGGTGTTCACGAACACCTGCAGCGCCGCGCCGCCCTCCCACCAGGCGGGGTAGTAGTAGAACTTGGCCACCTTGTTGAAGCCGAGCTTCTCGTCGTCGTACGGACCGACCCATTCCGTCGCGTCGATCGTGCCGCGCTCGAGCGCCTGGTAGATCTCGCCGCCGGCGATCTGCTGCGGCACCACGCCCAGCTTGGTGAGGACCTGACCGGCGAGCCCCGCGATCCGCATCTTGAGCCCCTTGAGGTCCGCCGCGGTTTTGATCTCCTTGCGGAACCAGCCGCCCATCTGCGCGCCGGTATTGCCGCAGAGCAGCGCGTGCAGGTTGTGCTCCCGGTAGAACTCGTTCATCAGCGCCTCGCCGCCGCCCTGCACCCACCACGAGTTGAACTGGCGCGCGTTGGGGCCGAAGGGCACGGTGGTGCCGAAGGCGAACGTCGGGTCCTTGCCGATGTAGTAGTAGGAGGCCGTGTGGCCGCACTCCACGGTGCCGTTGGAGACGGCGTCGGCCACCTGCAGGCCGGGGACGATCTCGCCTGCGGCGAAGGGGCGGATCTGGAACTTGCCGCCCGAGGCGTCGGCCACCCGCTTCGCGAGGAACTCCGAGGCGCCGAAGATGGTGTCCAGGCTCTTGGGGAAGCTGGAGGCCAGGCGCCACTTGATCTCGCCCGCGCCCTGGGCGAAGGCCGGGGCGCTCCCGGCGGCCAGGATGCCGGCCATCCCCGCGCCGGCGCTGTTCAGGAATTTCCTGCGCTTCATGTCGATCTCCTCCTCCGTTGCGCGCCTCGCGGGCGCTGACCTCGCTCCTATTCGCCGGCGACCGTCATGCGCTCCACGAGGATCGAGCCCGTGGAGCGCGAGCCCCGCACCAGCACGTCGCGGCCGACGGCGACGATGCCGCGGTAGATGTCCTTGAGGTTCCCCGCGATCGTCACCTCCTCGACCGGGTAGCGGATCTCGCCGCCTTCGACCCAGAAACCCACCGCGCCGCGCGAGTAGTCGCCGGTCACGGGGTTCACGCCCTGCCCCATCATCTCCGTGACCACCAGGCCGCGGCCCATCGCGCGCACCAGGCCTTCGAAGTCCTCGCCGCCCGGCCGCAGCACGAGGTTGTGGCTGCCTCCGGCGTTGCCCGTGGTCTCGAGCCCGAGCTTGCGCGCGGAGTAGGTCGACAGGAAGTAGCCGGTGAGGACTCCCGCGTCCACGACGCGGCGCGCCCGGGTGGCCACGCCCTCCCCGTCGAACCAGCAGCTCGCCATCGCGCCGGGCAGGTGCGGGAGCTCCTCGAGGATCACCCGGGGCGAGAAGACGGGCTGGCCGGCGCAATCGACGAGGAAGGAGGACTTGCGGTAAAGGCTGGAGCCGCTGGCCGCGCTCACGAAATGGCCGATGAGCGAGCCGGCCACGTTGGCCTCGAAGAGCACCGGCACCTCCGCCGTGGCCACGCGGCGCGCACCCAGCCTGCGCACGGCGCGTTCCCCTGCCCGGCGACCCACCGCCACCGCGGCTTCCAGGCGCGCCGGATCGCGCTCCGCGCTGTACCAGTAGTCGCGCTGCATCGCCTCGCCCTCGGAGGCGAGCACGCCGCAGCCGATGCTCGCCCGCGAGGACGGGAAGCCGCCCACGAAGCCCAGCGAATTGGCGAGGACGAAGTCGGCGTCCCAGGAGGAAACCGTCGCGCCCTCGGAGTTCGTGATGCGCCGGTCCACGGCCCGGGCCGCGTCCTCGGTCTGGCGCGCGAGCGCGATGGCCGCCTCGACGCCCAGTCCCCACGGGTGATACAGGTCCAGGTCGGGGGCGTCGCCGCGATACAGGCGCGGCGGGTCCGGAAGGCCCGCGGCATCGTCGGGCGCGGTATGCCGCGCGATGGCGCACGCCGCCTCCACGGTGCGCCGGATCGAGTCCGCCGAGAGGTCCGAGGTGCTCGCGTTGCCGCGGCGCTTGCCGAAGTAGACCGTGACCGCCAGCGCCTTGTCGCGGTTGTACTCGACGGTCTCCACCTCGCCCAGGCGCACGGTCACCGACTGCCCGACCGAGGCGGAGCATTCCGCCTCGGCGTCGCTCGCGCCGCTCGAGCGCGCGAGCTCGAGCGCGCGCAGCGCGGCCGACTGGAGGGCGGGACGATCGAGGGGCAGCGCCGGGGCGGCAGGCGTATCGGGCATTGTCCGGGAGGAAGTCGGATTGACGGGCGCTCGCGCCCGCGGGGCGGCGAAAAACCTCTAGAATCCTTCGCGACCGCCACGGCGGGCGAACCCGCGACCGAAGGCAAGATGAGCGACGAGAATCTTATCAGCAAAACCCGCCGCAAGAAGCAGATGAAGGACCTGCAGGACGTGGGTGCGGCCCTCACGCGGCTTCCGGCGGACCAGCTCGCGCGCCTCGACCTGCCGCCGGAACTGCGCGAGGCGGTCGAGGAATGCCGCAGGATGACGAAGCACGAGGCCATCCGCCGCCAGCTGCAGTACATCGGCCGGGTCATGCGCGACATCGACGCCGGGCCCATCGCGGCGCAGCTCGAGGCGATGCACGCGCCCACGGGGCGCCAGACGGCCCTCTTCCACCGCGCGGAGCGCTGGCGCGAGGATCTGCTCGCGGACCCGTCCGCCGTGGCGCGCTTCACGATGGAGTTTCCGGAGGCCGACCCGCGCCAGCTCCGGGACCTGGCGGAGGCTGCGCTCGAGGAGCGCCGCGCCGAGCGGGCGCCGCGCCGCTACCGCGAGCTCTTCCAGACGATCAACGCGATCCTGCAGGACCATGCGAGGCGCCATCCATGAGCGCGCACGACCCCGTCACCATCGGCCTGGTGGCCACGAGCGACCGCGCCTCGCAGGGCGTCTACCGCGACGAGGGCATCCCGGCGCTCGAGGGCTGGCTCGCCGGGGCGCTCCTGAACCCCATCCGCTTCGAGCGCCGCCTCATCCCCGACGAGCGCGAGGTCATCGAGGCCACGCTCGTCGAGCTCGTCGACCGGGCCGGCTGCCACCTGGTGGTCACCACCGGCGGCACGGGCCCGGCGCCGCGCGACGTGACCCCGGAGGCCACGCTCGCCGTGGCGGACCGGGAGATGCCCGGCTTCGGCGAGCAGATGCGCCGCATCAGCCTGGAGTTCGTGCCGACCGCGATCCTCTCGCGCCAGGTGGCCGTGATCCGCAAGGCGGCGCTCATCCTGAACCTCCCCGGGCAGCCCAAGTCCATCCGCGAGACCCTGGAAGGCGCGAGGGACGCGGAGGGCCGCGTGCGCATCGCGGGGATCTTCGCGGCGGTGCCCTACTGCATCGACCTCGTGGGAGGCCCCTACCTCGAAACCCGCGAGGAGGTCGTGAAGGCCTTCCGCCCCAAGTCCGCCATCCGTCCCCCGAGGCCCTAGAGAATGGAACTGCTCTCCCACATCGAACTGGCGACCGGCGCCGACCCCCGCGGCACCGTCATCTGGATGCACGGCCTGGGCGCCGACGGCTGGGACTTCGTGCCCATCGTGCGCGAGCTGGACCTCCCGGAGGACCTGGCGCTTCGCTTCATCTTCCCGCACGCGCCTGTGCGGCCGGTGACCATCAACAACGGCTACGCCATGCGCGCCTGGTACGACATCGCGATGGCCGACATCGGCAGGCTTCCCGACGAGGCCGGAATCCGCCAGTCGCAGGCGCAGGTGGAGGCCTTCCTGGCGCGCGAGAAGTCGCGCGGGATCGCGGCGCGCGACATCGTGCTGGCCGGCTTCTCGCAGGGCGGGGCCATCGCGCTGCACGCGGGCCTGCGCCACACCGAGGCCCTCGCCGGGATCCTCGCGCTCTCGACCTACCTGCCGCTCGCCGAGTCGCTCGACCGGGAGTCGAGCGACGCGAACGAGCGCGTGCCCGTCTTCATGGCGCACGGCACGCAGGACCCGGTCGTTCCGCTCGCGCTCGCCGAGTCGTCGCGCGCCACCCTTGCCTCGCGCGGCCTCGATCCGGAATGGCACACCTACCCGATGCCGCACTCCGTGTGCGCCGAGGAGGTCGGGGCCATCTCGCGGTGGCTCGCGGCCCGCTACGCGAGCCCGATCCTCCTCGCCTGAACGCGCCCGCTCAGGGGGCGACGGGAATCGCGAGCGGCTTGCCGCGCTCGACCACGAAGGTAGCGAGCGCCCTCGCCGGCCGTTCGCCCACGGCTCGCACGTCGTGGATGCGGCCCGCGGGGACGAGGTAGGAATCGCCCGGCACGAGCCTCCTCGGGGCTTCGCCCTCGACCTGCATCACCACTTCCCCCTCGACCACGTAGCCGGTCTCGACCCCGGGATGCGAGTGCCGTCCCGTCGAGGCGCCCGGCGCGATCTCCACCTTCACCAGAAGGACCTCCTGCGCCTCTCCCGGGCCCGGGGAGCGCTGCAGCACCTGGCGCTGGACGGCGGCCGGCTCGGCGCGGAGCGGGCCCGCCGCGAGGAGCGCGAGCGCCAGGGCAGCGAGTGCGCGAGGCTTCACGGCCGGCCTCCCGCCGCCATGAGGCTCGCGAGTCGGCGGCGCCATTCCTCCGGAAGCGGCGCCGGGCGCCGCGTGGCGCGATCGACGTACACGTGCACGAAGTGGCCCTGGGCCGCGGCCCGGTCGGCTCCCTCCCCGAAGAGGGCGATCTCGTAGCGCACGCTCGAGTTGCCCACGTGCGCCACGCGCATCGCCGCGGTGACCGTCTCCGGGTAGGTGAGCGGCTCGAAATAGTGGCAGCCGGTCTCCACCACCAGTCCGATCCGCTCGCCCTTCTCGACGTCGAGCAGGCCCTCGCGGATGAGCCACTCGTTCACC
>JAHCLE010000370.1 GCA_026125445.1 Burkholderiales bacterium
GTGCGCGTGGAGTTCTCGAAGAAGACGTTGAAGATCGACTTGCCGCGCAGCAGCGGCACCTTCTTCACCTCGCGCTCGTTCACGCTCACGAACTGCGCGGCGGTGTCGAGAATGTGCAGGACAAGCTCGCGCGGCAGGCCCTCCGTCGTGAGCAGGTGCACCAGGCGGCCCTGGGAGTCGAGCTGGAGGTTCGCGCTCATGCCGGCCTCCGCACCGCGGCCAGGCGCAGGCGCCCGCCCTCGTTGGTGAGCACGAGCTCCTCGCCCGGGTCCATCTCGACGAAGGCGCCGGTGTAGTCGGGGGCGAAGGGCAGCTCGCGGCCGCCGCGGTCGGCGAGCACCGCCAGGCGCACGCTCCTCGGGCGGCCGAAGTCCCAGAGCTCGTTCAGCGCCGCGCGCACGGTTCGTCCCGTGTGCAGCACGTCGTCGACGAGCACGATGTCGCGCCCCTCGACCTCGAAGGGCAGGTGGCTGCGGCGGGCCTCGCGGTGCAGGCCGATGCGGCCGAAGTCGTCGCGGTGCAGCGTCACGGCGAGGAGCCCCAGCGGGGTCTTCAGGCCGAGGGCGCGGTGCAGGCGCTCGGCCACCCAGGCGCCGCCGGTGTAGATGCCGACGAGCCCCGAGTCGGGCCCGATGACGGGCTTCATCTGGGCGACGAGCGCCTCGAGCAGGCGTTCGGGTTCAGGAAGGGGCGCGGCCATGGGGGGGTTCCGGTCGATGGAGTTCGTCGAGGTAGCTCTGCAGGATCAGCGTGGCGGCGTGGGCGTCGAGGTCGCCCTTGGAGGCGTCCCGCGCCCCGGCCTCGCGCAGGCGCGCGGCGGCCTCCGCCGAGGTGAGGGTCTCGTCCACGAAGGCCACGGGCAGGCCGAAGCGGGCGTTCAGCCGGCGGGCGAACTTGCCGGCCAGTCGCGCCACTTCGTGCTCGCCGCCGTCGCGGTGGCGCGGCAGGCCCACCACGAAGCCCGCGGGATGCCACTCGGCCACGAGGCGCGCGATGGCGGCGAAGCGGGCCTCGGTGGCCTCCTCGGCGATGGCGGCGACCGGGTGGGCGAGCCGCGTGGCCGTCTCGCCCACCGCCACGCCCAGGCGCTTCTCGCCGAAATCGAAGCCGATGAGGGTGCCGGAAAGGGCGGGCGCGTCGGCGGCTCCCGGGCTCACGCGTGCCCCGCCTCTTCGGAGAGGTTCCCGGGAGTCACGCCCAGCGCCCCGAGCGCCGCGTCGTAGCGGCCCTCGGGCGGCACGCGGAAGATGACGTCCAGGTCGGCGCTCACCGTGAGCCAGCCGTTGCGCTTGATCTCGTCCTCGAGCTGCCCGGGCGCCCAGCCCGCGTAGCCCAGCGCCACGAGGCGGTCGGGCGGGCCCTCGCCCCGGGCCATCGCCTCGAGGATGTCGCGCGAGGTGGTCAGCCCGATCTCTCCCACGGGAAGCGTCGAGCGCCACTCGCCCAGCGGGCGGTGCAGCACGAACCCGTGCTCCAGCTGGACCGGGCCGCCGAAGAAGACCGGCTGCGAGGCGAGCGGCTCGTCGTCCAGCTCGATCTCCACCTGGCGGAAAAGGGTGCCCAGGGTCACGTCCGTGGGACGGTTCACCACGAGGCCC
>JAHCLE010000371.1 GCA_026125445.1 Burkholderiales bacterium
CGCGCTGTTGATCAGCTCCTGGCCCTTGAGGATGCCCCCGAGGAGCAGGCCGATGATCACGAGCACGATCGCGATTTCCACGAGCGTGAAGCCGGATTGCTGCGATTTCATGGTTCTTCTCCTGGTCTTTTAGAGGCGGTTGTCGCTCAGAATCCGAAGAGACCGGCCAGTTGGCGCGCGTTCTCGTAGACCCGCGCCACGAGGCCGAGGAGGAGACCGGCGCCAAGGAAGAAGACGGCGGCATCAAGCGGCATCAGTTTCGGGGTTTTCATGTTGGGCTCCTGAGTCGGTTGTGCACCCTGGTCAATGCAACGGGCGTGCCAATAGCAACAAGCCATTGTTTATAAAGAGTAAAAGGCAGGCGCTGCCGCTTCTCCGGCCAGGGGAATACCGGAGACTGTCGAAGATCCGGACACCTGGTGTCCGGGTGTCCGTCTTCCGGACACCCGTTCGTGACGGGCCCCGGAAAGCGTCGCGGGGCCCAGCCATGCGATCATCGGGACCGCCACCTACCCTGCCCCGACCTTGTTCTCCAACCCCTTTTCCTCGACCAAGCTCGGCGGCTTCCTGCTGAACGCCCGGCGCTGGGTGGTGCTCGCCATGCTCCTCGCCCTGCACGAGGCGCTGGTCACGGACCCGGGCGGGGACTTCCAGCGCATCTGGCTGCTGGTCCACTTCGGCCTGTTCCTGCTGTGGCAGCCCTTCTTCGAGACCGACAAGGAGCTCGAGCGGGTGGCGATCGTGCTCCTCGTCGTGATCACGGCCACGATCCTCTACTTCCTGCCGGGCTGGCTCATCGGCGCGTGGATCTGCGTGCTCATGGGCATCCTGGGCGGGAAGGTGTTCACGGTGCAGGCGGCCAGGCGCAGCCGCTTCTACCTCGTCGCGTTCTTCTATCTCGCGACGATGATGCTGATCTGGGTCGTGCCGCGCATCGTGCTGCGCGAGCATTCGATCCCGCAGCCTGTGCAGGCGTTCGCCACGCTGCTGCTGCCCCTGATCCTCGTGGCGCTCGTGTTCCTGCCCTTCGACCCGAAGGACGACGACACCCGGCAGGTCTTCGACTTCTTCTACGCGGTCCTCGTCTTCCAGCTCGTCGTGGTGCTCGTGCTGGGCTCCATCGCCGTGATGCGCTACACGGACGGGGAGTACTTTCCGTCGGCCGTCCTCACGGTGATCGGCTTCGGGGCCACCCTCGTCGTGCTCGCGGTTTTCTGGGGCCCCAGCGAGGGATTCGGGGGGCTTCGCACCCACCTTTCCCGCTACCTCATGTCCGTCGGCATGCCCTTCGAGGTCTGGGTGCGCCGCATGGCCGAGCTCGCGGAGCACGAGCCCGACCCGCAGCGCTTCCTCGGGCAGGCCCTTTCGCTCGTGGCGGAGCTTCCCTGGGTGCGCGGCGGCAGCTGGAAGACGGAGGAAGGCGAGGGGAAATTCGGGACGAGCTCGGCCAACGTCGTGAAGTTCGGGTTCCACGGGCTGGAGCTCTCCTTCCACACCGAGATCGCCCTCTCGCCGGCGCTCTTCCTGCACATGCGGCTCCTCGCCCAGGTGGTGGGCGAGTTCTACGAGAGCAAGCGGCGCGAGGCCCTCATGCGC
>JAHCLE010000372.1 GCA_026125445.1 Burkholderiales bacterium
GGCGGCCGAGCTGCCCGATCCCCGGGTGGCCGCCCTAGCCGCCGCGCTGGCGCTCGCCTCCCGGCTGCCGCGGGGTGCGCCGGCGCGGGCGCTCCTGGTCGCCATGGCGGCGCTCGTGGCGGCATGCGCGTACGCGGCATGGCGCGCCGAGGCGAGGCTCGCGGACGAGCTGCCGGCGGCGTGGGAAGGGCGCGACATCGCGCTCGAAGGCGTGGTGTCGGGGCTGCCCCAGGCGGCCCGGGCCGGCACGCGCTTCCTGCTCGACCCCCGCGTCATCCTAACCGAGGGGGCGCGCGTGCCGGGGAGGATCTCGCTCACCTGGTACGCGGGCCGGGGAGCAGGCGGGGAGGCGGAAGTTCCACCGCCCGCGATCCGGCCCGGCGAGCGCTGGCGCCTCACGGTGCGCCTCAAGCGCCCGCGGGGACTGGCCAACCCGCACGCCTTCGACTTCGAGCCGTGGGCGCTGGCCCGCGGAATCCGCGCCACGGGCTACGTGCGCGCTTCTCCCGCGCCCGAGCGGATCGTCGCGCACGAGCCCGGGTGGCCGCAGAGCCTTCACCGGCTGCGGGCCGACATCCGCGACTCCATGCGGCAGGCGCTGGGCGATGCGCGGCTCGCGGGCGTGCTGGTGGCCCTCGCCGTGGGCGACCAGGATTCCATCGCGCCCGCCGACTGGGAGACGTTCTGGCGCACGGGCGTGGGCCACCTGGTGAGCATCTCGGGGCTTCACGTCACGATGTTCGCGGGGCTCGCCTTCGCGGTCGTGGCCTTCGCCTGGGTGAGGGTGCCGGCGTTGGCCCTGGCGCTTCCCGCGCGCAAGGCGGGCGCGGTGGCGGGCGTCGCGGCCGCGGCGGCCTATACGCTGCTCGCGGGCTTCGGGGTGCCGGCGCAGCGAACGCTCGCGATGCTGGCGGTGGCGGCAGCGGCCGTCGTGGCCGAGCGCGTGGCCTCGCCCTCGCGCGTCCTGGCGGCGGCGGTCGTGGCCGTCCTTCTCGTCGACCCCTGGGCGGTGCTGGCGCCCGGCTTCTGGCTTTCCTTCGGCGCCGTGGGCGCGATCTTCCTCGCGCTGGGGTTGCGCACGGGCGATCCGGGAACGCTTCGTGGCGCGGCGATCACGCAGGCCGCGGTCACGCTCGCCCTCTGGCCGCTGCTCGCCGCGCTCTTCGGGGAGGTGTCGGTGGTCTCGCCGCTCGCCAACGCGTTCGCCATCCCGCTCGTGAGCCTCGTCGTCGTGCCGCTCACCCTCGCGGGGGCGCTGCTGCCGCTGCCCTGGCTGCTCGACGCGGCCCACGCGGTCATGGAGGCCTCGATGGGGCCGCTGGAGGCGCTTTCGGCGCTGCCTTTCGCCGTTGCCGAGTGGCCCGAGGCGCCGCTCGTCCTGGTCGCCTTGGCGGTCGCGGGCGCGGTGCTCCTGGTGGCGCCGCGCGGCCTTCCCATGCGCCTTGCCGGGGTCGCCTTCCTGCTGCCGCTTGCGACCTGGCGCGCGCCCTCGCCGCCGCCCGGGGAGGCGTGGATCGACGTCCTCGACGTGGGGCAAGGGCTCGCCGTGATCGTGCGCACGGCAGGCCACGCGCTCGCCTACGACGCG
>JAHCLE010000373.1 GCA_026125445.1 Burkholderiales bacterium
GTGCGGCGAGTGCTTCATCACGCCCGCGCCCGAGACGTTCACGTGCGTGCCCCGCCCCGACTGGTTCGGGAAGATCACGCCCACCTTCTCCGCCTCGGCGCGCTCCTCGGGCCTGGCCGACTTCATGAGGCGCACGTAGTAGTAGGTGTTGGCGACCGCGAGCGCGCATTCGCCGGCGGCCACGGCCTTGATCTGGTCGGTGTCGCCGCCCTTGGGGCTGCGCGCGAAGTTCGCCACGACCCCCCGGGCCCAGGCCTCGGCCTTCTCGGGGCCGACGCCGGCGATCATGGAGCTCATGAGCGACAGGTTGTACATGTTGGAGCTGGAGCGGATGCACACCTTGCCCTTCCACTTCGGGTCCGCGAGGTCCTCGTAGTCCCGGACCTGGGCCGGGTCGACCGCCCCCTTGCGGTAGAGGATGGGCCGGGCACGCACGGAGAAGGCGAACCACAGCCCCTCGGGATGGCGCAGCTCGCCGGGGATGCGCTCCTCGAGGACGCGCGACTTCACGGGCTGGAAGAGGCCCATCTGCTCGGCCCGCCACAGGCGGCCGGCGTCGACCGTCACGAGCACGTCGGCGGGGCTGCGCGCGCCCTCGTTCCGGAGGCGCTCGAGGAGCGCGTCCTCGCTGGCCTCGATGCGGTTCACCTTGATGCCGGTCTTGCGGGTGAAGTTCGCGTAGAGGGCCTCGTCCGTCTGGTAGTGGCGCGAGGAGTAGAGGTTCAGGACCTTCTCCTGGGCGAGGGACGGCAGTGCGATGGCGAAGGCGGCGACGAGCGGGATGAGGCGTTTCATGGGAGCTCCTGAGGACGATGGGCGCTATTATTAGGAATGATTCGCATTTGTCAATAGCGGTCGCGACCCAGGAGGCCACTCGATTCTCGCATTACGACTTATCAAACACTTAGCGCTACCTAAGCTATAATGATTCTCATGACCCACGCCCTGGAAGTTTGCGACCTGAGCTTTTCCTACCCCGGAATACCCCCGGTGATCGAGGGGTTCGGCCTGCGCCTGGCCGAGGGCGAGATCGGCTGCCTCCTGGGACCCAGCGGCTGCGGCAAGACGACCGCGCTGCGCTGCGTGGCCGGCCTCGAGGAGGTCCACGCCGGCGAGATCCGGCTGCACGGCGAGATCGTGAGCCGCCCGGGCCTCACGGTGGCGCCGGAGCAGCGCCGGGTCGGCGTCGTCTTCCAGGATTACGCCCTCTTCCCGCACCTGGACGTGCTGGACAACGTGGCTTTCGGACTGCGCGAGCTGCCCAGGGCGCAGCGCCGGGAGCGCGCGGCGCAGCTGCTCGCCACCGTCGGCCTGCCCGGCGCGGGATCGAAGTACCCGCACGAGCTCTCCGGCGGCCAGAAGCAGCGCGTGGCTCTCGCGCGCGCCCTCGCCCCGCGCCCCCGCCTGCTGCTGCTCGACGAGCCCTTCTCCAACCTCGACAGCGACCTCCGCGAGCGCCTGTCGCTGGAGGTGCGCGCGGTCCTCAAGGCGCAGGGCACCACGGCGCTCCTCGTTACCCACGACCAGCACGAGGCCTTTGCGATGGCCGACACCGTGGGCGTCATGCGCAAGGGCCGAATCGAGCAA
>JAHCLE010000374.1 GCA_026125445.1 Burkholderiales bacterium
CGAGGCGGCCGATTCCGAGTCCGGGGCGGGAGAGCTCCCGGGGGGCGAGTCCGACCCGCTCTACGACCAGGCCGTGCAGATCGTCCTGCAGAACCGGCGGGCGTCCATCTCGCTCGTGCAGCGGCACCTGCGCATCGGCTACAACCGCGCCGCCCGCCTCATCGAGGACATGGAGCGCGCGGGCCTCGTCTCGCCCATGGCCTCCAACGGCAACCGCGAGATCCTGGCGCCCGCCAGGGCCGAGAAGTGAGCCGCGCCGCCCTCCTCGCCGCGGCGCTGGCCGCCTGCGCCGCGCTGCCCGCGTCCGCGGGGGCCGTCGACGCGTTCCTGGCCTTCTCCTCCTCGGCGCGCACGGCGACGGCGCGCTTCGAGCAGCAGGTGCTCGACCGCTCGGGCAAGGTCGTCGACCGTTCCTCCGGCACGTTCTCCTTCGCGCGCCCGGGAAAATTCCGCTGGGCCTACGACAAGCCCGTGCGCACGCTCATCGTGGCCGACGGCGCGAAGCTGTGGCTTTACGACGAGGACCTCAACCAGGTGACGGTGAGGGCCATGGACCGCGCGCTGAGCGCCACGCCCGCGGCGCTACTGGCGGGGCAGGGCGACGTCACGGCGGTCTTCACGCTGCGCGAGTCGGGACCGGCCGACGGGCTCGACTGGCTGGAGGCCCTGCCGAAGGAGGGCGACACGGGCTTCGAGCGCGTTCGCATCGGCATGAAGGGCGCCGCGCCGGCGGCGATGGAGCTGCACGATTCCCTCGGCGGGCGCACGGTGCTGCGGTTTCCGGAATTCCGCGCCAACGCGCGCGTGGACGCGCAGTCCTTCCGGTTCCAGCCGCCCAAGGGAGCGGACGTCCTCGACGAATCCCTGCGCGCCGCCCCTCAGGCGGGGGGCGCCAGTCCCAGGAAGCCGTAGGCCTCCTCGAGGCTCGCGGTCGTCTGCACGGGCACGCCGCGGTTCATGGCGGTGTTCTCGAGGGTCTTCACCACCATCTGCTCGGGCTTCACCAGGATGGCGTAGCGCACCGCGGCGGTGCATCCTTCGGCGAGCGAGCGCGCCAGGTCGAACCGGTCGGCGACGGAAACGGTGGCATCCAGGCCGCGGGCGTCCACGAGGACCTTCTTCAGGCCGAGGCGCCCGCATTCGCGGCGGATGTGGTCGATGGCCGAGCGCCCGGCGTTCGCCTCGTAGCCGCCGCCCGCCTCGACGAGGAGATACCCTTCCTTCGGATGCAGGCGGATGTCCACCGTCGACCCTCCCTTTGCGGTCTATCATAGCCACTGCGCGGGAGCCGATCCCTGGCCCGCGTCAACGACCCTGCCGATGATGGACTCCCCCGACCTCTTCACGCCCGCCGGCGAGGCGAACGCGCCCCTCGCCGAGCGCCTGCGCCCCAGGCGAATCGAGGACGTCGTGGGCCAGCGCCACCTGCTCGCCGAGGGCAAGCCGCTCGCGGTGGCGATCGCCTCCGGGAGGCTGCACTCGATGATCCTCTGGGGCCCGCCCGGCGTGGGCAAGACCACGCTGGCGCGGCTTCTCGCGCAGGGCTTCGGCGCGGAGTTCATCGCCATCTCGGCCGTGCTCTCG
>JAHCLE010000375.1 GCA_026125445.1 Burkholderiales bacterium
AACATGCTGCGCGTCGTGGCCACCGACGGCCACCGCCTGTCGTTCGCGGCCGAGGCGCTTTCCGCCGAGCACGAGAGCGTGGAGGCCATCCTGCCGCGCAAGACCGTGCTCGAGCTCATCAAGCTGCTGGGCGACACCGACGATCCCGTGGCCCTCGCCATCGGCTCCAACCAGGTGCGCTTCTCCTTCGGCGGCATCGAGATCGTCTCCAAGATCGTCGAGGGCAAGTTCCCCGACTACCTGAAGGTCATCCCGACCTCGCATCGCAACAAGGTCGTCCTGGACCGCGTGGCGCTCGCGCAGTCGCTCAACCGGGCGGCCATCCTGTCCAACGAGAAGATCCGCGGCGTGCGGCTGGTCTTCACCAAGAACGCGCTATCCATCATCTGCACGAACAACGAGCAGGAGGAGGCCGAGGAAGGCCTCACGATCGACTACGACGGCGATCCGCTCGACATCGGCTTCAACATCTCCTACCTCCTCGACGTGCTGAACCACGTCGACGCGGAGACCGTGACCGTCACCATGGGCGACTCGAACTCGAGCGCCCTCGTCCAGATGCCCGGCAACGAGGACTTCAAGTACGTCGTCATGCCGATGCGCATCTAGGGCGGACCGCAACGAACCTGGGAACAGAATGACACAGCAGAACGAGCAGCCGAACGGCCGTCCCGAAGACGACTACGATTCCTCCAGCATCAAGATCCTCAAGGGCCTCGAGGCGGTCCGCAAGCGCCCCGGCATGTACATCGGCGACACGTCCGACGGCACGGGCCTGCACCACATGGTGTTCGAGGTCGTGGACAACGCGATCGACGAGGCCCTGGCCGGGCACTGCGACGACATCAAGGTCGTCATCCACACGGACAACTCGATCTCGGTGGTCGACAACGGCCGCGGCATCCCGACCGACATCAAGGAGGACGACGAGTTCAAGCGCTCCGCCGCCGAGATCGTCATGACAGAGCTGCACGCCGGCGGGAAGTTCGACCAGAACTCCTACAAGGTCTCCGGGGGCCTGCACGGCGTGGGCGTGTCGGTGGTCAACGCGCTGTCGGTGTGGCTGAAGCTGCGCATCTGGCGCAACGGCAAGGCCCACTTCATGGAGTTCCACCACGGCGAGGCCGTCGAGCCGCTCAAGGTCACGGGCGAGACCGACCGGCGCGGGACCGAGGTGCACTTCCTCGCATCCCCCGATACCTTCAACAACATCGAGTTCCACTACGACATCCTGGCGCGGCGGCTCCGGGAGCTCTCCTTCCTCAACAACGGCGTGAAGATCGAGCTCATCGACCAGCGCACGGGAAAGAGCGAGAACTTCGCCTATTCGGGCGGCGTGAAGGGATTCGTGGAGTACATGAACCGCTCCAAGACGGTGCTGCACGGCAACGTCTTCCACGCGATCGGCGAGAAGGAGGGCATCACGGTCGAGGTGGCGATGCAGTGGAACGACTCCTACGGCGAGTCCGTCCAGTGCTTCACGAACAACATACCGCAGCGCGACGGCGGCACGCACCTCACGGGACTGCGCACCGCGATGACGCGCACGATCAACAACTACATCGAGCGCGAGGAGATCGCG
>JAHCLE010000376.1 GCA_026125445.1 Burkholderiales bacterium
TCCACGTATTCCTTGGCGGACTTGGACGGGTTGTCCTTGTTCACCCAGAGCACGAACTGGTCGAGCGCCAGCATGCGCACCGGCGTGAGGTCCTTCCAGTTGAACGGCACGCCCGTGGCGAGCGGCGTGGTGAAGAGATTGGACAGGGTGATGATGATCTTGTGCGGGTCGCCCTTGGCGCCCTTGACCTCCAGGAATCCCTCGGCCCCGGCGCCGCCGCCCTTGTTGACGACCACCATCGACTGCTTCATGAGGTTGTGCTTGGCGATGATCGACTGGACGAGGCGGGCCATCTGGTCCGCGCCGCCGCCGGTGCCCGCGGGCACGATGAACTCGACGGTCTTGCTGGGCTCCCAGGCGAAGGCCGGGGTCAGGGCGGAAAAGGCGCTCGCCACGACGGCGGCCAGCAGGCCCCTGGCGAAAGTGCGGTTCTTCATGGGTGTCTCCTCAGGTATTGGCGGTCGTGTGAAAAAACGGCGTGCCGGATTCTATCGCGCGGGGAGCCTGCCCGGATGAACGACGCATACCCCCCGCCCGTGACCGCTCTTCCGGCGGCTGGCCCATTCTAGAACCCGCGGGGGGCGCGAGTCTCTTGACCCGCGTCAAGCCTCACTTGATCAGGAGGACGGGAACGTCCGTGAGGCTCAGCACCTTGGTGGTGACCGATCCCATGACGAGGCCGCCCACCGTGCCCAGGCCCCTGGTGCCCATGACGATCTGGTCGATGGCCTTCTCCTTGGCGTAGTGGGCGACGACGTGGGCCGGCTCGCCGATGCCGATGTGGGTCACGTAGCGGATCCCGGCGGCGTCCAGGATGGCCCTGGCCGAGGCGAGGGCCTCGTCGCCGCGCTCGCGGTGGAAACCCTCGAGCTGGTCCGTGGAGATGAAGCGGCTCACGTCGGCGGGGAGCGCCGCCTGGACGTTGAGCAGGTGGATCTCCGCGCTTTCCTTGTACCACCCCAGCTTCTTGAGCAGGTGCGACACGGCCCGGTCCGAGGACTCGGAACCATCGACCGCCACCAGAATCCGCAGCATCTTCGTCTCTCCCTTGGCAGGCTGATTGTTCGGCGGTGCGCGAGCGCCCTTCAGGAGCCGGCGCCGCCGGGGGGACCCTCCGCGCCCGCCAGGTCGGCGACCGGCTTGGCCTCCTCCTGGGCCTCGGCGCGCGCGGCAAGCCACTTGCCCACCGCGACGACGACGACGGCTCCGACGGCGGGCGCCGCCGTGTGCAGCCAGGCGGCGTTCGCGTCCACCCAGTCCTTGATCGCGGGGTCCGAGACCGCCATGTCGCCCGCGACCCATCCCAGGAGCCCCGCTCCCAGCGTGATGATGATCGGGAAGCGGTCCATGACCTTGAGAAGCATGGTGCTGCCGAAGATCACGAGCGGGATGCTGATCGCCAGGCCCAGGATGAGGAGGGTCATGCTTCCCTTGGCCGCCGCGGCGACCGCGATCACGTTGTCCAGGCTCATCACGAGGTCGGCGATGAGGATCGTGCGGATGGCGGCACCCAGCCCGCTCGCCGCCGCCTCGCCGCCGTCCTCCTCGTCCTCGGGCAGCAGGAGCTGGATGGCGATCCAG
>JAHCLE010000377.1 GCA_026125445.1 Burkholderiales bacterium
TTCAAGCTCGCCCTCGTGGGGCTTCCCCCGGACGCGGCGACCAAGTTCCCGGCGCAGCTCTCCGGCGGAATGCGCAAGCGCGCGGGCCTCGCCCGGGCGCTGGCCCTGGAGCCGGACCTGCTCTTCCTTGACGAGCCGACCTCGGGGCTCGATCCTGTGGGGGCGCGCGACTTCTACCGGCTGCTGCGCGCGCTGGCCGACAGCCTGGGGCTCACCGTCCTGTTCCTGACGCACGACCTCGACATGCTCGTCTCCATCGCCGACCGCGTCATCGCGCTGGCCGGCGGCAAGCTCATCGCGGACGGCACCGTGGGCGCCGTGCGCCAGATCGACGATCCCTGGCTGAAGGCCTACTTCGCGAGCCGCGCCTGACCATGGAACCCGAAGCCAAGTACACGATCGTCGGCGCCGCCGCCCTCCTGCTGGTCGCGTTGCTGGCCGTGGCCGTGGTGTGGCTGAGGAGCAGCGGGGAGGGCGCGGACGCCCACCGCTACAAGATCTACTTCGAGCGCTACTCGCTGGAGGGGCTCGAGCCGCGCAGCCACGTCACCATGCGCGGCATCAAGGTGGGGACGGTGGCGGGGTTCCGCTTCTCGCCCAACGCCAAGGGCGCGGTCGAGCTCATCATCGCCGTGGACAAGGGAACGCCCGTGCGCAGGAGCACCACGGCCACCACGGAGCGCCACCTCGTCACGGGACTGGCCACCGTGAAGCTCGCCAACTCCACCGAGGACAGCCCCCTGCTGGAGGAGGCGCCTCCGGGCGAGCCCTACCCCATCATCAAGGAGGGCGAGGCGCCGATGCAGCAGGTCTCCGAGACGATCACGCAGCTCGCGCAGCGCGCCGACGACACCATGCAGCGGCTGAACCGCACCCTCACGCCGGAGAACATCGCCGCGATCACGGAGATCGTGGAGAACCTGCGCCGGGCCTCGGGGCGCGTGGACGCGCTGCTCGCGAAGGCCGACGCCACCTTCGCCTCCGTGGGAAGCGCCGCCGAGGAGATGCGCGCGCTTTCGGCCGAGGTGAGGGCGGACGCGAAGACGCTCACCGACCGGTATTCGGGGCTCGGCGCCGACGCCTCCGCCTCGGTGGGCGAGATCCGCGAGGCCGTGCGCAAGATGAGCGCCGACATGGACCGAATCGCCAGGCGGGCGGATGCGCTCCTCGCGGGCGGCAACGAGGACCTGCGCGAGACGGCGCGCTCGGTGCGCGCGGCGGCCGATTCCCTCGGCGCGGCCGCCGGGCGGCTGCGCGACCCGCGCGTGATCATCTACGGGCCGCCGGAGGGCGGCCTCGGACCGGGGGAGAAGACGCGATGAGGCCCGTTGCCGCATTCCTGCTGGCCGCCTGCCTGGCCGCCTGTTCCGTGCCCGGCCCCCGGGAGCCGGACCGCTTCTTCATCCTCGAGGCGCAAGCGGCTGCCGCGCCGCGCGCCGCCGGTCTCGTGGCCGTCGAGGCGACCACCTCGGCGAGCTTCTACGACACGCAGGACATCGCCTTCAGCCGCGCGCCGGGCGTGCGCGCCTACTACCAGTTCAACCACTGGACGGAGCGCCCCGCGCGCAGC
>JAHCLE010000378.1 GCA_026125445.1 Burkholderiales bacterium
GGCCCGTCGTGGAACGCGGAGAGCGACAGCGGCAACCGCATCGTGGTGCCCTACCTGCGGGGCGAGGGCGTGCGCCGGCTCGACGCCCTGATCCTCACGCACGCCGACGACGACCACGCGGGAGGCGCCGCCTCGGTTGCGAAGTCGCGCGCGCCTGCGCTGCTGGTCACGCCGCTGCCCGCGGACGACGAGAGACGACTCCTCGCGCCCGAGTCGCGCGACTGCGTGGCGGGCACGCGCTGGTCGTGGGACGGCGTGGCCTTCGAGGTGCTGCACCCCGATGCCGGGGCGCTGCGGGACCGGCGCCGGGAGAACGACCGCTCCTGCGTCCTGCGCGTGGCCACGGCCGGCGGCGCGATGCTGCTGGCGGCCGACATCGAGCGCCAGGCGGAACGCGAGCTCGTCTCGCGGCGGGGCGCAGGCCTTCGCTCGGAAGCGCTGCTCGTCCCGCACCACGGCTCGCGAAGCTCGTCCACGCCCGCCTTCGTCGCCGCGGTATCGCCCAAGATCGCCCTGGTGTCCGCCGGCTGGCGCAACCGCTTCCGGCAGCCCTCGCCGGAAGTGCTCGCGCGCTACCGCGAGACGGGGGCCGTGATCCTGCGCACCGACTTCGACGGCGCCCTGCGCGTCCGGCTGCCGGGGAGCGCCGCCGAGGCCGCATCCGCGGAACCGCTCCTGCCCCGGGTGCGCTACTGGAGCGAGCGCCGGCCGGGGGGATCTTTCCGCGATGATCGCGGTCCATCCGCCTTTGCCGGAGAAGCGCATGACTGACACCCGCCGCCGCCAGGCGCTCGCCAGCCTCGGCGCCCTCGCGCTCACGCCGTGGCTCCCGGCGCACGCCCAGGAACGCGCCGCGACCCCGCCGCTCACCGAGGGGCCGTTCTATCCGCAATCGTTTCCCGCGAACCGCGACGCGGACCTCACGCGCGTGGCGGGCCGTCCGGGCCGCGCGGCGGGAACGCCGCTGGAATTCTCCGGGCGGCTGCTCGATCGCAAGGGTCGACCGCTCGCGGGCCGCGCCATCGAGATCTGGCACTGCGACGAGTTCGGCCAATACCACCACGTCGGCATGCCGGAAAGCTCGGGGGACGCGTCCTTCCAGGGCTGGGGCGAGGCCTTCGAGGATGCCGAAGGGCGCTTCTCGTTCCTCACCATCAAGCCGCCCCCGTATCCCGGGCGCACGCCGCACATCCACTTCACCGTGCGCGACGGCCGCCGCCGCGTGCTCACCTCGCAGGCCTTCTTCGAGGGCGAGCGCGCGAACGAGCGCGACTTCCTCTACCGCGGCCTGGGCTCCGGCGCGAAGCTCGTCACCATGCGGCTGGAGAGCGCGGGCCAGGGCCTGCGCGGGTCGCTCGACGTCGTGCTAGGCGGCTGATTCGCGCGCCTTGCGCAGGTCCAGGGTGAGGGGGAAGCGCGGGTTGGGCGCCTCCGGCGGCAGGTCCATGGGCCCGGGCGTGTGCCCCATCGCCTGGAAGCGCGCCACGCGCCGCGCCTCGGCCTCCAGCGCGTTCACGGGGAAGGTCCCGTAGTTGCGCCCGCCGGGGTGGGCG
>JAHCLE010000379.1 GCA_026125445.1 Burkholderiales bacterium
CACCGCATTGCGCGCGCCGCCCTTCAGAGCGAATAGTCCCAGTCCTGGCCGGCCTTGCCTTCCAGCAGGCCGAGCACGGCCTTCACCGCCCGGACCAGGTGGTGGATGTCGAAAGGCTTCGTGACGAAGCCGTCGGCTCCCCCGAGGATCCCCTTGAGCACGGCCTCGCGCGTGGCCTCGCCGGTGAGCATGAGGATCGGAAGGCCCTTGAGCACGGGGTGCTCGCGCATCCGGTGGAGGATGTCGAAGCCGTCGGCGTCCGGCAGGTGCACGTCGAGGATCACGGCGTCGGGCAGCGGGGCGCGCCGCAGCTCCGCCAGGATCTGCTCGCGGTTGCCGGCGGCGCGCGAGTCGAAGCCCTCGAGCTTGAGATACATCTGCAGCAGTCCGCAGATGTCCGGGTCGTCGTCGACGACGAGCACCATCGGCCTGCTCGCCTTGTCCCGCGCACGCTTGACCGCGGGGCGACGCGCCACGTTGACGCAGTAGCCGTTCTCGCGCAGGAACTGCTCGTTGGCGGCGGCCTCGGCTTCGGCCTCGTGGCCGGGTTCGACGGCGCGCGGCCGTGACGTGACCGAGGTGAAGAAGTCCCCGGGGTCGAAGCCATCGGACTGCAGCTGGTCCTTGCCGCTCACGAAGCCCTTGTCGACGAGCTCCAGCAGGCTCGCGCGCACGGCCTCCTGCTGCGGGGCGGGGGCGCGCTTGACCACCTCGGCCAGGCACGCGCGGCCGTCGATGAGCACGAGCGCCTCGAGCTGCGTGGAGGAGAGCTGCGTGCCTGCCTCGTGCAGCTCGTTCTCGCCTTCCCGGGTGAGGACCAGGATGGTGCTGTCGTCCGGCGCTTCAGGCATGGCGCGAAACTCCCCCCGTGCGATCGCCCGGGCTTGGTTCGTCAGCCATTATCATGCCAGCATGGGACCCGATGCGGGACCCCGGCCACCCGCGGACGAGGCCGGAGCGCCCCTATCCGGCGCCGACCGGGGCCAGCGTGTGCCCCCCCGATTGAAGCGGCCCGAAGCGCCCGCGGTATTCCGCCGGAGTCATCCCGGTGTGGCGCTTGAAGACCGTGCGGAAGAAGCTCGTGTCCGCGTATCCCACGCGCTCGCCGATCTCGCGCACCGAGGCGGTGTCTCCTTCGAGGAGCTCGCGGGCCGCGGTGACCCTCATCATCTGCAGGTACTCGCCCGGCAGCCGGCCCGTCGCGGCCTTGAAACGGCGAATGAACGTGCGCGGGCTCATCGCGCATCGTTCCGCGAGCGCGTCGATGCCGATGTCCTCCCGGAAATGCGCGCGCACGTGCTCCTCCGCCTTCTGGATGCGCTTGTCCGTGTGCGGGCGCGAGAGGGGAAGCACGGAGTAGCCGGACTGGCAGCTTCGCGGCAACCCGACGAGCAGCGATCGGGCCGTCTGCAGCGCGACTTCCCGGCCGCAGAATTTCTCCACGAGGTAGAGGCTGATGTCGATCGACGCGTACACGCCGCCGCTGCAGCAGATGCGCCCGTCCTCGGTGACGAACTGCTCGGGCCGCCAGCGCACGTTGGGATACCGCT
>JAHCLE010000038.1 GCA_026125445.1 Burkholderiales bacterium
AACGTCTTCATGCTCTCGCCGCACGGGCGCATGAGCCCCTTCCAGCGTGCCCAGATGTACGCCCTGCAGGACGCGAACGTCTTCAACGTCGCCGTCGAGGGCGTCTTCGACGATTGCCAGGACATGGTGAAGGCCGTCAACGCCGACGCCGCCTTCAAGGAGCGCCACGCCATCGGCGCGGTCAACTCCATCAACTGGGCGCGCATCGTGGCCCAGGTGGTCTACTACTTCAAGGGCTACTTCGCGGCCACGCGCTCCAACGACGAGCAGGCGAGCTTCGCCGTCCCGTCGGGGAACTTCGGCAACATCTTCGCCTGCCACGTCGCCCGGCGCATGGGGCTGCCGGTCAGGCGCCTGGTGCTCGCCACCAACGAGAACGACGTGCTCGACGAGTTCTTCCGCACCGGCCGCTACCGCCCGCGCAAGGCCTCCGAGACCCGGGCGACCTCGAGCCCCTCGATGGACATCTCCAAGGCCTCGAACTTCGAGCGCTTCATCTGGGACATGGTCGACCAGGACGGCGACAAGGTCTCCTGGCTCTGGAAGCAGCTCGACGAGAAGGGCGGCTTCGACCTTTCCGGCGACCGGGCCTGGGAGCGGATCGAGGAGGATTCCGGCTTCGCTTCCGGACGAAGCCTGCACGCCGACCGCATCGCCACCATCCGCCAGGTGAGGAAGGACTATGGCGTCGTGATCGACCCGCACACGGCCGACGGCGTGAAGATCGGCATGCGGCTTCGCGACCGCGGCACGCCCATGGTGTGCGTGGAGACGGCGCTGCCGGCCAAGTTCGAGGCGACCATCACCGAGGCCCTCGGCGAGCCGGCGCCGCGCCCGCCGGGCTACGCGGGCATCGAGATGCTGCCGCAGCGCTGCGACGTGATGAAGCCCGACGCCGAGGCGCTGAAGGCCTACATCGCCGAACGGGCCCGGCCCTAGTCCTTGCGCACGCTGGACTCCAGGTCCGCGTAATCGGGCGTCCTCTCGAGGTCGCGAAGCGCGGCAGCCAGCGGCTCCGGCGGCGCCACGAGACGGCGCGCACCGAGGTCCAGCCAGCCCCCGAGGCTCGTGACGCGCGCGGCGAGCTCGCCGTCGGCGCGGCGGATCTCGTTCACGATGCGGAAGCGCGAGGCATCGGGCGCCAGTCCCGCCACCCTCAGGCTCACCGTCGCCGGCTGCAGGAGCTGCAGCTCGCGGAAGTAGTCCACCTCGTCGCGCTTGACCACCGGGCCGATGCGCCACTTCGCGAACTCCGCGGGCGTCACGCCGCGGGTGGCGAAGTAGTGGAAGCGGCAGTCGACGGCCACCGCCATGAACGACGTGTTGGCCATGTGGGCGTTGCCGTCGAGGTGGGCCCACGAGACGTGGAAGGTCTCCTCGTACGCCATCAGAAGAAGACGAGCCAGGCCACGAGGAAGGTGAGCATCATGCCCCCGAGGATCGCGCCGAACACGGTGGCGAGCACGCGGCCGTCGGCGGCCTGCTGCGCCGCGAGGTCGCCCTCGGGAATCGAGCGCGCGAGCTTCCGCTCGCGGAACGCCATCCAGATCACCGCGGCGAGGACCGCGAGGAAGGCGACGAACACGATGAGCAGCTTGTAGCCGAGGCTCATGGGGCGGCTGCGGGACTATTCGTCCTCGGGATCGCGCGGCGGCCGCCCGTCGAAGACCTGGTTGCGCCGCCGCTGCAGCCAGGCGTCGCGGGTGAAGGAGTAGGGGTCGAGCGCCGCCTCGTCGCGGATATTCCCGGCCTTGAGGAGGTCCGCGCGCGTGCGCACCGTGTCGAGCCCGAAGAGGCTGTTGCGGATGGCGATGTCGGAGATCTGCCGGTTGTAGGCGTAGTTCGGGTCCACGAAGCGCGCCGGGGCGTCGCGAAGGCTCGACGGCCCGAGGAAGGGAATGACGAAGTAGGGCCCCGGCGGCACTCCCCACCAGCCCAGCGTCTGGCCGAAGTCCTCGTGGTGCTTCTCGAGCCCCATCGGGGTGGCCACGTCCCAGAGGCCGCCGATGCCCACCACGGAGTTGACCGCGAAGCGCGCCAGGTCCCCCACGCCGTCGGCGACCTTGCCCTGGAGGATGTTGTTGAGCCCCGTGTTGATGTCGTAGAGGTTCTCGAAGAAGTTCGCGACCCCTTCGCGCAGGAAGTCCGGGGTGCCGTTGGCGTAGACCTCGGCGACGGGCTTGAAGGCGGCGCGGTCGAGCGCGTCGTTGAGCGCGTAGGCGCTGCGGTTGTATTCCTCCCACGGGTCGCGGGGATTGCCCTGCCCGGGCACGGAGGCGCAACCGGAGGCCAGCACGGCCAGGAAAACGGCGACGAGGACCCTCATGAGGCGGGGTGGACGAGCCGGAGGGACAGGTCGACCGCCTTGATGTCCTTGGTGAGCGAGCCCACCGAGATGCGGTGCACGCCGGTTTCCGCGACCTCGCGCACGGTGGCGAACTCGATGCCGCCCGAGGCCTCGAGCTCGGCCCGGTCGCCCGCGATCGCGACCGCCTCGCGCATGCGTGGCAGCGTGAAGTTGTCGAGCAGGACCAGTTTCGCGCCCGCGTCCAGGGCCTCGCGAAGCTGCTCGAGGGTCTCGACCTCGACCTGGACCATGACTCCCGGGGCGGCCGCGCGCAGCGCCGCCTGCAGCGCCGCCCGCACACCGCCGGCTGCCGCGATGTGGTTCTCCTTGAGGAGGATGCCGTCGTAGAGGCCGATTCGGTGGTTCACCCCGCCGCCCACCTTCACGGCGTACTTCTGCGCGATGCGAAGCCCCGGCAGGGTCTTGCGCGTGTCGAGGATCTTCGCGCGCGTGCCCTGCACCAGCTTCACGAAGGTGCGGGTGCGCGTGGCGACCGCGGAGAGCAGCTGCACGAAGTTGATGGCGGTGCGCTCGGCGGTGAGCAACGCGCGGGCGTCGGCCTCGAGCTCGCACAGGGAGCTGCCGGCCACCACCTCGTCGCCGTCCGCGTGGTGCCAGAAGATCTCGGCCTCGGGGTCCAGCGTCTCGACGGCGCGGTTGAACCACTCGGTGCCGCAGAGCACGGCGTCCTGGCGCGTGAGCAGCCGCGCCTGGACGACCTTGCCTGCCGGGAGCAGGGCCGCCGTGAGGTCGCCGGTTCCCACGTCCTCGGCGAGGGCGCGGCGAACGTCGGTGGTGATGGCTTCTTCGAGGGTGTGCAGGGAGTCGGGCATGGCTGGAAAACGGCGGGAAACGGCTTGAAACGGCCCCGGAACGCCCCATTTTCGGGCTTGAACCGGGCTTTCCGGGGAAAAACCCGAGAAAATCCGTTGGAAAAAGGATACCACCGATGCGCTTCGACAAGCTCACGACGAAATTCCAGCAGGCCCTCGCCGACGCCCAGAGTGCGGCGCTGGCGCAGGACGCCGGCTTCATCGAGCCGCCGCACCTGCTCGCCGCGCTCCTGAACCAGGAGGACGGGGGCGCGGCCTCGCTCCTGCAGCGCGCCGGCGTGAACGTGGCCTCGCTGCGCAAGGCGCTGGAGGCGGCGGTGGCCCGGCTGCCGAAGGTCGAGGGACAGGGCGGCGAGATCTCGGTCTCGCGCGAGCTCGGCAACCTCCTCAATCTCACCGACAAGGAAGCGACGCGGCGCGGCGACCAGTACATCGCCTCCGAGCTCTTCCTGCTCGTGGCCGCGCAGGACAAGGGCGAGACGGGGAGGCTCCTCAAGCAGCACGGCGCCGACCCCAGGGCCCTCGACGGGGCCATCAGGGCCGTGCGCGGCGGCCAGGGGGTCGAGAACCCCGAGGCCGAGGCGAGCCGCGAGGCGCTGAAGAAGTACACGCTCGACCTCACCGAGCGCGCGCGCCAGGGCAGGCTCGACCCCGTCATCGGCCGCGACGACGAAATCCGCCGCACCATCCAGATCCTGCAGCGGCGCACCAAGAACAATCCCGTGCTCATCGGCGAGCCCGGCGTGGGCAAGACCGCCATCGTCGAGGGCCTCGCGCAGCGCATCGTGAACGGCGAGGTGCCCGAGAGCCTCAAGGACAAGCGCGTGCTCACGCTGGACATGGCGGGGCTGCTGGCGGGGGCCAAGTACCGAGGCGAGTTCGAGGAGCGGCTCAAGGCGGTCCTCAAGGAGATCGCGCAGGACGAGGGCCGCATCATCGTCTTCATCGACGAGCTGCACACGATGGTCGGCGCGGGCAAGGCCGAGGGCGCCATCGACGCGGGCAACATGCTCAAGCCGGCGCTCGCGCGCGGCGAGCTGCACTGCGTGGGGGCCACCACGCTCGACGAGTACCGCAAGTACATCGAGAAGGACGCCGCGCTCGAGCGCCGCTTCCAGAAGGTGCTGGTCGACGAGCCGAGCGTGGAATCGACGATCGCCATCCTGCGCGGGCTGCAGGAGAAGTACGAGGTCCACCACGGCGTGGACATCACCGACCCCGCGATCGTCGCCGCGGCCGAGCTCTCCCACCGCTACATCACCGACCGCTTCCTCCCGGACAAGGCCATCGACCTCATCGACGAGGCGGCCGCCCGCATCAAGATGGAGATCGACTCCAAGCCCGAGGCCATGGACCGGCTCGACCGCCGCCTCATCCAGCTGAAGATCGAGCGCGAGGCGGTCAGGAAGGAGAAGGACGAGGCCTCGAGGAAGCGGCTGGAGCTGCTGGAGGCGGAGATCGCGAAGCTCGAGAAGGAGTACGCCGACCTCGAGGAGGTCTGGAGCGCCGAGAAGCACGCGGTCCAGGGCTCGGCCTCCATCAAGGAGGAGGTCGAGAAGGTGAAGCTCGCCATGGAGGAGGCCCGCCGCAAGGGCGACTGGGCGCGCATGAGCGAGCTGCAGTACGGACGGCTCCCGCAGCTCGAGGCGCAGCTGAAGAAGGCGGACAAGGCCGAGGGGGGTGCGGCGAAGCCGAAGCTGCTGCGCACCGAGGTGGGCGCCGAGGAGATCGCCGAGGTCGTCTCGCGCGCCACGGGGATCCCCGTCTCGAAGATGATGACCGGCGAGCGCGAGAAGCTCGTGCACATGGAGGAGAGGCTGCACGAGCGCGTCGTGGGCCAGGACGAGGCCGTGCGCCTCGTGGCCGACGCCATCCGCCGCTCGCGCGCCGGGCTTTCCGACCCCGACCGGCCCTACGGCTCGTTCCTCTTCCTCGGCCCGACGGGCGTGGGGAAGACCGAGCTGTGCAAGGCGCTCGCCGCCTTCCTCTTCGACTCCGAGGACCACCTCATCCGCGTCGACATGAGCGAGTTCATGGAGAAGCACTCCGTTGCCCGCCTCATCGGCGCGCCCCCGGGCTACGTGGGCTACGAGGAGGGCGGGCACCTCACGGAGGCGGTGCGCCGCAAGCCCTACTCGGTGATCCTGCTCGACGAGGTCGAGAAGGCGCACCCGGACGTCTTCAACGTGCTGCTGCAGGTGCTCGACGACGGGCGCATGACCGATGGCCAGGGGCGCACCGTGGACTTCAAGAACACCGTGATCGTGATGACCTCCAACCTCGGCTCGCAGATGATCCAGCAGATGGCCGACAGCGACTACGAGGTCGTCAAGCTCGCGGTCATGGGCGAGGTGAAGTCGAGCTTCCGACCGGAGTTCGTCAACCGCATCGACGAGATCGTGGTCTTCCACGCGCTCGGCGAGGAGCACATCCGGGACATCGCGAGGATCCAGCTGCGCTACCTCACCGACCGGCTCGCGAGGCTCGAGATGGGCCTCGAGGTGACCGACGCGGCGCTGGTACAGCTCGCCACCGCGGGCTTCGATCCGGTCTACGGCGCGCGGCCCCTCAAGCGCGCCATCCAGCAGTCGGTCGAGAACCCGCTCGCCCGGGAGATCCTGGAGGGACGCTTCGCCGCCAAGGACACGATCGTGGTCGACGCCGGCAAGGAAGGGATCGTGTTCCGCAAGGCCGGCGAGAAGGCGAAGAAGGCCGCCTGACGCGCCCGCCCGACGCGGCGTAGGATCGGGCAATGCAGTCCCGCCAGGATCTCGAACGGCGCGTGCGCGAGCTCGAGGCCGAGGTCGCGAGCCTTCGCGCCGGCGGCCGCTTTCGCACCGTGCGCTACCGCTCGGCCGCCGAGTTCGGCGGCCTGCCGCTCGTGGCCATCGCCACGGGCCCCGATCCCGCCAAGGGGGAGGCGAGGGGACACGCGCGCGGCATCGTCGCCATCGGCGACATCGCCACGGGCATCCTCGCCCTCGGCGGGGTGGCCCGCGGCCTCGTCGCCTTCGGAGGCGTCGCGCTGGGCGTCGTCACTTTCGGCGGCGCCTCCATCGGGGCGCTGGCCGCCGTCGGCGGCCTGGCCGTCGGGACGGTCGCCTTCGGCGGCGCGGCCGCGGGCTGGACGGCGATGGGGGGCGGGGCGGCCGGAGCCTATGCCTGCGGGGGAGGGGCCGTCGGGGAGTTCGTGGTGAGCGCCGCGCGCCGCGACCCCGAGGCCGTGGCGCACTTCGCCCGCTTCAACCTGCAGGGAATCTGCGACGCCGGCCGGCATTCGAGGAGGGCGGGCTAGCCGCCCTCCCGGGCAAGCGCGGCGTCAGTACCGGTACGGGCCGCCGTCGCGCCAGTGATGCGGGCGCTCCACGACCACCGGCGCGTAGACCGGACGCCGAGGCCCGTGGTGCACGTACACCGGCCGCGGGCGAACCACCACGGGAGGCGCGTAGTACGCGGGTGCCGGCCGGTAGTAGGCGGGCGGTGCGTAGTAGACCGGGGCGGGCGCGTAGGCGGGAGCCGGCGCGGGGGCGTAGCCGTAGCCGGGCCCGTAGTAGGGGCCTGAACTCGCGGCGATGCTCGCGCCCGTGATCGCGCCCAGTACCCCGCCCACCACGGCGCCGTGATGGCCGTTCACGTTGTGCCCGATGGCCGCGCCTACCGCGCCGCCCAGCAGCGCGCCCAGCCCGGGGTCGCCGGCGGAGGCTTCGGTCGGCGCCAGGACGGCGGTCGTGGCGATGGCGATGGCGGCGATCGCGAGGGGTTTCTTGAGCATCGTCGTCTCCTTCTTCCCGTTGATGGTCGTTCCGGACCACCGTCCGGACGGGGCCGGTTTCGCCGGCGCCTGAGCCCAATAACGGCCGGGTCCGGCGCCGGTGGACAGGGACACAAACTGTTACAGGCTGCCAGGACGCCGCGTCTCGCTCTATATTGGAAGGGTGCGTGCCGCGCGCGGGCGCGGATCCGGCACCCGACAGGAAAGGCGAGGACCATGAGCCACAGCAAGGACAAGAACACGAAGAAGATGACGAAAAAGGAGCCGCAGAAGACTCCCAAGGAGAAGAAGGAAGCCAAGCGGCTGAAGAAGCTCGAACGCCAGCACGGCTAGCCCCGGTTCGCGGCGCCCGCCGCGGCCGGCCACGAACCCTCACCCCGGCAAGGAGCGCCATGGCCCCCGTGCCCAGGACCCTCTACGACGCCCTCGGCCTGGACCGGGAAGCCCGGCTTGGCGAGATCCGTCGCGCCTACGACCGGCTGGTCGCCGAGTTCGACCTCGACACCACGCCTCCGGACCCGCGCCGCGAGGCGCTCATCCGCGAGGCCTTCGCCGTCCTGTCCGATCCGCAGCGCCGCGCGGACTACGACCGTACACTCGAAACCTTGGCGGCCCCGCCGCCGGCTCCCGGGGGGAGCAAGGCGGTCGCGATCGGCGCCGCGGCCGCGGTCGTCGCCGTCGTTGCGCTGGCCGGCTGGTTTTTCGGCGGGCGAAGCCCGGCCCCCACGGTCGCCGCGAGGCCCGTGGCCGAGATCCTGGCGGAGGCCTCGCGTTCCGTCGGCCGAATGCAGGCGTTCGAGCTCTCGGGGAACCCGGTCGCCACGGGCGTGGCCTTCGCGGTGGCGCCTGGCGTGATGGCCACCGCCTGCCAGGGGCTCGCCCCGGGGGCCCAGGTCGTGGTGCGCATCGGATCGCGGGAGGTGCCTGCGCGCATGGACGCGGCCGACGAGGCGCTGGGGCTCTGCCGGCTCGCGGTCGATGGCGCCGGCAGCTGGCCGTTGCCCGGAGGGCCGGTGCCGCGGGCGGGGGACAAGGTGTACGCCGTGGGACTGAGCGGCGCCGGCGAGGTCCAGCTCGCGGAGGCGCAAGTGAAGCGCGTCTTCTCCGAGGGCGGACGCAGCGTCGTTGACGCGGGAATCGCCGTCCCGGCCGGCCATGGCGGCAGGCCCCTGCTCGACGCCGGCGGAAGGATCGTCGCCGCGGCGGTTGCACCGCCTGGCGGGGGCGCGGCGGTGCACGTGGTCATTCCGCAGGGTTGGGCCGAGGTAACGCCGGCCGCCGGCAAGCCCTGAACGCCGCCACGGCCCTTTCGCCCGTAGGGAGGCCGATTACCGATGGAACGCCATCTGTGAGGTGGGCCCTATCCGCCCCGCCAGCACATGCGTAGAATCGGCTTCCAGGTTGGTTAACAGGCATCAGTCCACCTTGACGAACGCTGCAGGCGCCGAGGCGATCCCGGCCATTCTGGAATTGTTTCCCTCCCTCGAGGCGCGGCTCGCCACGGTGGACCGGCGCGAGCTGGCGGAGGCCACGGCGCCGGTGGTCGAACGCCTCCAGGAGCCGGTACCCGAGGACCAGCGCGCGGGCCTTGCCGAGGCGGTGATGGGCTTCTGCCGGCGCCTGTTCGTCGGGGCCCGGTCCAGCGAGGCCATGCCGCTCGCCACTGCCCTCCTCGCGCAGGCCGTCCTCGCGGGCGACTCGGTTCTCGAGCGCCGGGCCTCGGGCATCTGCGGGCTGATCGCGGCGGACAATGCCGACGTGGTCGGCGCCATCGGCTACCACGCGCGCGCGCTCCAGATCGCGGAGGCCGAGCGCAGCCCGGTGGGTGTCGCGACGAACTGGAACAACATCGGGCTCGCCTTCACCACGGGCGGCAGCGCCGAGCGCGCCATGCAGTGCTACCGGCGGGCGTGGGCCGCGGTGGAGTCGGTCCCCGGCCCCCTGCACGTGCGCTACACGCTGGGCTCGAACCTCGCGAAGGAGCTCCACAGCCTGGGGGACATCGAGAACGGGCTTCGCTTCGGGCTGCGTGCCCTCGAGGAGGAGATCCCCGCCTGGGTGGCGCAGGATCCGCACGCCGCCATCCTGCCGAGGCGCAACCTCGTGCGGCTGCTCATCGCCTCGGGACAGCTGCCGCGGGCCCGGGAACTCGTGGACGAGGTCGCCGTCCTGGCCACGCGGACCACGAGCCCGCGCGCCCTGATCGCCGTCGCGATCACGCGCGCCACCTACGAGATGTCCACGGGCAGCACCGACATCGCGCTCACGCGGCTCGAGGAGGCGCTCGCCCGCGCCCGCAAGGTTCCCGCGGCGCTGCACGACACGCTCGGCTGCCTGGTGCGCGCGGAGGAGGCCGCCGGTCACCCGGAACGGGCGCTCGTCCGGCTGCAGGAGCTTTCCGACCACTTCTACCGCTTCGCCGTGGAGCGCGCCCGCGGCCAGCTCGAGTTCGCGAGCCTGCTCGGGTCGCCGGGACGGGTCGCCGATCCCCTGGTCGAGCAGGCGCGCGCGCGCCTGCAGTCGCACCTCGGGGCGCCGCGCGAGCCCGAGGAGTGGAAGGCCTACCAGCGGCTGGGCATCTCCGCGGTGCTGCGCATGGACAACACGGGCTGGCACGGCCTGCGCGTCGGCGCGCTCACCAAGGCGCTCGCGATCGCGAGCGGCGCGGCGCCGCTCCAGGCGCTGGAAATGGGACTGGCCGCGGAGCTGCACGACATCGGCCTGGCCTCCGTTCCCGAGGCCATCCTGGGCAAGCGCGGCGAGCTCAACGCCGCCGAGCGCTCGCTGGTGGAGCGCCACACGGAGGCGGGGGCGGAGATCCTGCGCGACGACGGCCACCCGCGCATGCTGCTCGCCCGCGAGATCGCCCGGTACCATCACGCCCGCTGGGACGGCTCGGGCTACCCGGAGCGCGTCGGCGGCGAATTCATCCCGTTCGCGGCGCGCCTGTGCGCGGTGGCCGACGCCTACGACGCCATGGTATGCGGCCTCGAGAACCGGCCTCCCATGACGATGAGCGACGCGCTGGGCGAGCTGCGCCGCGAGGCCGGCGGGCAGTTCGATCCCGCTCTCGTCGACCGCTTCGATTCGATGATCCGCGACGAGACGGCCGACCTCGGCGTCGACCCGGCGTCGGTGGCAGGGCTGGAAGGATTCCAGGAACTCGTGATGACTCTCCAAGAAGACAGGGGCTTCGTGTGATGAAAACCATCGAAATCAACGACCGCGACCGGCAGATGCTCGAGCTTCTCGCCCAGGGCGCCTCCAACCGTTCCATCGCCGACAGCCTGGGCTACCGCGAAGGCACCATGCGGGTCTACCTGCACGGGCTCTACAAGAAGCTCGGCGTGGGCAACAAGACGAGCGCCGTCATCTGGTACTTCGACCGCCTGAAGGAAGAGGGCGCCGCCTCCGGCACCGTCGCCGCGGGCGAGGGGCCGCCGGCCGAGGAGTGCTTCGGCGACATCGCGCTGCGTCTCGACCTGCATTCGGCCCTGGGCGCGATGAGCATCTTCCTGGGGGCCTACGGCCGCTTGTGGGAGGTGGCCAACCGGTTGAAGGGGGGCGGCGCGCCCGATCCCCGGCTCGACCGCCGCCGCCAGCAGTCGCGCCTTCTCTGGGAGGCGATGCTCAAGGGCGACTTCGCCTACGCCAAGCGGCTCTACGACGAGGACCAGGTCGCGCGCGTGCTCGTCGACTCGCCGCCGGACTGCGTCCTGCTCGCCTGCATGCTGCGCATCGGCGGCTACTCGCGCGCGGCCGACCGGGTGGCCAACCAGGTCGTGCGCCGCCGGAAGGGACGCCCGGGCCTGTCCTCCAAGGATGTGGCGCTCGCGGTGGCGGTGCGCGAGGCCTTCGAGTCGAAGCCCGAGGCGGGGCTCGCGGCCCTGCACCGGCTGGCGGTGGAGAACTCGTCGAAGCCCTTCCCGAGGCACGCGGCGATGGCGGCCCTCTTCTGGGCCTATCGCGGTCACAAGGACCGGGACCGCGCCCGCGCCACCGCGAACGCGATCCTGGCCGAGGCCGAGGCCGTCCGGCAGCAGCTGCATGCCATGGGCGAGCGCCCGCTCTATCGCGACGCGGCCATTCCCTCCCCGACATCGGCCGGCGGAAAGTCCGCGGCGCCGCGCGCGGGTCGGGCGAACGCGCGCGCGGCAACCGCCTCAGCCTAGACGTCCCGTCGTCGCCTGAGCGGTCGGCTCAGGGCCATTCATAGCCGCCTTCGCCGCCGCTGGCGAGCGCGAGCTCCCAGTCGTCGAGCGAACGAATCGCGGCGACCTGCCTTTCGTTCGGGGGCGTGGAGACGGCCTGGAATTCGGCGGGAAGGGTGGGTTGTGCGCGATCGATCCTGATGGCATCCATGGGGATTCCTTTCGTTATGGGTTGCGGAATGGAAGGCCGGGTGGCGCTTCCACCGCGAGTATTTCAGATGTTATCTGGCGGGTGTCAAGCCCATAACTGACTCCCCCGTTCCGGGCTCGCGCGGCCGGTCCGGATACACTTCGGTGAAACGCCCACCGGAGGTCGCGAATGCCGCGCCCACGCCTCACGGCCGCCCTGGCGGCTTCCTGCCTCGTCGTCCTGTCACTTCCCGGCCTCGCGCAGCAGACGCAGAAGCCGCCGCTGCACGGCCAGGACTGGATGGCCGTCACCGGCAAGCCGCTGGGCGCGGCTGCCGGCGCGATGATCTTCCTGAAGGGCGGCAACGCGGTCGACGCCGCGTGCGCCATGATCGCGGCCACGGCGACGATGTGGGACGTGCTGCACTGGGGCGGCGAGACGCAGGCCCTCGTGTGGGACCCGCGGGTGCGCAAGGTGATCGGCGTGAACGCGCTCGGGGTGGCGCCCACGGGGGCCACCGCGGATTTCTTCCGCTCGAAGGGCATGGACCACCCGCCGCCGTACGGCCCGCTCGCGGCCGTCACGCCTGGAACGCCCGGCGGCATCATGACGATGCTGGCCGAGTTCGGCAGGCTTTCGCTCGCGGAGGTCCTCGAGCCCGCCATCCGCCTGGCCGACGGCTATCCCATCGAGGCCCAGACGGCGGGCTACATCGAGCGCGAGCGCGAGCGCCTCCTGCAGTGGCCCGACTCGCGGCGCGTCATGCTGCCGCGCGAGGGCGGCCACGCGCCGCAGGCGGGCGAGATCTTCCGCCAGCCCGGGCTCGCGGCCACGTTGCGCAAGCTCGTCGAGGCCGAGAAGGCGGCACTCGCGGCGGGCAGGACGAGGAAGGAGGCCATCCTCGCCGCGCAGGACCGGTTCTACCGGGGCGACATCGCGAAGGCGATCGTGGCGAGCGTGCGCGCGCAGGGCGGGCTCTTCACGGATGCCGACCTCGCGGGCTGGAAGGTGCGCCTCGAGGAGCCCGTGTCCACCACCTACCGCGGCGTCGAGGTCTACAAGCTCACCGCCTGGACCCAGGGCCCGGTCATGCTGCAGACGCTCAACATCCTGGAGAACTTCGACCTGAAGGCGATGGGCTACAACAGCTCGCGCTACATCCACACGGTCTACCAGGCCATGAACCTCGCCTACGCCGACCGCGACTTCTATTACGGAGACGTGTACGCCCCGCCGGAGGAGCCCGTCGCGGGGCTGCTCTCCAAGGACTACGCCCGCGAGCGCGCGAAGCTCGTCGTCCCCGGGCGCAACGACGCGAAGGCCGCGCCGGGCGACCCCTATCCCTTCCAGGGCGCGAGAAACCCCTACCTCGACCTGCTGAAGCGCTGGAACGAGCCACGCCGCATGGGGCCGTCCAAGGGAGGCACGCCGGTTGCGGCCAACGACGCCGCCTTCGAGAGGGCCTTCTACGCCGGCACCACCTCCGTGATCGCGGCCGACAAGGAGGGCTGGGTGGTCTCCGTCACGCCGAGCGGCGGCTGGGTCCCGGCGGTCATCGCGGGAGAGACCGGGATCGGCCTGTCGCAGCGCATGCAGAGTTTCGTCACCGACCCGGCCGAGAACCCCTTCAACGTCGTCGCGCCGGGACGCCAGCCGCGCGTGACGCTCACTCCCAGCCTGGCGCTCAAGGACGGCCGCCCCTGGCTCGCCTTCGCGGTGCAGGGCGGGGACGCCCAGGACCAGGACCTGCTGCAGTATTTCCTCAACCTGGTGGAATTCGGCATGACGCCGCAGGAGGCCGCCGAGGCCCCGGGCTTCAACAGCTACCAGATGCGCGCCTCCTTCGAGGCCCACGAGTCGCGTCCCGGACGCATCATGCTCAATGCCGGCACGCCGGCGAAGGTGCGCAAGGAGCTGAAGGCGATGGGATACGACGCGATCTTCCGCGACCGCACCTCGGGGCCGGTGAACGCGATCCTGGTCGACCACGGCCACGGCACGCTGTGGGGCGCCTCCAGCAACCATGGCGAGGACTACGGCATCGGCTGGTGAGGTTGCTATCCTGTAGCCATCGCCCTGCCGGCCCGCGCCCCATGAGCCCCTTTTCCGCCCTGCAGCAGGAAACGCTCCTCTCGACGCTCCGCATCGAGGTCGTCGAGGCCACGAGGGAGCGCGTCGTGGCCCGCATGCCCGTGGGCCCGCGCGTGCACCAGCCCTTCGGCCTGCTGCACGGCGGCGCCTCGGTGGCGCTCGCGGAGACCGTCGCCTCCACGGGCGCGTGGATGAACGTCGACCAGGCCACCGAGATCGTCGTCGGCATCGAGATCAACGCCAACCACCTGCGCGCCGTGCGAGACGGCGAGGTCACGGCGACCGCGACGCCGCTGCACGTGGGCCGGCGCACCCAGGTCTGGGACGTGCGCATCACCGACGGCTCGGGCAGGGCGGTGTGCGTGTCGCGCTGCACGCTGGCGGTGGTGCCCCGGCCGGACGGGGGAGGATGAGGCGGCGCCTCGCCAGATAGCTTTCGTTAATATAAGATCAGAAGATAGATAATTCACGCTCCATGTCGAAACCCTCCGACCCCGATCGTCCCGGGCGAGGCCACCGAGCACCGCGTGCCGAGGTCGTCCGGGAGCTGCGGCGCGTCAACCGGGCGCTGCGCGTCCTGGGCGAGTGCAACCAGGCGCTGGTGCGCTCCGCGGCGGAGCCCGCCCTGCTCGCCGACGTCTGCCGCATCCTGGTCGAGCACGGCGGCTACCGCATGGCCTGGATCGGCTACGCGGAGACCGAGCCGGAGAAGGTCGTGCGCCCGATGGCGAAGGCCGGCGACGACGACGGCTACCTCGATGGCGCCCACATCGGCTGGGCGGACGACGAGCGCGGCCACGGCCCCAGCGGGGAAGCCATCCGGACCGGCGTCGCGCAGGTCAACCGCGACTTCCGTTCCAACCCGTCCATGGCGCCCTGGCGCGCCGAGGCGCTGCGGCGCGGCTTCGAGTCCTCGGTGGCGATTCCCTTCGGGGGCGACGAAGCGCCGCGGGGCGTGCTGTGCGTCTACGCCGCCGAGCCGGACGCCTTCGACGTGGCGGAGCTGCACCTGCTGGAGGAACTCGCGTTCGACGTCGCCTTCGGCATCGCCACGCTGCGCTCCCGCGAGGCGCACCGGCGCGCCGAGGCCATGGTGGCGCGCCTGGCCTACTTCGACACGCTGACGGGGCTGGCCAACCGCACGCAGCTCCTCGAGCGCATCGCCCGGGCCATCGGCGAGGCGCGGCGAACCGGCGGCTGCCTCGCGATGCTCACGCTCAACGTGAACCGCTTCGACGACATCCAGGTCGGCCTCGGGATGCGCGAGGGCGACGACGTGCTGCGGCAGCTCGCGGCGCGCCTGGCGGCGGCGCTGGGCGAGGGAGAATTCCTCGCGCGGATCGGCGGCGACGTCTTCGGCGTGCTCGTCGAGGGGGGCGAGGCCGATTGCGCCCGCGCCACCGCCGAGCGCCTGCACGCGGCGCTCGCGGAACCCTTCCGGGCCGCCGGCATCCTGCTGGATGTCCAGGCCCGGATCGGGGCCGCGCTCTACCCCGACCACGGCGCCGACGGCGAGGCCCTGCTCCTGCGCAGCAACATCGCCTGCCGCGAGGCGCGCCATTCGAGCCTGGGCCTTGCCGTGTACAGCGGGGCCACGGACGAGGAGAACCCCCGCCGGCTCGCCCTCATCGGCGAACTGCGACGCGCCATCGCCGACGGCGAGCTGGCGCTGCATTACCAGCCGAAGGTCGCGCTGCGCACCGGCCGCGTCGTCGGGGTCGAGGCCCTCGTGCGCTGGCGCCACCCCGTGCACGGGCTCGTGGCGCCGGCCGAGTTCATCCCGGCGGCCGAGCGCACGGGGCTCATCAAGCCGCTCACCGCGCGCGTGCTCGATACCGCGCTCGAGCAGTCGCGCCGCTGGGCGGAGCGCGGGATCGAGAGCCGCGTGGCGATCAACATCTCCCCCAGCAGCCTGCGCGACCCCGAGTTCCCCGCGCGCGTGGCCGAGGCGCTGAGGAAGCGCGGCTCGGGGCCCGGGCGGCTCACCTTCGAGCTCACGGAGTCGACCCTCGTGGAGGATCCGGCGCGCTCCCTCGAGGCGCTCACCCGGCTTCGCGAGCTCGGCATCGCGATCTGCATCGACGACTTCGGCACCGGCTACTCGTCGCTCAGCTACATCGCCACGCTGCCCATCCAGGGCCTCAAGATCGACCGCTCCTTCGTCGCCGGCATGCTCGCCAACGCCTCCGTGCGCTCGGTCGTGGAGGCCACGATCTCGCTCGCCCGCGCGCTGCAGATCCGCGTGGTGGCCGAGGGCGTGGAGACCATCGAGCAGCGGCACGCCCTCGAGCGCCTCGGCTGCGACGAGATCCAGGGCTACCTGGTCGGCGTCCCGATGGCCGCGGAGGACCTCGAGCGCTGGGTCCTGGAGCGCTCCGCGCGCGCGGCGGAAGCCTCGGGCGAGGACTGAGCGGCCGGCCACCGGGACGAGCGTGGAACTCAGCCGCGAGACAGCCGGATTCCGGGCGCAGGCCCAGCAGGGGGCGCTCTTCGCGCTGCTCAAGGGCGGCGTGCCCACGGCCGGCGCGCAGATCGCCTGGCCCGCGATCACCGAGGCGGCGGGACGCACCCTCGAGGTGGCGCGCGCTTCCGTCTGGCTGCTTTCCGAGGATCGCGCAAGCCTTCGCCTCGCGGACCTCTTCGAGCGCGCGACGGGGCGCCACGAGTCCGGCGCCGTGCTCGAGGCGGCGCGCTTTCCCGCGTACTTCCGCGCCATGCACGAGGGCCGGACGCTGGTCGCGCCCGACGCCGCGGCCGATCCGCGCACGCGCGAGCTCGCGGCCGGGTACCTCGCGGAGCACCGGATCGAGTCCCTGCTCGACGCCGGCATCTGGCAGGAGGGCGACGCGAGGGGCGTGGTCTGCCTCGAATCCGTGGGCGAGCGGCGCGCCTGGACCGACGACGAGCAGCAGTTCGCCGCCTCGCTCGCCGACATTGCCGCCACGGTCCTCGTGCACGAGTCGCTGCGCGCGGCGCGCGAGCGCCTGCAGGAGACGCAGGAGCTCTTCGCCGGGGCGATCCGCTCCAGTCCGGACCCCATCGCGGTCGTGCGCCTCGTCGACGGCCGCATTCTCCTGGTGAACGAGAGGTTCCTGGTGGTGTCGGGTTTCGTGGAGGCGGAGGTGATCGGGAACAACCCGATCAGTCTGGGCCTGTGGGCCGAGCCGGCGCAGCGCGACGTGTGGGTGCGCCGCCTGCGCGACCAGGGCTCGGTGCACGATTTCGAGGTCGAGTTCGTCGTGAAGGGAGGTCGCCGGCGCACCTTCCTGATCTCGGGCGAGCGGGTGGAGATCCGCGGCGAGGCCTGCATCGTGATGGTCGCGCGGGACATTACCGACCGCCGTCGCCAGGAGGCCCTGGTGTCGCAGATCGCGCAGGGCGTGGTCTCGCAGACCGGCGAGTCCTTCTTCCGCTCCCTCGTCGGGCACCTCGTGCGCGTGCTCGACGCCGACCTCGCCTTCGTGGGGGAGATCCGGCCCGACGACCCCGGGCGCGTGCGCACCATCGCCGTAAACTCCGCGCAGGGGCCGGTGGCCGACTTCGAGTACGAGCTCGCGGGCTCGCCCTGCGAGACGATCCTCGGCGGCGGCCTGTGCGCCTATCCGGACCACGTCGCAGAGCTCTTCCCGCGCGACGTCGGGCTCGCCCGGCGCGGCATCAACGCCTACGTGGGCGCGCCCCTGGGCGACTCGCGCGGCCGCCCGCTGGGGCTCATGGCGGTGCTCTTCCGCCACCGCCTCGAGGACGCGTCGTTGGTCGAGAACCTGCTGCGCATCTTCGCCTCCCGCGCCTCCGCGGAGCTCGAGCGCGGCCACCACCTGCGGGCCCTCGAGCACCTCGCGCACCACGATCCGCTCACGGACCTCCCCAACCGCGTGCTGCTCAAGCGCTGCGTGGACGCCGGGCTCGTGGCCGGGGACGCGACCGGCGCGCTGCTGCTCGTCGACCTCGATCGCTTCAAGGAGATCAACGACACGCTGGGGCATCCCGTGGGCGACGTGCTCCTGCAGCGCGTGGCCGCGGAGCTGCGCGAGGGCATGGCCGGCTTCGCGGGCGGCTGCGTGGCGCGGCTAGGGGGCGACGAGTTCGCGCTCTGGATACCGGGCGCGGGCAGGCGCGACGCGGCCGCGGCGGCGGCGAAGCGGGTGCTGGAGCTGCTCACCGCGCCCATCGAGATCGAGGGCTACCGGCTCGGCGTGGGCGCGAGCGTGGGCATCGCGCTCGCGCCGGCGCACGCCACGACTTCCAGCGGGCTGCTGCGCTGCGCCGACGTCGCGATGTACGCGGCCAAGCGCACGGGCTCCAGCTACGCCGCCTACGACGCCACGCAGGACCCGTACTCGACCGAGCGCCTGGCCCTGCTCTCCGAGCTGGGCGGGGCCGTGCGAGGCGGCGAGCTGCGCGTGCACTACCAGCCGCGGGTGCGCCTGGCCGACGGCGCCGTGCGCGGCTTCGAGGCGCTCGTGCGCTGGAGCCATCCGCGCCACGGGCTCCTGCCGCCGGCGCGCTTCGTGCCGCTGGCCGAGCTCTCCGACGTGATCCAGCCGCTGACGCTGTGGGTGCTGGACGAGGCGCTGCGCCAGCAGCGCGCCTGGCGCGACCTCGGGCGCGAGCTCGCCGTCTCCGTCAACCTCTCGGCCCGCCACCTTATGGACGACGGCTGCGCCGCGCGCATCGCGGAGCTCCTCGCGCGCACCGGCGCGCAACCCTCCGCCCTCGAGCTCGAGATCACCGAGAGCGCCATCATCGCCGACCCCGAGCGGGCGAGCGCCACGGTCGAGCGCATCCGGGCCCTCGGCGTGCGCGTCGCGATCGACGACTTCGGCACCGGGTTCTCGTCGCTCTCCCACCTGAAGCGCCTGCCGCTCAACGCGCTCAAGATCGACGTCTCCTTCGTTCGCCAGATGCTTGGAAGCCCCGCCGACCGCGTGATCGTGGAGTCGACCATCCACCTCGCCCACGACCTCGGGCTCGCCGTCGTGGCCGAGGGCATCGAGGACGAGGCGACGCTCGCGGCGCTGCGTGCGCACGGCTGCGACGAGGGCCAGGGCTACTTCGTCGGCCGGCCCATGCCGGCGGCCGACGCCTCCGAGTGGCTAGGCCTGCGGGCCCGTTAGCGAGGCCATTGAAGGATCGGGAAGTGCGAGGCGTCGCGGTTGTGTCTGCGCGAATCCAGGGCAGGCAAGCGTGACCGTCGGATGGGTGCCCAAAAAATCGGGGCCCGCCAAACACGTCGTGCCCCGATTTTTTACCCATCCAATGGCGACGGCGCTGCGCTTTGTCGCCCTACGACGGTCGCCTGCCATGGATTCGCGCAGACACAACCGCGACGCCTCGCCCGTGCTCCGTGGAACCGCTTCCGATTCGTCCGGCGCCTGACCGACGCGGCCACTGGACACAGAGGCTCCGGCGCCGAATGCGCCACGATGCATCCATCGGGGACGGGGATGACGAAGGCTCATCCGATTCCATGGCGCGCGACCGTCTAGGGTGACGAGGCGAAGCACCGTCAACATTGGATGGGTAAAAAGTCGAAGTCCGACGTGTTTGGCGGACTTCGACTTTTTGGGCACCCATCCGGACGGTCACGCTTGCGCGCCCTGGAATCGGATGAGCCTTCGTCATCCCCGTCACTCTCTGTCGGCCGCATCCCTGCCGGACACGGCGCCCGATCACGCACCGGTTCCGCGATCCGGGGCGAGGTCGGCGGCGGCGCGGGAGCCGACGGGGGTGTCCCAGAGATCGGCGGCGTCGACGGAGAGGCGGCGGCGCCAGTTGGGGCGCTCGCGGTCGGTGCCGGGGAGGTTGACGGCGCTCGTCTCGCCCGCGAGGTCGTCGGCCTGCACGAGGGCGAGCAGGCTCGGGGTGGCGCCCACGAAGCGGTGCAGTGCCTGCGCGACGGCCTGGTCCTCGGGCTCGTCGGGACCCGGATGCGAGGCCACGCCGGCATGGCCGAGGGCACGGGCGAGGTGGCCGCGGTCCGCGCCGCGCTCGGCGTGGGCCGCGGCGGTGGCGGCGTCGTCAGAGAGGCCGAGCGCGCGTCGCTCGTCGATGTCGGCGCCCCTCCACCAGCCGCGGATGGTCGGCAGGTCGTGCGTGGACACGCAGGCGGCGGCGAGGGCGGGGTAGCGACCGGGCGCGCGGAATTCGTGCCCGTCGCGCTCGAACCAGAGGACGCGATAGGAAAGGACCGCGGCCGACTCGAGCCGCTCGCGTAGCCCCGGCGGAACGGTGCCGAGGTCCTCGCCCACGACGAGACAGCCGGCGCGCACGCTCTCCAGCGCCAGCGCGCCGAGCAGTTCCTCGAGCGGGTAGCGCACGTAGGCGCCCTCGTTGGCGGTGGCGCCGTCGGGCACCCAGAAGAGCCGCGCGAGCCCCATCACGTGGTCGATGCGCAACGCCCCCGCGTGGCGCGCGTTGGCGGCGATGAGACCGCGGAAGGCCTCGAAGCCTCCGGCGGGGAGGGCATCGGGAAGGGGCGGCGGCAGGTTCCACACCTGGCCCTCGGCGCAGAAGGGATCGGCGGGGGCGCCGATCGACACGCCGCGGGCGAGCGCCGCTTGCGTGGCCCAGGCCTCGGCCCCGTCGGGCGCGGCGCCGATGGCGAGGTCGCGGTAGAAGCCGATCTCCAGGCCGCCGTCGCGCGCCGCCTGCGCCAGCGCGCGGTCGGCGAGCCACTGCAGGTAGGCGGCGAAGTCGACCTCGCGCGCGTGACGCGCGGCGAAGCGCGCGACCCCGGGGTCGTCGGGGCGGCGCAGTTCCTGCGGCCAGCGTTGCCACGGGACGCCGGGCCGCGAGGCGGCGATGGCCTCGAAGGCGGCGAAGCGGCGCAGCGCCTCGCCGCGCTCCGAGACGAAGCGGCGGAAGTCGGCGGCGAGCGCGTCGGCGCTGGGGCGGCGCGCGAAGGCGTCGAAGCACGACTCCAGCACGGCGCGCTTGGCTTCCCAGGCGCCGGCGTGATCGATGGCCGCCGCGGATGCGAGGCGCTCGAAGGGCGCGCGCGCGTACGCCTCGCGCGCCTCGGGCGACTGGGCGAAGTCGGGGACCGCGGTCACGTCGAGGTATATCGGGTCGAGGAAGCGGCGGTCCGACGGGTGGTAGGGGCTCGCGCGCCAGCGCTCGCCCGGGAAGAGCGCGTGCAACGGGTTGATGCCGACCAGGGCGCCGCCCGCGCGCGCCGTCGCGCGGGCGGCCTGCGCGAGCGCGGTGAAGTCTCCGATGCCTTGGTCGCCCGGTCGGCGAAGGGCGTAGAGGTGCGCGGCGAGGCCGAAGCGGCGGCGGCCGCCTGCGAGCGCGGGGGGAAGGTGGCATCGGCGGGGGGCGACCAGCAGGTGCCCGACGACGGCATCGTCCTCGAGCTCCAGGCGGTAGTGGCCGCGCGGCAGCGGCGCGACCGGCACCAGCCGGCGCACGACGGTGCGCCCGTCGGCCCCGGCGATGCGCTCGGCCGCGCAGTCGTCCGAATGGAAGGCGATGCGCCGCGCCTCGCCATCCTCGCCGGTGAGGACGAGCACGCCACGGCGCCGGGCCTCCCCGAGCGCGAGGGGAACCCGGATCGCCTCGTTCTCGCGATGCACGAGCGCCACCGGCAGGAGGCGGCCCTCGCGCGCCGCCGTGATCGCCGCAAGGCGTTCGCGCGCCTGCGAGGTGGAGGCGACTCCCCAGCCCATCGACTCGAGGAGCGCCAGGCGCGTGTCGTCGCCGACGCGGTGGTGGGTGCCGCCGACCTCGTGCCACTCCGGGAGGATGCCCGCGGCGGTGGCGAGGCGGTCGAGCACGGTGCCCTCGATGCCCCGGGATCCCCTGCGTGGCGCGCCCGGCTCCTCGACCAGGATGACCACCGACCGCGGCGCCACGCATGAGTCGTCCGCCCCGGGCCCGGGCTGCCCGTCCGGCCGCGACGAGTCGAGCGCCCGCCGCCAGGCGTACCCGTCGCGCGCGTCGGGCCAGCGCACCTCGATGGCCTCGCGGCCGGCGTGGAGCGCGACGGCCACGCGGTCGGCCGGCGCCTCGCCCTCGGGCGCGGCGTAGAGGACCGCCACGAGCGCGTGGCCCCGAGGATTCTCCCAATCCTCCCGCGCCATGGCGCGCCCGTCGGGGCGGCGCCACTCGACGTCCGGGATGCCGCTCGCGTCGCCGGGCTCGCCCGAGAGCCAGCGCTCGTCGCGAAGCGCCCGGTGCTCGCGGCGCAGGCGCACGAGCCGCGCGACGAACGCGGCGAGCTCGCCGTCGGCGCCGGCCCAGTCGATCCAGGAGAGCGCGCCGTCCTGCGCGTAGGCGTTGTTGTTGCCGCGCTGGGTGCGCCCCAGCTCGTCGCCCATGGAGAGCATCGGCGTGCCGCGCGAGGCGAAGAGCGTGGCGAGCAGCGCGCGCGCGTCGCCCCGTCGCGCGGCGGCGACGCCCGCGTCCTCCGACGTGCCCTCCACGCCGTGGTTCCAGGAGAAGTTGGCGTCGGTGCCGTCGCGGTTGCCCTCGCCGTTGGCCTCGTTGTGCTTGTGCTCGTAGGCCACGAGGTCGGCGAGGGTGAAGCCGTCGTGCGCGGTGACGAAATTCACCGAGCGCGAGGGCGGCCGCGCGCGCGCGGCGAAGACGTCGGAGGAGCCCGCGAGCCGCGTGGCGAGCTCGCCCGCCATGCCGCCGTCGCCGCGCCAGAAGCGACGCGCCGCGTCGCGGTAGCGGTCGTTCCACTCTCCCCAGCCGGCGGGAAAGGCGCCCAGGCGGTGGCCGCCGGGACCCACGTCCCAGGGCTCGGCCACGAGCTTCAGGTGGCGAAGCGCCGGGTCCCCGGCCACGGCCTGCAGGAACGGCGCGGCCGGATCGAAGCCGCCCTCGCCGCGCGCGATCGTTGTCGCGAGGTCGAAGCGGAAGCCGTCGACGCCCGCGTGGCGGGCGAAGTGGCGAAGCGCGTCCAGCGCCAGCCGCAGCACCGGCGCGCGCTCGAGCGCCAGCGTGTTGCCGCAGCCCGCGTCGTTGGCGTAGCGCGAGGCGTCGCCCGGAAGCGCCCGGTAGTAGGTGGCGTTGTCCAGCCCGCGCAGCGACAGGGTGGGCCCGTACTCGTCGCCCTCGCCGGTGTGGTTGAGGACGACGTCGAGCAGCACCTCGATGCCTGCGGCGTGCAGCGCGGCCACGCAGGCGGCGAGCTCGTCCAGGCCGCCGGGCGCGAGGCCGGGGTCGGGCGCCATGAGCGCCACGGGGTTGTAGCCCCAGTAGTTGGAGAGTCCCAGCGGCGGCAGGTGACGCTCGTCGATCCAGGCCGCCAGCGGCATGAGCTCCACGGTCGTGACGCCCAGGCCCGCGAGGTGCTCGATGGCGCGCGGATGCGCGAGCGCCGCGCAGGTGCCGCGAACGGGCCCGGGAATCTGCGGATGCGCCTTGCTGAAGCCGCGCACGTGCAGCTCGTAGATGACCGTCTCGCCCCAGGGAACGCGCACCCCGGGCGCGGCCGTGCCCGGCGGCGCCATCACGATCGCCTTGGGCACGAAGGCCGCGCTGTCGGTGGGCTCGGGGGAGCGTCCGTCGGCGGCGGTGCCGAGGAGCGCCGGGTGCAGCGCGAAGCGGCGATCCAGCGCGGTGGCGTAGGGATCGACGAGGAGCTTGGCCGGGTTGAAGCGCTGGCCCCGCGCCGGGTCCCACGGCCCGTGCGCGCGCAGCCCGTAGCGGGTCCCCGCGGCCAGGCCGTGCACGAAGCCGTGGAAGACGTCGCCCGTGCGCTCCGGCAGGGCGATGCGCTCGAGTTCGGTCTCCCCCGCCGCGTCGAACAGGGCGAGCTCCAGGGAGTGCGCGTGCGCGGAGAAGACCGCGACGTTGGCGCCGTCCGGCCCGGGCGTGACGCCGAGGGGCTCGGGGCTGCCGGGGGAGAGCCGGCGCATCGCGCTAGGCGGCGCCCGCGACGAGGCTTCGGTAGAGCGCGGCGTACTGGCCCGCCGGCCGCCGCCAGCCCACGTCCGCCGCCATCGCGTGCTGCTGCAGCCGCGTCCAGGTTTCGCGGTCGCGCCAGAGGCCCACGGCGCGCTCGAGCGTGAGGGCGAGCGCCTCGCGCGTCACCGGCGCGAACTGCAGGCCGTTGCCCGCGCTCGCCACCAGCGCCATCTCGTTGGCGTCGATCACGGTGTCGGCCAGCCCGCCCACGCGCGCGACGACGGGGATGGCGCCGTAGCGCAGCGCGCAGAGCTGGGTGAGCCCGCAGGGCTCGAAGCGCGAGGGAACGAGGAAGGCGTCCGCGCCGCCCTGCACCAGGTGCGCCGCGCCCTCGTCGAATCCGATGAGGATGCCCACGCGCCCCGGATGCCGCGCCGCGGCCGCGGCGAGCCCGCCCTCGAGCGCCGCCTCGCCGGAGCCCACGAGCGCGAGCTGCCCGCCGAGGGCCACGAGGTCGTCGACCGCCTCGAGGAGGACGTCCATCCCCTTCTGCCAGGTGAGCCGGCTCACGACGCCGAAGAGCGGCGCGTCCGCGAGCGGCTCGAGCCCGAACCGCGCCTGCAGGGCGGCCTTGTTGGCCTGGCGCCGCGCAAGCGTCTTCGCGTCGAAGCGCTGGACGAGGTGCGGGTCCTTCGCCGGGTCCCAGTACTCGGTGTCGATGCCGTTGAGGATCCCCGTGAGCACGCCCGCGCGGCTGCGCAGCAGCCCGTCGAGGCCCATGCCGAACTCCGGCGTGCGGATCTCCATCGCGTAGCGAGGCGAGACGGTGGTGATGCGGTCGGCGAGCGCGATGCCGGCCTTCAGGAAGCCGATGGTGCCGTAGTACTCGACGCCCTCCATCGAGAAGGCGTGCGGCGGCAGCCCCAGGGGGGCGAGGAGCTCCGCCGGGAACTGGCCCTGGAAGGAGAGGTTGTGCACGGTCATCACCGTGCGCGGGCGGGGCTCGCCGCGGTAGTGCAGGTAGGCGGGCGCGAGTCCCGCCTGCCAGTCGTGCGCGTGCACGATGTCGGGGACGAACGCGCGCACGGCCCCGCGCCCGATGTCGGCCGCCGCCTTGGCGAGGGCGGCGAAGCGCGGCGCGTTGTCCGGCCAGTCCTTGCCGTCCGGACCGACGTAGGGATTGCCCGGGCGGTCGTAGAGGTGCGGGGCCTCCAGCACGAAGAGGTCCAGGCCGGCGGCGCGCGCGGCGAGGATGCGGGCCCGGCCGCCCTGCAGCGAGTCGTAGGTGTGTACGGGCTGCGCGGCCCCGGCCGCCTTCAGCACCGCGGGATAGCCGGGCAGCAGCGTGCGCACCGCCACGCCCTCGGCGGCGAGCGCCGGCGGAAGCGCGCCCGCGACGTCCGCAAGGCCCCCCGTCTTGGCGAGCGGGAAGACCTCCGAGGCGACCGAGAGGACGAGGGGACCCTTCATGTCCCAAGCCGGTCGAGCATCGGCTGCGTGATGAGGCAGACGCCGCGGTCGGTGCGGCGGAAGCGGCGGGCGTCGAGCTCCGGATCCTCGCCGACCACGAGGCCGGGCGGGATGCGCACGCCGGCGTCGATCACCACGTTGGTCAGCCGGCAGTGGCGGCCGATGTCGACGTACGGAAGCACGACGCAGCCCGTGAGGCTCGCGTAGGAGTGGACGTGCACGCCGGTGAAGAGGAGCGAGCGGTGCACCGAGGCCCCGGAGACGATGCATCCGCCCGAGACCAGGGAGGCCACCCCGCTGCCGCGGCGGCCGTCCTGGTCGTGGACGAACTTCGCCGGCGGGGTGATCTCGGCGTAGGTCCAGATCGGCCAGTCGCGGTCGTAGAGGTCGAGGTCGGGGACGACGGCGGTGAGGTCGATGTTGGCCTCCCAGTAGGCGTCGAGCGTGCCCACGTCGCGCCAGTACACCTCCGACTCGGCCCGGGAGCGCACGCAGGAGTCGGTGAAGCGGTGCGCGACCGCCTTCCCGTTGGCGACCATCCACGGGATGATGTCCTTGCCGAAGTCGCGGCTGGAGCCGGGGTCGGCCGCGTCGCGGCGCAGCTGGTCGGTCAGCAGCTCGCGGCGGAAGACGTAGATGCCCATGCTCGCGAGCGCCCAGCCCGGGCGGTCCGGCATCTCCGGGGGGGTCGCAGGCTTCTCCACGAAGGACACGACGCGTCCCTCGGCGTTCACGTCCATCACGCCGAAGGCGCTCGCTTCCGCGACG
>JAHCLE010000380.1 GCA_026125445.1 Burkholderiales bacterium
CGGTGAAGCCGGCGGCGGCGAGCTTGGCGCGGTAGTCGTCCTCCGAGAGCGCGCCGGCGATGCAGCCGGCCCACAGCTCCAGGCTGCGGCGGATCTCGGCCGGCACCTCGCCGCGCACGACGACGTCGGACACCGCGAAGCGCCCGCCCGGCCTGAGCACCCGGAACGCCTCGCGCAGCACGCGGTCCTTGTCGCCGGAGAGGTTGATCACGCAATTGGAGATCACCACGTCCACGCTCGCGTCCGGCAGCGGGATGTCCTCGATCTCGCCCTTGAGGAAGTGCACGTTCGCCAGGCCGCTCTTCCTCTTGTTCTCCTCGGCGAGCGAGAGCATCTCGTCGGTCATGTCGAGGCCGAAGGCCCTGCCCGTGGGTCCGACGCGGCGCGCGGAGAGCAGCACGTCGATGCCGCCGCCGGCGCCGAGGTCGAGGACCGTCTCCCCGGGCCGCAGCTCCGCGAGCGCCGTCGGGTTGCCGCAGCCGAGCGAGGCGGCGAGCGCCGTGTCCGGAATGGCGCCCGATTGCGCGTCGTCGTAGAGGTTCGAGGTGATGGGGTCGCAGGATCCGCGCCCCACGGGGGTGCCGCAGCAGCTCGCCGCGGCGGGCGCCGGAGCACAGCAACTCGAAGCGTCGGGCGCGGGTGCGCAACAGGCCGACGCCGCCGGGGCCGGCGCGCAGCAGCCGCCCGCGCCTTCCTTCACCCGCCGCGCGGCCTCGCCGTACTTCTCGCGTACCGCCTGCTTCACGTCGTTCGGAGCGTTCATGGCTTTCCTTTCGTCAGGCGGCGGAGAGGATCTTCTTCGGCTCGCACGCGCCGCTTCGCGTGCAGCACTCGGCGTAGAGGAAACGCAGCAGGTCCTGCAGCGCCCCGGCGTTGGCGGAGTACCAGAGGAAGGTGCCTTCGCGGCGCACGTCCACCAGCCCCTCGTTGCGCAGCCTCTCGAGGTGGTGGGAGAGCGTCGACCCGGCGATGTCGAGCGCGCTGCCGATCTCGCCCGCCACCATCCCCTCGGGGTGCGCGGAGAGGAGCAGCCGCATGATGCGAAGCCGCGGCTCCGTGCCCATGGCGGAGAGCATGTCTGCGAAGCGCGAAATGTCTTCGGATTCCCGGTTTCCCAAGGCGGCCTCCCGCGTGTTTCCGTATTTCTATGATAATCGAAATAAATCCGGTGTCAACATGGCGCGATGAAGACCATCGGCATGATCGGCGGCATGAGCTGGGAATCGACCGTTCCCTACTACCGCATCGCGAACGAGACGGTCGCCAGGCGGCTGGGCGGCCTGCACTCGGCGAAGATCCTGCTCGCGAGCGTGGACTTCCACGAGGTGGAACAGCTGCAGCGAGAGGGCGACTGGGAGGCGGCCGGGCGGATGCTGGCGCAGACGGCCCTCTCGCTGGAGCGGGCCGGCGCCGACTTCCTGGTCGTGTGCACGAACACGATGCACCGCGTGGCCGGCGCGATCGAGTCGGCGGTGCGCATCCCGCTGCTGCACATCGCCGACGCGGCCGCCGCCGAGATGAAGGCCCGGGGCGTGCGCCGCGCGGGGCTC
>JAHCLE010000381.1 GCA_026125445.1 Burkholderiales bacterium
ACGCACCGAGAGCGCAGCCCCCCCGCGGGCGTCGCCGTCGAGCTTGGTGAGGACCACGCCGGTTAGCGGCAGCGCCTCCGAGAAGGCCCGGGCGACGTTCACCGCGTCCTGGCCCTGCATCGAGTCGACGACGAAGAGCGTCTCCACGGGGCGCACCGCGCCGTGGATCGCCTTCACCTCGGCCATCATGGCCTCGTCGATGGCGAGGCGTCCGGCGGTGTCGACGATGAGGACGTCGTAGTAGTGCTTGCGCGCCCAGTCGAGCGCCCCGGCGGCGATCTCCAGGGGTTTCTGCGAGGGTTCCGACGGGTAGAGGTCGATCGCGAGCTGGGAGGCCAGCGTCTTCAGCTGCTCGATGGCAGCGGGGCGGTAGATGTCCACCGAGACCATCAGCACCTTCCTCTTCGAGCCCTTGAGGAGCCGCGCGAGCTTGCCCGCGCTCGTGGTCTTGCCCGCGCCCTGCAGGCCCGCGAGCAGGATCACCGCGGGAGGCTGCGTGGCGAGGTCGAGGCCGGCGGCGGTGCCGCCCATGAGGGCCACCAGCTCGTCGTGGACCACGCCCACGAGCGCCTGTCCCGGCGTGAGGCTTGCGATCACCTCCTGGCCGAGCGCCTTCTCCTTGACGCGCGCCACGAAGTCCTTCACCACCGGCAGGCCCACGTCGGCTTCCAGCAGCGCCATGCGCACCTCGCGCAGCGCCTCGGAGACGTTCTCCTCCGTGAGGCGCGCGTGGCCGCGCATCGTCTTGATGACGGAGGAAAGTCGCTGCGTCAGTGCGTCGAGCATGGGAAGGGCCGCGGGGGAATTGGTGTAGACTGAACCGCCTCGAAAATGCGCGATTCGGCCCTCTATTTTAGCACCGCGGCCTGCTGGCTCGCCCTGGCGGCGATCGCCTGGCGGACCGCCCGTGCCGCCGCGCCCGCGGCCTCGCCCGCCCCCGGCGGCGCCTTCCGCCTCGAAGCGGTGCTGCTGCCCGTGGCGCTGGTGCTGCACGGCATGCTCGTCTACTCGGGCGTGCTCGCCGACGAGGGGCTGAACCTCGGGGTCTCGAACTCGATCTCGCTCATCATCTGGCTCACCGTGGCCATCTACTGGCTCGCGAGCCTCGCGGTGCCGGGGCTGGCGAGCATCCAGGGCCTGTGGGCGCCGGTGGCGCTCGCGGCCGTGATCCTGCAGGCGCTGGTGCCGTCGCACTACCTCGTGCACTACGGCGGCGACCCGCTCTTCACGCTGCACTTCGCCATCGCGATGCTCGCCTACAGCCTCTTCATCGTGGCCACGATGCACGCGGTGGTCATGCTCGCCGAGCAGAAGTGGCTGCACCGCGGCGTGATGCCGCCGTTCCTGAGGAGCCTGCCGCCGCTGCTGGAGATGGAGGCGCTCCTCTTCCGCATCCTCTTCGCCGCCTTCGTGCTGCTCACGCTCACCGTGGTCTCGGGAATCTTCTTCTCCGAGCAGCTCTTCAAGCGCCCGTTCCAGTTCACCCACAAGACCGTCTTCGGGATGCTCTCCTGGGCCATCTTCGGCTCGCT
>JAHCLE010000382.1 GCA_026125445.1 Burkholderiales bacterium
AGCGCCGCAAAGCGCGCCGCGCCGCCGCTCGCCGCAACCCGGCGGCGCTGGCACTGAAGGCCGCCGCGGCCCTGTTTGCCGCCGCCAGCGTGCTGGCGGCGCTGCTGGCGCTGGCCGCCTTGCCCGCGTACCGCTGGCTCACACAAGACCTGCCGGATGTAAACGCCGTGCCTGTGCTGATGGACACACAGCGCGGCCTGCTCCTACAGCCCAGCCGCCTGCAAGACCGCAGCGGCAGCCAGACCCTGCTGGAATTGCTGCCCCACCACGCTCCGCGCCAATTCATTGAGCTGGGCCAGGCGCCGCAGGTGGAGCAGGCGCTGATCGCCAGCACCGATCCGCGCTTCTGGCAGCATGCCGGCACGGCCTGGCTAAGCACTAACCCGCAGCCAAGCACCCTGGCCGAACGCCTGGTGAGCGAGGTGCTGCTGGCCGGCGAGCCCGCCGGCTGGCGCAAGGCGTTGCGCGCCCGCATCCTGGCCAGCGAGCTCACCGCGCGCTATGGCCGCCAACAGGTGCTGGCCTGGGCGCTCAACAGCGCCCAATTCGGCCATTGGACTTTTGGGGCGGAGAGTGCTGCTCAGTTTTATTTTGGCATGCCTGCTCGCCAGCTCAGCTCTGCGCAGGCGGCGGCTCTGGCCGCCATGGCCAACGCGCCGCAAGTAGACCCGCTGCAGCAGGCCGCCACGCTGCAACGCCTGACGCAGTTGGTGCTGCTGGCGATGCAGCAGCACGGCATGCTCGATGAGGCCGGCCTGGCCGCCGCGCTCACGCAGCCATTGCAATTCAACGATGCCGCCGCGCCTCTGGCGCTGGATGCTTTCACGCAGTTGGCGCTGGCCCAGGCCGAAGCCACTCTGGGCCACGCAGCGCTGGCGCGTGGCGGCTTGACTCTGATCACCACGCAGGATGGCAGCTTGCAGGCCGCTTTTGCAGGCCAGGGTGAGCTGGCCTTGGCGCTGGATGCGGTAAATGGCCGCGTGTTGGCATTGAGTGGCCAGCCCACCGTGCAGGCACCCGCGGCCAATGGACTACTGCCGTTCATTTATCTGGATGCTTTTGCCGGCGGTAGCGCTCCGGCGACGCTGACCTGGAATTTTGACCGTAGCCAACCCGCCGAGTTGCAAGGCCCGCTAAGTATGCGCCAGGCCTTGGCGCAGGGCCTGCCACAGCCCGCTGCCGCCGCGCTGGAGCAGGTGGGCGCCTACCACGCCGCCAACGTGTTGGCCGCCGCCGGCTTGGCGCCCTTTGATGCCGCGCTCTCGCCGCGCCAGGCTGGTGATCTGGCGCTGGGCGCGGCGGCACTCAGCCCGCTGAAGCTGGCGGCCGCCTATGCCAGCCTGGGCAGTGGCCAACTCAGCGGCCAGCTCATCCAGGGGCGCTTGCAGCCAAGTAGCTTGCTTTTCATCACTGACGAAACCGGGCAGGTGCTTTTGGATTGGAGCCAGCCGCAATCGCGGCCCTTGGCCAGCGCCGAGCTGGCCTTTCTGGTTACCAGCAGTCTGAGCGATGTCAGTGTGCGCTCA
>JAHCLE010000383.1 GCA_026125445.1 Burkholderiales bacterium
TGGGCGATCTTCGGGGTGTCGCGCGACTCCCTCGCCTCGCACGAGAAGTTCCGGCAGAAGTTCGGCTTTCCCTTCGAACTGCTGTCGGACGCCGAGGAGAAGGCCTGCGCGATCTTCGGCGTCATCAAGATGAAGAACATGTACGGGAAGCAGGTGCGCGCACTCGAGCGCAGCACCTTCGCGATCGACCGCGAAGGTCGCATCGCGCGCGAGTGGCGCGGCGTGAAGGTGGCCGGCCACGCGAAGGAAGTCCTCGACTTCGCGAAATCGCTCTGACTTCCCGCGGATTTCCCACCCCCGGCGCCCAGCCCTGATGCCCAACGACAACCTGCGTGACTCGCCGCGCTCCGAAGCCGGCGAGGCGTCATCCCACGGCCCGGAGTCCTCGGAGGCCCCCATGCACCGCAAGCGCGACAGCCACGGCGAGGGACGGTCGGCACGGCAGGCGGCCGCCGTGAAGCTCTTCGTCCTCGACACCAACGTCCTCATGCACGACCCCACGAGCCTCTTCCGGTTCGAGGAGCACGACGTGTACCTGCCGATGGTCACGCTCGAGGAGCTCGACGACAACAAGAAGGGCATGAGCGAGGTCGCGAGGAACGCGCGCCAGGCGAGCCGCTTCCTCGACGAGATCGTCTCCTCCGGCGAGGGCGACATCGAGTCCGGCTACGCGCTGAAGGGCAAGACCCACGGCGAAGCGCTCGGGCGGCTCTTCCTGCAGACGCACGCGGTGTCGGCGGAGATCCCCGAGTCGGTGGCCTCCCAGAAGGCCGACAACGTGATCCTCGGCGTGGCCATGCACCTCAAGCAGCGCTTCCCGAAGCGCCAGGTGGTGCTGGTGTCCAAGGACATCAACATGCGCATCAAGGCGCATGCGATCGGGCTGCCGGCCGAGGACTACTTCAACGACAAGGTGCTGGAGGACACCGACCTCCTCTACACCGGGATGCTCGAGCTCCCCGAGGACTTCTGGGACCGCCACGGCAAGGACGTCGAGAGCTGGCAGGAGCACGGCCGCACGCTCTACCGCGTGAAGGGCCCGCTCGCCCCCGCGATGCTCGTGAACCAGTTCGTCTACCAGGAGGGCGACCGGCCCTTCTACGCCGTGGTGAAGGACGTGAAGGGCCGGGTGGCCACGCTCCAGACCCTCAAGGACTACTCGCACCACAAGAACAACGTCTGGGGCATCACCTCGAGGAACCGCGAGCAGAACTTCGCGCTCAACCTGCTCATGGACCCGGAGGTCGACTTCGTGACGCTGCTGGGCCAGGCCGGCACCGGCAAGACCCTCCTCACGCTCGCCTCCGGACTCATGCAGACGCTGGAATACAAGGTCTACAGCGAGATCATCATGACGCGGGTCACCGTCCCGGTGGGCGAGGACATCGGCTTCCTCCCCGGCACCGAGGAGGAGAAGATGACCCCGTGGATGGGCGCGCTCGAGGACAACCTCGACGTGCTGATGAAGACCGACGACGAGGCCGGGGACTGGGGGCGCGCGGCCACCGCCGACCTCATCCGC
>JAHCLE010000384.1 GCA_026125445.1 Burkholderiales bacterium
ATTGTGGCCCAGGTGGTGCTCGGGGCGGCCCGACAGGAGCGAGCGGATGTAGCGGGCGATGGCGGCCGGGCCGCGCACGAAGCTCGAGAAGCGCGCGTGCCGCGGGCCCACGAGGCCCCAGAGGATGCGGAAGGCTACCAGTGCCAGCATCGTGTAGCCGAGAAGCACGTGCACGTCTCGCCAGCGCTCGCTCTCGGCGGTGAGCCACGCCCCCGCGAAGCAGGCGGCGAACGACCAGTGGAAGACGCGGACCAGGATGTCCCAGACCTTCACGGTCGCGGGAGCGGCCTCGTGCGAGGCCGGCGAGGCGGTGACGGCGCTCATCGCGACCTCCCGCCGGGCACGCGCAGGCCCCGTTCCGAGTAGTTGCCCTGCTCGGCGCCCTGGTGGCAGGCGCCGCAGTCGGCGAGCGTCTTCACTTCCGGATGCAGGGCCTTGTCCGCCGCGATCTCGCGCCGGTGCTCCTTGCGGAACCACGGCGTGGACGAGACCCGAAGCAGGGGCCTGCCCGCCGCCGTGGTGTCGCGCCGGCCGGCGTTGGCCTCGAGCCAGGCGGCGATCTCGCGCTGCGCGGCCGGATCGAGCGAGGCGTCCACCCCGAAGTGGGCGCCGAGGCCGCCCATCACGGCCCGCCAGGAAGGGGCCGAGAGCAGCTGCGGCGGGTAAGCCACGTGGCAGGAGCCGCATTCCTGCCGGTAGGCGGCATTGTCCAGGCGGTACGCGTGTTCGCCCGCGTGGGCGGAGAACGCGTGCGCGGTGGTGGCGGCGGCGATCGCGTACATCGCGGCCAGGCGGAGTGCGTTGCGGATCGGGCTCACGTCGCCTCCTATCGGACGGCGAGAAGCCACGCCAGCACGTCGCCCTTCTCCTGGGCGGTGCACTCGCGGCCGAGCACGTCGTTGCAGTTGCGGCGGAACCACTTCTCCGCCTTGTAGGCGCTCGCGAAGCGCTCCGGGTTGGCGGCGGGCGCGAGGGGAGCGATGGCCTTCCCGGTGACGGCGTGCTTGCCGCCGGCCGAGGGAGCCGAGGTGTGGCAGGAGGCGCAGCTCCAGTCCTTCCCCTGGACCTTCGTGAAGAAGGCGCGGCCGCGCTCCGCGCTGTTCCCGGCGAAGGCGGGATTCTCGTGGCGGGCCTCGGCGGCGTAGGCGTCGAGGAGTGCCTTGGGCGTCTCGGCCGCCGCGGGCAGCACGGCGGCCGCGAGGGCGAGCGGCAGAAGCAGGTGGCGCATGGGACGGTCTCCGGTTCGTGGGTGACGGCCGCATGTTGGGCTCGCCGCCTTAACGCTCCATTAAGGGGCCGGGCGCGGTAACAAACCACAAGGTTCGCCAAGGAGGCGTCACGGGCACCGGGCAGGCGCCGGGCTAGAGTATGCTTCCGCCTTCGTCCGAGACCGCGATGCTCGCCGCCATGCAAGCCCGCCCCGCCTCGCCCGCCCCCGTCCCCGCCGCCGGCCCGCGCCCGAAGGTGCTGCTGGTCGAGGACAACGCCCGTCTCGCCGCCTCCATCCGCGACTACCTCC
>JAHCLE010000385.1 GCA_026125445.1 Burkholderiales bacterium
CCTAAGGATCTATCGCATCTCCGAAAGTACTCGCGCCACCGAACGCGATGTGATCAAGAGGGATGATGTCGCCGCGCTTGGTCACGCCCGTCGCAGAGGAGTTCGCAAGCGCGAAGCTCGGAGACCGCAGACTCTTGCGTCGACTCGCGTGTATCGCAGATGCTGCGGAGCGCTCTCCGAGCGGGAGCTTGCCGCAGAGAGCCGGGTCGAGTGCAGCGCTTGAGGGGACCTACCGGTTCTTTGCGAACGACAAGGTGACGCCGGAAGCGCTGTTCGAGTCCCACATGGCGGCCACCATTCAGCGCGCCGCGCTGGAGCCCGAGGTGCTCGTTGTTCACGACACGACAGAATTCCGGTTTGGCGGTGAGCAGCCGCGACGCGGGATGGGGTGGATCAACTCGGAGCACATCCAGGGATTCCTGGGGCACTTTTCGATGTGCGTGACGAGAGAGGGGCGACCGCTCGGCAGCGTCGGGCTCCACGCGTGGGTTCGCCAAGGAACGAAGGCGCCACGCCTGAAGACGATGCCGGACCTCAGGGATCCCGATCGCGAGTCGCAGCGCTGGCAGGACGCCGCGCTGCTAACGGGCGAAAGGCTCCATGGCAAGACCAGCGTCATTCATCTCATGGATCGCGAAGGCGATCAGTTCGAGCTTCTGTCATGCTTGCTCGAGCACGATCAGCGTTTCGTCATCCGGCTCGCACACGACCGCAGACTCAAGGCCGGGCGTGGTCGCACGAGCGAACCGATGTTGTTCGAGTCAATCTCGACCGCGCGGTACTTCTTCTCGCGCGAGATCGCGGTCGCGGCGCGAGCCCAGCCCGAAGGCTCCAACAAGCTGAAGGCCTTCCCACCTCGTAAGCCTCGAACCGCGCTGCTCGAGGTGCGTGCAGGCACTCGGCAGATCTTCACATCGCACATGGCTCCCGCTCATGTTCCCGCATCCTTGACGCTGCAGGTCGTCGAGGTCCGGGAGGTGAACGCGCCGGAGGGCGAGGCGCCGATCATCTGGCGACTCGTGACGACCGAGCCCATCGACACGGAGGCTCAGGTCGCCGCGGTAATCGACGCATATTGCCTGCGGTGGCTCATCGAGGAGTTCTTCAAAGCGCTGAAGACAGGCTGCAGGTATCAGCAGCTACAGCTCGAGAGCATCCGTGGATTGCTGAGCGCCCTCTCGATCGAGGCCGCCGTCGCCTGGAAGCTGCTGTTGCTTCGCTGGAGTGCGCACCACCGCCCCGATGCGGATGCGACCGGCGTGATGTCCGCAGAGGATCTTCGTGTGCTTCAAGCGCTGTCCGCCGCCGAAGGGCGACGAGCGGCGACGCGAAGTTTGGACGTCCAGACCGCGCTTCTCGAGCTGGCGAGACTCGGCGGGCACATCAAGAACAACGGTGCGCCGGGCTGGCTCGTGTTGCGACGCGGTTTCGATGCGCTCGTTGCGATCCGAAAAGGCTGGGAGCTCGCGCGAGGGTCGTAGGCCCCGGGATGCGATCAATCCTTAGG
>JAHCLE010000386.1 GCA_026125445.1 Burkholderiales bacterium
ACGGCGCGGTAGATCCGCTCGGGCGCGCCGTCGCGGAAGACGGCGCGCTCGGCGTCGTCGGGTTCGTGCGGGGTCCTGCAGGCCGGGCAGAGCTTGCGCACCAGGCGCTGCGCCAGCACCCCGGCGAGGGTGGAGGCGAGGAGGTAGGGCTCAACGCCCATGTCCGCCAGCCGCGTCACCGCGCCGGGCGCGTCGTTGGTGTGCAGCGTGGCGAGCACGAGGTGGCCGGTGAGGGAGGCCTGCACCGCGATCTGCGCGGTCTCCAGGTCGCGGATCTCGCCGATCATCACCACGTCCGGGTCCTGGCGCAGGATCGCGCGCAGCGCCCGGGCGAAGGTCATGTCGATCCTCGGGTTGACCGGCGTCTGGCCGATGCCGTCGAGTTCGTATTCGACGGGGTCCTCGACGGTGAGGATGTTGCGGGTCTTCCTGTCCAGGCGCGAGAGCGCCGCGTAGAGCGTCGTGGTCTTGCCCGAGCCCGTGGGCCCGGTCACGAGGAGGATGCCGTGCGGCTGCTGGATGAGGGCGTCGACCGCGTCGCGCGTGGCCGCGCCCATGCCGAGGGCGTCCAGGGTGAGGCGCCCGGCCTGCTTGTCCAGCAGGCGCAGCACGACGCGCTCGCCGTTGGCGGTGGGGATGGTGGAGACGCGCACGTCGATGGGCCGGCCCGCCACGCGAAGCGCGATGCGCCCGTCCTGCGGCAGGCGCTTTTCCGCGATGTCGAGGGAAGCCATCACCTTGATGCGCGAGACCATCGCGGGGTGCAGCCCGCGGCGCGGCTCGACCACGTCGCGAAGGGCCCCGTCGACGCGGAATCGCACCAATGCGCGCGACTCGAAGATCTCGAGGTGGATGTCGGAGGCGCCCTCGCGCACCGCCTGGGTGAGGAGCGCGTTGATGAGCTTGATGATGGGCGCGTCGTTCTCGGCTTCCAGGAGGTCGGCGACCTCGGGAAGCGACTCGGTGAGCTTGGCGAGGTCCAGCGACTCGCCCAGGTCCTCGACGATCGTCTCGGCGGCGTTGGGCTCCCGCGTGTAGGCGAGCGCGAGGCAGTGCTCGAACTCCTCGGGCGTGACCAGGATCTCGCGCAGGGGCTTGCCGGCCATGCGCCGCACCTCGGCGAGCGTCGCGGCCTGCGGCACCGGGCGCAGCCACACCTCGAGGGCGCCTGCCGCCACGCGCGCGGCGATCACGCCCTTCGCCTTCGCGAACGCGTAGGGCAGAAGCCGGACGGTGGCGGGATCCAGGTCCTGGGGGTTCACGGTTCTCTCGAGCGGCGCGGTCATCGGGGAACCAGGGGCTTGCCCTTGGTCTCGTCGATCGGCGGCAGCTCCGTGGCCTTGGTCTCGGGCAGCAGCCAGTTCTGCGGCAGGCTCATGCCGCGCTGCAGGTTGCGGATGTACTCGTAGCGGTCGGAGGTGAGCGAAGCGGCGCCCTTGTCGTCCTTCACCACCACGGGGCGCAGGAAGACCATCAGGTTCGTGCGCTTGCGGTTT
>JAHCLE010000387.1 GCA_026125445.1 Burkholderiales bacterium
GTGGTCGGGTTCGTGACCGACCGCGACATCGTGGTGCAGGCCGTGGCGCAGGACATCTCGCCGCGCGAGATCACCGTGGGCGACGTCATGACGCCCGTGGTGGCCACGATCCAGGCGTCCGCCGACCTCCACGAGGCCCTCGAGTTGATGCGCAGCGCCGGCATTCGCCGCCTGGTGGTGACCGACGACGAGAACCGCATCGCCGGGTTCCTCTCGCTGGACGACGCGATCGACGGCTTGGCCGCCGAGATGGCGAGCCTGGCGGCGATCATCAAGACCGAGCGCCGCCGCGAAGTGGCCCAGTTCGAGGAAATGCGTGCTGCCGCGTAGATCTCTCCCCTCTCTCTTGGGAGAGGGGCCGGGGTTGAGGGTGGGGTAAGCCGCCACTAACCGACTTATCCCACCTTATCCACAACTAATCCACTGAATCCACAAAAGGTACGCCTTTTGCGTGGGGCGCAGCCCCACATCTTGTGTTTTTCCGCTTGACACATCTCCGTAACCCAAGCATCCTTCACCGCGGTTCGGGTGCCTCCCTCGGCGCGGCGCAGCGGCGGGGAGTTGGCTAGATTAATACAATAAAATCAACGGGTTGTAGAACCGGCGGCCAAAGGAGACGTGCCATGGCGAATCACATGACCCTTCTCGAAGACCTGAAGCGCGCCGCCTGGTCGCGGACGTCTCCCGTGGGGGGGCACACCAACGCCTGGGAGTTCCGCAAGGACCGCCTGGGCAACATGGTCCGCTGGGCCGACTACGGCAACCGCAAGTCGCCCTTCGGCTGGGAGCTCGACTTCATCGAGCCCAAGTCCATGAACGGTTCCACCGACCCGGACAACCTGCAGGCCCTGCACTGGCGCGCCACCGCCGCCCGCAGCACCGCCCTGCCAGCTGCCCTTCTGGCGGCATAGAGTTTTCTCCCTCTCCCTTGGGAGAGGGTCGGGGTGAGGGTGCTTTTTTCCTTCATTCCACGCAGCGCAGTAGGTGAAGTGATCACCACCCGCCGCCCCCGGGGCCTACTCCCCCCGGGGTGCGGACCGGGGGGTGAATACCCAAAAAAAGTGGTGCCGCAAGGCGCCAGAGCCGAGAGGATCGAACGAGCATGCTGAGCTTCGAAGACGACACGCCCGCCATCACGCCCGCCCTGGGCCTGCAGATGGTGAAGCCCACCCCGCAACCGGCCGCCGCCCCCGCCCCGAAGCAGGAGATGGGCGCGAACGGCCTCTTCACGCGCGTGCGGGCCGAGGACAAGCGCGTCATCAACGCGAAGACGGACGTGAACCAGCTCGTCCCCTTCAAGTACAAGTGGGCGTGGGAGAAGTACCTGGCGGGCTGCGCCAACCACTGGATGCCGCAGGAAGTGAACATGAACCGCGACATCGCCCTCTGGAAGAACCCGAACGGGCTCACCGAGGACGAGCGGTTGATCGTGAAGCGCAACCTCGGCTTCTTCGTGACGGCCGACTCGCTCGCCGCCAACAACATCGTGCTG
>JAHCLE010000388.1 GCA_026125445.1 Burkholderiales bacterium
GTTGTGGCCCAGGTGGTGCTCGGGGCGGCCCGACAGGAGCGAGCGCAGGTAGCGGGCGATCGCGGCCGGGCCGCGCACGAAGCTCGTGAAGCGCGCGTGCCGCGGGCCCACCACGCCCCAGAGAAGGCGGAAGGCGACCAGCCCCAGCATCGTGTAGCCGAGAAGCACGTGCACGTCGCGCCAGCGTTCGCTCTCGGCCGTGAGCCACGCGCCCGCGAAGCAGGCGGCGAACGACCAGTGGAAGACGCGGACCGGGATGTCCCAGACCTTCACGGTCGCGGGAGCGGCCTCATGGGAGGCGGGCGAGGCGGTGACGGCGTTCATCGCGACCTCCCGCCCGGCACGCGGATGTCGCGCTCCGAGTAGCTGCCCTGCTCGGCGCCCTGGTGGCAGGCGCCGCAGTTGGCGAGGGATTTCACTTCCGGATGCCGGGCCTTGTCCGCGGCGATCTCGCGCCGGTGCTCCTTCCGGAACCACGGCGTGGACGAGACGCGAAGCAGGGGCTTGCCCGCCGCCGCGGTATCGCGCCGGCCGGCGTTGGCCTCGAGCCAGGCGGCGATCTCGCGCTGCGCGGCCGGCTCCAGCGAGGCGTCCACCCCGAAGTGGGTGCCGAGGCCGCCCATCACGGCCCGCCAGGAAGTGGCCGGGAGCAGCTTCGGCGGGTAGGGCACGTGGCAGGAGCCGCATTCCTGCCGGTAGGCGGCATTGTCCAGGCGGTACGCGTGGTCGCCCGCGTGGGCGGAGAGCGCGTGCGCGGTGGTGGCGGCGATCGCATACATCGCGGCCAGGCGGAGGGCGTTCCGGATCGGGTTCATGGCGCCTCCTATCGGACGGCGAGCAGCCACGCCAGCACGTCGCCCTTCTCCTGGGCGGTGCACTCGCGGCCGAGCACGTCGTTGCAATTGCGGCGGAACCACTTCTCGGCCTTGTAGGCGCTCGCGAAGCGCTCGGGGTTGGCAGCAGGCGCGAGGGGTGCGATGGCCTTGCCGGTGACGGCGTGCTTGCCGCCGGCCGACGGGGCCGAGGTGTGGCAGGAGGCGCAGCTCCATTCCTTGCCCTGGACCTTCGTGAAGAAGGCGCGGCCGCGCTCCGCGCTGGCCCCGGCGAAGGCGGGGTTCTCGTGGCGGGCCTCGGCGGCGTAGGCGTCGAGGAGGACCTTGGGCGTCTCGGCCGCGGCGGGAAGCGCCCCGGCGGCGAGGAAGAGCGAGAGGGCGAGGTGGCGCATGGGAGGGTCTCCGGTTCGTGGGTGACGGCCGCATGTTGGGACCGCCGCCTTAACGCCCCATTAAGGCCTCGCGGCGCCGCCACCGGGGTCGCCGCGCCCCGGCTGGGGTATGCTTCGGCCTTCGCCCGAGACCGCGATGCTCGCCGCCATGCAAGCCCGCCCCGCCTCGCCCGCCCCCGCCGCCGGCCCGCGCCCGAAAGTGCTGCTGGTCGAGGACAACGCCCGGCTGGCCGCCTCCATCCGCGACTACCTCG
>JAHCLE010000389.1 GCA_026125445.1 Burkholderiales bacterium
TCCACGGAAGCCTGAGACGCGGTCAGCGGCGGGCGCCTGGTTCGGGAGTGAGCGGCAGCACCAGTCGGTCGGGATAGCGGTAAGGCGTGCCTTTGCCGTGATCCACCACGGCGCTCACCGTGCCGCCCAGCAGCGCCGTTCCGCCGACGGTTCCCGCGTAGATGAGCGGCCCGAACACGGGAATGGCCAGCAGGGGCGTGGCCACGACGGCGGTCGCCGCGCCGCCGATGGCCGCGCCCTTGAACGCAGAGCCGATGAGGTCCCCCTGGGATTCGGTCGCGTGCACGAACGCGCGGTAGCCGGGCTTCAGGCAGACGATCTCCAGGGGCCGCGTCGAGCGCATCACGTTCGCGGTGCCGGGGGTCCGGACCTCCCAGGCGCCCTTGTCGTTGCGAAGGCTGCAGCGAACGGCCTCGACCGGGGCCTTCGAGGCATCCTCGGTCTCGACCGCGACTGCCTGGACCTGGTCGGCTTGCGCCGGGACCGCCCCGCCCACGACCTGCTCGGTAGGCGCGCCCGGCGTCGCGCAACCGGTCGCGAGCGACGCGAAGCCGACGGCAACAAGGACGCTCTTCATGGGCCTCTCGCGATCTGCTAGGGTGTCGCCCATGGATTCTAGGCGCACCGGGCGCACGCGACAACGCCGCAGCCGCCCTTCGCGGATGCGCTCGTGAGCCGCGTCCTCGCCCAGTCTATCGTGGAGATCGCCCGGGCCGCGCTGATGGCGGCCGCCCTCGCTGCCACCCCCCTCCTCGCCGAGGAGGCACCCGTGGCCTTCCCCTACGAGATCTCGCCGGGCACCACGCTCCTGCGCGGCGGGCAGCCCGTCGCGTTGCGGCTCTTCCTTCCGCTGCAGGCCGGCGACGAGGTCGCGCTGGACGGCGCGGCCCGCATCGCGCTGCTGGTGCCGCAGGCGCGCCGCACCGAGCGCGCCCGGGCGCCCGCACGCCTTCGCGTGGGTCCCGCGGGCATCGAGGCCGTCTCGGGCCGCCTCGACACGCGGGAGTTGCCGGATTCCGCGCCGTCCGCCGCCGATCTGCGCCTCGCCGGCTCGTTCCACTACGCCTACGCACAGGACTCCGGCCGCCGCCTCGTCCCGCCGCTTTCCCCGCAGGCGCGTTCCCGGATCGAGCGCCTTCAAGCCGGCCTTCCCGGCTGGCGGCGCGACTGGCCCGCCGAGGACCAGCTGCCGGAGCTTTTCACCCTCTCGGTGATCGACCGGATGGGGCAGACCGGCGACATGGTGCCCCTGCTCGACGCGGTCGCCGCCCACCCCGCTCGCGATCCCGCGGTGGCCGACCTCGCGCACCGCCTCGCGGCCCGCGTCCAGTCGCGCAGCAGCGTGGGCCTCCTCATGCTGCCTTTCGCGGGCGATCACGGCCGGGGTTTCGGGACGGAGGTGCAGCAGTTTCTCGCGGCGGCCGGCAGCGGGGCCTCGCGCTCCGTGCGCACGATCGCCGCGGCGCAGGA
>JAHCLE010000039.1 GCA_026125445.1 Burkholderiales bacterium
TCCGCGTGCCCCGCGTGCGGCCACCGGATCACGGCCGTCGAGAACATCCCGGTCGTGTCGTGGCTCGCGCTGCGCGGCAAGTGCAGCGCTTGCGGCGCCGCGATCTCCGCGCGCTACCCGCTGGTCGAGCTGCTGGGCGGCGTGGTGGCGGCGGGCGCGATCTGGAAGTTCGGGCCGACGTGGCAGGGGGTGGCCGCCTGCGCGTTCCTGTGGACGCTGCTGGCGCTCACGTTCATCGACCTCGACACCACGTACCTGCCCGACGACCTGACGCTGCCGCTGCTCGGCCTGGGCATCGCCGGTGCCGGCTTCGGCTGGACCGGCGTGGCGCTGGCCGACGCCGCCTGGGGCGCCTTCGCCGGCTACGGCGGGCTGTGGCTGCTGGCCTACAGCTACAAGAAGCTGCGCGGCGTCGAAGGCATGGGCGAAGGCGACTTCAAGCTGCTCGCCGGCCTGGGCGCGCTGCTGGGCTGGCAGCTGCTGCCGTCGATCGTGCTGCTGGCCTCGGCCGTCGGGGCGGTGGTGGGCATCGGGCTGATCGTCTTCGGCGGCCACAAGCGCGAGGTGCCGATCCCCTTCGGCCCCTACCTGGTGGGCGGCGGCCTGGCCGCGATGTTCTTCGGCCGCCAGCTGACGGCCTGGTGGTTCCCGACGCTGTGATGGCGCTCGCGATCGGGCTGACCGGCGGCATCGGCAGCGGCAAGAGCACCGTGGCCGCCGCGCTGGTGGACTGCGGCGCGCTGCTGGTGGATACCGACGCGATCGCGCACGCGCTGACCGCCCCCGGCGGCGCGGCGATGCCGGCGATCGCCGCCGCCTTCGGCGCCGGCGTGGTCGGTGCAGACGGCGCGCTCGACCGCAGCCGCATGCGCGCGCTGGCCTTCGACCAGCCGGCGGCGCGCGGCCGCCTCGAGGCGATCCTGCACCCGATGATCGGCGCCGAGGCCGGGCGCCAGGCGGCAGCGGCAGCCGGCCGGCCGGTGGTCTTCGACGTGCCGCTGCTCGCCGCCTCGAGCGCCTGGCGCGCGCGCGTGGCGCGCATCGTCGTCGTCGATTGCGGCGAGGACGTGCAGGTGCAGCGCGTGATGCAGCGCTCGGGCTGGAGCGACGCGCAGGTGCGCAAGGTCATCGCGCAGCAGTCGCCGCGCGCGCTGCGGTGCTCGATCGCCGATGCGGTGATCCACAACGACGGCCTGTCGCTGGACCAGTTGCGCGCCGAGGCGCGCGCCCTCTGGCAGGCCTGGCATCCGCTGCACTGACCTCCAGGCCTGGCGGGCGGGGCACGCGGGCGCCGGCGCGCGCCGGGCCGCAGGAGGGCCTGTGGAACAATCGGCGGTGCTGCCCGCGCGCCAGGTGCGCGACGCGACCGCCGCCGCTGCACCCACCGTGGTCCTGTACGAATACCCGTTCAACGAAGGCATCCGCACGATGCTGCGGCTCGAGCACCTGTTCGGCCGACTCGGGCAACTGCTGCCGCGCGACGCGCCGCTGGATCACCATTTCGCGCTCGCCACGGTGTTCGAGATCATGGACGTGGCGGCCCGCGCCGACCTGAAATCCGATCTGCTGAAGGAACTCGAGCGCCACCGCGCGCAGCTGCAGGCTTACCGCGGCAACCCGCGCATCTCGGAAGCCGCGCTCGACGACATCACGACGCGCGTCGACCGTTGCCACGAGCAGCTGAACCAGCTCGTCGGCAAGGCCGGGCAGGCGCTGACCGGCAACGAGTGGCTGATGAGCCTGCGCAGCCGCATGAACATCCCCGGCGGCACCTGCGAGTTCGACCTGCCCTCCTACTTCGCCTGGCAGCAGCACCCGGCCGAGCGGCGCCGGGCCGACCTGCGGCAATGGACCTCGAGCTTCACGCCGCTGTCCGACGCGCTGCACCTGCTGCTCAGCCTGGTGCGCGAAGGCGGCCACGCGCAGCGCCAGGTTGCCGTGGGCGGCCAGTTCCAGCAGAGCCTGCCGGTCGGGCGCAGCTTCCAGCTGATGCGGGTGGGGCTCGATGCCGCCGGCGAGCTCGTGCCCGAGCTCAGCGGCCATCGGCTGATGGTCTCGGTGCGGCTGCTGCGCTGGGAAAGCGGCGGCCGCCTGCGGCCCTGCACCGACGACGTGGCCTTCGACCTGATGCTCTGCGCCTGACCGCGATGGGCCACACGCCGCCGCTGCGCCCGCGGACCGTCCGATGCCCGAGCTGCGGGCAGCCGGCGGTCTATGGCCCGGGCAACCCGTCGCGCCCCTTCTGCAGCCCGCGCTGCCGCAGCATCGACCTCGGCGCCTGGGCGGCCGAGGGTTACCGCGTGGCCGACCCGCCGACCGCCGATCCGGATGCGCCCGATGCGTCCGATGCGTCCGGCCCGCCGGCATGGCCGCACTGATCTGCGGCTGATCGGGGCCGCGCGGGCCTTGAAGTCGCGAAGCCCGTCCCTATAATCCTGGTTGCTGGCACTCGCATGGCTTGAGTGCTGACAGTTCGGCAGGATATTCAATCCAGCCGGTCAGGTAGTCAGTGCGCACCAACAAACGGTGCGCATGACCGAAAGCGAATCGACCCCAAAGGAGATGGAATGAAACTGCGTCCATTGCACGATCGTGTGATCGTCAAGCGCCTGGAAAACGAGACCAAGACGGCCTCGGGCATCGTGATTCCCGACAACGCCGCCGAGAAGCCCGATCAGGGCGAGGTGCTGGCAGTGGGCCCGGGCAAGCGCAACGACAAGGGCGACTTCGTGGCGCCCAACGTCAAGGCCGGTGATCGCGTGCTGTTCGGCAAGTACAGCGGCCAGACGGTCAAGGTCGATGGCGAGGAACTGCTCGTCATGAAGGAAGAAGACCTCTTCGCCGTCGTCGAGAAGTGATGGCCTGAGGCCGCCGCTTGCGTCGCAGGCCGATCCGGCGCAGCCGGGTCGAGGGCAGCGAGCCCGCCGCAGACGCATTCCGGCAGCCGATCGCCGACCCATCCAAGCACTGAATCCGGAGAAACACACATGGCAGCAAAAGACGTCATCTTCGGCGCCGACGCGCGTCAACGCATGGTCGAGGGCGTGAACGTCCTGGCCAACGCGGTCAAGGTCACCCTGGGCCCGAAGGGCCGCAACGTCGTGCTCGAGCGCAGCTTCGGCGCCCCCACCGTCACCAAGGACGGCGTGTCGGTGGCCAAGGAGATCGAGCTCAAGGACAAGCTCCAGAACATGGGCGCGCAGATGGTCAAGGAAGTCGCTTCCAAGACCAGCGACGCCGCCGGCGACGGCACCACCACCGCCACCGTGCTCGCGCAGGGCATCGTGCGCGAAGGCATGAAGTACGTGGCCGCGGGCATGAACCCGATGGACCTGAAGCGCGGCATCGACAAGGCCGTCGCCGCCCTGGTCGACGAGCTGAAGAAGATCAGCAAGCCGACCACGACCAGCAAGGAGATCGCCCAGGTCGGCTCGATCTCCGCCAACTGCGACGAGTCGATCGGCAAGATCATCGCCGACGCGATGGACAAGGTCGGCAAGGAAGGCGTGATCACCGTCGAGGACGGCAAGTGCCTCGAGAACGAGCTCGACGTCGTCGAGGGCATGCAGTTCGACCGCGGCTACCTCTCGCCGTACTTCATCAACAACCCGGATCGCCAGATCGCCGTGCTCGAGGACCCGTACGTCCTGCTGCACGACAAGAAGATCTCGAACATCCGCGACCTCCTGCCGGTGCTCGAGCAGGTCGCCAAGGCCGGCAAGCCGCTGCTCATCGTCGCCGAGGACGTCGACGGCGAGGCGCTCGCCACCCTGGTGGTGAACAACCTGCGCGGCATCCTGAAGACCTGCGCCGTGAAGGCCCCGGGCTTCGGCGACCGCCGCAAGGCCATGCTCGAGGACATCGCGATCCTCACCGGCGGCACCGTGATCGCCGAGGAGCTGGGCCTGAAGATCGAGAACGTGACCCTGAAGGATCTCGGCCGCGCCAAGCGCATCGAGGTCGCCAAGGAGGACACCACGATCATCGACGGCGCCGGCAAGGAAGACCAGATCAAGGCGCGCGTGGCCACGATCCGCAAGCAGATCGAGGAAGCCACCAGCGACTACGACAAGGAGAAGCTGCAGGAGCGCGTGGCGAAGCTCGCCGGCGGCGTGGCGGTGATCAAGGTCGGCGCCGCGACCGAGGTCGAGATGAAGGAGAAGAAGGCCCGCGTGGAAGACGCGCTGCACGCGACCCGTGCCGCCGTCGAGGAAGGCATCGTCCCGGGCGGCGGCGTGGCGCTGCTGCGCGCGCGCGACGCGATCGCCAAGCTCAAGGGCGACAACCCCGACCAGGAAGCCGGCATCAAGATCGTGCTGCGCGCGATCGAGCAGCCGATGCGCGAGATCGCCCGCAACTCCGGCGACGAGCCCAGCGTGGTCGTGAACAAGGTCCTCGAGGGCAAGGGCAACTTCGGCTACAACGCCCAGACCGGCGAGTACGGCGACATGGTGGCGATGGGCGTTCTCGATCCCACCAAGGTCACGCGCTGCGCGCTGCAGAACGCGGCCTCCGTGGCCGGCCTCATGCTCACCACCGACGCGATGGTCGCGGAGCTGCCCAAGGAAGAGAAGGGCATGGCCGGCGGCATGGGCGGCGGCATGGGCGGCATGGGCGGCATGGGCGACATGGACATGTAATCTCCTCTCCCTCCCCTCTCCCTTGGGAGAGGGGCCGGGGGTGAGGGTGGATGTTCGCGAAAACCCCGCCTTGGCGGGGTTTTCCATTTTCTGGCCTGCGGCAGCGTTGCCACGCGAGGCACGGGCCCCGCTTTCGCAGGCGAAGCTGCTTCAAGTCCGATGCCGATGGGATCCATCCGGGATGGTCGCCGCGGGTGGGAACGGTCACGCCTGATCGGGTGCGGTGGGGGCGGCCGTTCGAAATTTCCCATGCGCGCGGCAACCGGTCCGGGGCATGTCAAATGAAATCCGAATGTGCGGCAGTTAACTGATCCAGCTGGGAAATTCGGTAGAATGTCGAGACTGAAGGGCGTTTCGGAGAAAGCGATGACTGTGCATGGAAAGCGACGCGGCCTTGCCACGGTGGGGCGTCTGGTCCTGGGGCTCTGGGTGCTGGGCATTGCCCTGGCGACTCCCGCCGAGGATTTCGCGCGGGTACCCGCGCCCGTCGACTGGAGCTATCGCCACCTGATCTACTCCAAGCCCGACACGCCGGCCGAGGCGATCGAAAAGGGGACGTACGGCCAGTGGCTCGAGAACTACCGCGATCCCCGCTTCCTGGTGGCCCTGCAGCTGCGGGTGGAGCGCGAAGCGGCCACGGCCGCGGGATCTCCTGCGCCACGGGCCAAGGACATGATCCTCGCGCCTCCGGACGCAAGGGGGGAAATTCCGCAGGCACTGTGGTGGCCGCGGCCTTCGCCCCGGGGGCCGGCGGCCGTCATGGAAGGGCCCTCGCCGCCACCTTCGATCCTCCCCGCCGTCGAAATCCCGGTGCGCGCGCCGCTTGCCCTCGCGCATCGCGACTGGAGCATATCCATGGGCCCCGCAGGCCGCGGCAGCCCCGGCGTCTTTCCGGCCAAGTACAACTTCGACATCTCGGCCACGCCCAGCTGCGCCGACGATTTCGTGGTCTATCCCACCAGTGCCGCAGGCGTCGCGCCGATCTTCGCGAGCCGGACCGGCACCGTCACCGGCAGCTTGGGCGCGGGGGCCACCCGCACCGTCACGATCACCAACGGGGCGAACGTGCTCACGCTGACGTCGAGCACGACGATCAACACCGGGCTCTTCTTCCTCAATGGCGCCACCAACAACATAAGGGCGGCGAACCTTTCCGCGGCGATCGCCCGCAACGGAGCCCTCGTGGGAGTGACCTCGACTGTCGCAGGGAATGTGGTCACGGTCACGGCGACCACCGCGGGACCCGCGGGCAATTCCATCACGCTGGCCGAGAACCTCACCAATTTCACGTGGGCCGGCGCGACGCTCACCGGCGGAACGAGCCAGCCTACGATCTTCGCCGTGAACCAGCTCTATGCCTCGTGCGCGCCGCAGCCCGTGCCGTCGACGATGTGGTCGCACTACACGGGCGCAGGCGCCATCGTCGACTCGTCGCCCATCATTTCGCTCGACGGCACGCAGGTCGCGTTCATCCAGCGCTCCCCGACCGTGGCGAGCCTCGTGATCCTCAAGTGGAGCGCCTCTTCGGGAACCATCGACTCGCCGACGGCGCCCACGAGCGTCGCGCCGGCTGCGTACCGCGCGTGCGTGGCGCCGTGCATGACCTCGATCACGCTGAACGGCAGCCCGGACAACACCAATTCGTCGCCTTACTACGACTACGCCGCCGACCGATTGTGGGTCGGCGACAATGCCGGCAGGCTGCACAAGTTCACCAACATCTTCAATAGCGGCACCCCGGCGGAGGTGACCACCGGCGGGTGGCCGGTCACCGTGGACGCGGGCCTCATCCTCTCGCCGCCGGTCTACGACAGCGAGTCGGACCTGGTCTACGTCGGCACCCAGCGGCTGCCCGATACCCCGAGCTACCCCGGCACCCCCCACGGCGGACGCCTGCATACGGTGAACAACACTACCGCGGCGGTCGTGAGCAGCAACCCGATCGCGGGGGCGATCGCGGCCACGAACACCGGCAGCGTCGGCGTGGCCGAAGCGGTGATCGTCGACCAGCTCGCCAGGCGCGTGTATGCCTTCGTGGCCTCCGACACGACGAGCGCAGCGTCGCCGTGCAACGGCAACACCGCGAACGTCGAGTGCCACGCGATCATCCAGTTCGACGGGGACGCGGCGCTCAACAGCGTGACGAACGGAAGCGGCAACGGCATGGCCAAGGCTACCATGGGCCGCGGGCAGATCTACACGCGGATCGGCTATGCGGGCGTGTTCGACAATGCCTACTACACGAGCGCGGACCCGGCCAGTCCCACGGGATACCTTTACGCGTGCGGCAGCATCGCCACCGGCGCGTCCTCGCGCCGGCCGACGCTGTGGCGGGTCGCGATCACGAACAACGCCATGAGCACGACGGCGCAAGCCGGACCCAACCTCACCGGTGCCGATACGTCCGATGCCTCCGGCGGCGGCGGCTCGTGCTCGCCGATCACCGACGTGCAGAACGGCGCCAACAACTACGTCTTCGTGAGCGTGCCGGAGCAGGGCAACAAGACCGGCTGCGCCGGCTCGTGCATCTACATGTTCAACCTCACCGGCGTCACGATCGCGAACTGGAGCTCGACGAACGCCGTCGCGGGTCTCGCCGCGCCCGGCGGAACCAGTGGTATCGTGATCGACAACATCTCGGCCGTTCCGGGGGCCTCGCAGGTCTACTACTCGACCCTCAGCAACCCGGGCAACGCGATCCAGGCAAGCCAGGCAGGCTTGAACTAGGGCATGGAATGATCCACGCGCAGAAGCGATGAAGCAGAAGGACAGGCAGGCGGACCAGGCTCCGGAGCCCGGCGCCGCGAAGAAGCCGTACGTGAAGCCGGCGTTCCGCCACGAGCGCGTGTTCGAGACGATGGCGCTCGCCTGCGGCAAGATCAGCGGCACGCAGGCGAGTTGCAGGACCAACCGGCGCAACTCGTAGCCACCATGGATTCCGCCAAGAACGCGCTGGCCGCGGCGCTGCTTCGCTCCGTGGGCCGCCTGCGGATCGCGGTCGTGGGCTCGAGCATGCTGCCCGCCGTGCGTCCCCACGACCTCCTGCTCGTCCGGCGCTGCACCATCGAAAGCGCGCGGGTCGGCGACATCGCCGTCTTCACCCGCGACGAGCGCCTCTTTGCCCACCGGGTGATCGCGACAGGCCCGGGACTGCGCACGCGCGGCGACGCGCTCGCGACGGCGGATCCTCCCGTCGGGGCCGCGGAATTCCTCGGTCGGGTCGTGCGCGTGGTGCGCCGCGGGCGCGTGATGCGCCCGCCCCGCGCCCACCGGCTCGCGTCCGCCCTTTTCCGCCTCTCACCCCGCGCCGGGCGGATGCTCTCCCGCCTCGAGGCGTTGCGCCGGAAGCTCGGCGCATGAACGTGCATCGCGCCGACATCGTGATCGGCGGGGTTCGCGTGGGCCTGCGCACGTCGAGCGCGTCCTTCCTCGGGCTCGTCGAGGAGCGCTATGCGGGCTATCTCGCCGCGCCGGACCGCGCCGACTTCGAGTTCGACGTCGACCTGGCGCCGCCGGCCGAAGGCGCGCCCGACGACGACGTGCGCGTCTATCGAAGTGAGGGCGAGTGGCGCATCGAGCGGGGCGACTTCCGCGCGTCCCTCGATCCCGTGGCGCGCCGCGGGCGCATCCGGCAATCGGAGAATCCGTATTCCATCGACACGGTGCTGCGCATCGTGCACACGCTGGCGTTGGCCGCCGAAGGCGGCCTGCTCCTGCACGCGGCGAGCGCCATCGTGGACGGGCGCGCGAACCTGTTCGCGGGCGTGTCCGGCGCCGGCAAGACCACGCTTTCGCGCCTGGCGCCGCCGGGTGCGCGCCTGCTCTCCGACGAGATCTCCTACGTGCGCCGCACCCCGGGCGGCTACGACGCCCACGGCACGCCATTCGCCGGCGAGCTGGCTCGCCCGGGCGAGAACGTGGCCGCACCCCTGGCCGCCATCTACCTGCTCGACAAGGGGCCGGTCCATCGCATCGAGGACGTGGAACCTGCGGCGGCGGCGCGTGCGATCCTGGCCAACGTGCTCTTCTTCGCCGAGGACGCCGCGCTCGTGCGCTCGGTGTTCACCGCGGCGCTCGACCTGGTGGAGGCCGTGCCGGTCCGCCGGCTGACCTTCGCGCCCGAGGCGAGCGTTTGGGCGGTGATCGCGGCGCAGGGGAGCGCCCGGTGAGCGCCGTGTACGTGGCCCGCGCCACCCATGTGGCCGCGCGCATGATCGGCGGCGAGATGATGATCATGTCGGGGCGCGACTCCTCGCTCTTCTCCCTGAACCCGACGGCCTCGGCGCTGTGGCAGGCGGCCGATGGCGTGACCCCGCTCGCCGAGCTCGTGGAGCGCCACATCTGCGCCGCCTACGACGTCGAGCCCCGGGTGGCGCTCGCCGATGCCGAGGAAGTGGTGCGCGACCTGGCGAGCCACGGCATCCTGCGGGTGTCGGACCGGCCGATCGAGCCATGAGCCTGCTGCACGAGCTGGGCAACCGTGCCATCGACCTCGGCATTCCCCTGGGCGTCCAGGTGGACCTCACGTACCGCTGCAACGAGCGCTGCGTGCACTGCTACCTGGACCACGAGGACCACGGCGAGATGACCACGGCCGAGGTCAAGGGCGTTCTCGACCAGCTGGCCGAGGCGGGCACCTTCTTCCTGACGCTCTCGGGGGGCGAGATCTTCATGCGCCCGGACCTGCTGGAGATCGTCGGGCACGCCCGGGCCCACGCCTTCGCGGTGAAGCTCAAGACCAACGCGGTGATGGTAACGCGCGCCAAGGCCGCGCGCCTCGCGGCCTTCGGCGTGGACGAAGTGCAGATCAGCGTGTATTCGCACCGCCCCGAAGTGCACGACGCCATCACGAGGCTGCCGGGCTCTCTCGAGCGCACGCTGGCCGGCGCGCGCGCGCTCCGCTCCGCGGGCCTCAAGGTGAGCTTCGCCAACGTGATCATGAAGCCCAACGCCGACGACTATCCGGCCGTGCGTTCCCTTTGCGAGGCACTGGGTGCCGAATACAAGGCCGATGCCACCATCACCCCCATGCTCGACGGCGACCGCTCGGTGCTCGCGCTCAACGTGGACGCCCCGAAGCTCGCGCAGATCTACTGCGACGATGACCTGGTGGGCGATGCCGACGCGTACTGCGCCCCGCCCGCCGGGCCCCCGGACGAGGAGGATGCGCTGCACACGTTGCCCTGCAGCGCGGGCCATTCGGCGGCCTACATCTCCCCCTACGGCGAAGTCTTTCCGTGCGTGCAGTTCCCGATGCTCGCAGGCAACGTGCGCGGGGCGCGCTTCATCGACATCTGGCGCGATTCGCCGCAGTTCGCCGAGGTGCGCGCCATCCGCCAGTCGGACCTGCAGGGGTGCTCGAGCTGCGCGCACGGCTCGGGATGCTCGCGCTGCCCGGGGCTCGCCTATTCCGAGGGCAACATGCGCGGCCCGTCAATCCAGGACTGCGAGCGCTCCTTCGCGCGCACCGGCGTGGCCTCCGACAACCTGCTCGCCCATCGTGCCGGGGCGAGCGCCGCGGGACCGCGGCCGGTGATCTGGATGGCGCAGAAGTAGCTTGCCAGCCGGCGGTGGCCGACCTGCTGGCAACCTCAGCCTCGGCGGGCCGCTCTCATTTCGGCAGCGCCTCCGCCCACTTCCCGAGGGCGCGCGCGGCCTTCGCCCCGCGCTGGTAGGGCGAGAGCCCGGCGCGCCAGCCCACCAGGATGTCGGGCTCCACGCCCTCCACCTCGTTCGAGCCGTCGGCGCGATAGCGCACGCAGTCGGGCACCTTGAGCCGGGCGCCGGAGGCCGCGAGCCGGATCGCGATGCCGCCGCTCGTGTAGCCGCACCCCGAGCCTTGCGTCGGCGTGCCGATGATGGTCGCGCGGCGGTTGTCCCGGAGCGTGACGGCGAAGAGCTCCGCCGCCGAGGCCGTGCCGCCGTCCACGAGGACGGCGAGCGGCCCGCGCCAGGCGCCCGGCTCGTGCTCGTAGCGCGAGGGATAGTAGACGGCGTGGTCCGACTCCAGCCCCGAGAGGCTCGCACGCGGCGCTTGCGCGAACACCCCGGTCGAGTGCAGCAGCGCCGGCCCGACGATCGTGCACGTCTTCTCGCCCTTCCACGCCGGGCTCCGGTCGCAGGGCTCCGCGGCGATGCGCCCGGCCTGCGCGAGGACCTCCCTCGCCTTCAGGAGGTCGGCGCGCAGGCCCGCGGGGAGGTCCGTCCGCTCCAGGTCCTTCTCCACGTCCCGCAGGCGCAGCCCCAGCTCGCGCACCCAGTGGGGATGGCGGATGAAGGCCATGCGGGGCGCGACGACGCCCGGCCCCGTGACCATCCGCGCCGCGGCCTCGGCCCAGTCGCTGCCGCCGGCGTTGCCCGTGATGTCGATCGCGAGGGCGTCGATGCGCCGCGCGGCGAGCGCCCGCAGCTGCGCGGCGAGCGTGCGAGACATGCGCCGCGTGACCTCCTCGCCGAGGCGCCGCTCGCATTCCTCGTCGCAGGGAGCGGCCTTCGGGCGCACCTCCTCGCAGAGCGCGGGGAAGGCGATTTCCATGAAGAGCGGGATGCGGAGCACGCCCACGCGCCTGCCCTTCGCCGTGGTGAGGATCCCGGCGGGAAAGGCCGCTTCCGGTCCGTCGGCCAGGGGCTCGAAGCGCCCGGCCGTCGCGAACTCGAGGCCCCTGTCGCGCCACGGCGCGTAGCCCAGGTCGGCGCAGGACTTCGCGGCGGCAGGCGCGGCAGGCGCGGCAGGCGCCGTGGCGGTCGGCGCGGGCTTCGGCCACGTTATCTTCAGGTGCCCGTCACCGAAATCGGCCAGGAAACGCTCGAGGATCCGTCGCGCCTCGTCGTCGCCCGCGGCCGCGTCGAGCAGGGCCTGCGTGCGGGCGGCGTGGGCGGCGAGGTCCATGCGCCGCGCCTCGCGGGCCCAGTCCAGGTTCGCGTAGGCGGCGGCGAGCTCCGTCTTGAGCTGGGCGAAGTCCCGGTGCCACGCCTCGCGGTCGAAGGCGAGGGCCGGGCGCGCGCCCGCCAGCGTCGCCGCGGCCGCGGCGATCGCCAGGACGCGGGTTCCTCGTTGCCGGATTCCCATCGATCGTCTCCCCCGGCGGTGGCCGGCTCCCGAAAGAGCGGCATCCTAGCCCAACGTGCTCCCGGAGACGTTACCAAGGGTTTGAGCGGCCGCAAGGGTCCCGGGCCCCGTTCGGGCCATCATGATCTCCCCCGCCGGCCTTTCCCCAGCCCCATGCAAGTCGTCGACCTCGCCCCCGCTATCGTCCTGACCGCCGTCGGGGGCGTGCTCGCGCCGTGGTCGCGCATGCCGCTGCCCATCTTCCTCGTGGTCGTGGGGGCCGCCGCCTCGTTCCTGCCGGGTTTCCACGGCATCAAGGTCGACCCCGAGGTCTTCCTGCTGCTCTTCATCCCGCCGATCCTCTTCGCGGATGCGCGCGTGCTGCCACGGCGCGACCTCCTGCACGTGCTGAAGCCCGTGCTCCTCCTCGCGCTGGGCCTGGTGGTGCTCACCGTCGTGGCGGTGGGCTACTTCATCCACTGGCTCATCCCTGCCATCCCTCTCGCGGTGGCCTTCACGCTGGGCGCCATCGTCTCGCCCACGGACGCGGTGGCCACCGTGGCCACGACCGCGACCGTGCCGCTGCCCGCGCGCGTGACGCACATCGTGAACGCCGAGAGCCTGCTCAACGACGCCACGGGGCTGGTGGCCTTCAAGCTCGCGGTGGCGGCGGCCGCGGCCGCGGGCCACGCCACCATGGACGAGGTGACCGGCCGCTTCGTCATCCTTTCCGGCGGCGGACTGTGCGTGGGGATCCTCATCGAGTGGCTCGGGCGCAAGTTCCGCGAGCGCCTCATCCGCCTCGAGAAGGACGACCCGGTGGTGCAGACGCTGCTCACCGTGCTCGTTCCCTATTCGGCGTACCTCGTGGCCGAGGCCCTTCACGTGTCCGGGATCCTCGCGGTCGTCGCCTCCGGGCTATGGGCCGGCGGGCAGGAGGTCAAGGGCCTGTCGGTGGAGAGCCGCCGCCATGCACGCGAGGTGTGGCGCATGATCGGGTGGTTCTTCAACAGCCTGGTCTTCGTGCTGCTGGGGCTGCAGCTCCGGCAGATGCTCGCCGGCGTGGCGGCCTACGACGGCCTGCACCTCGCCCTCTGGGCGCTCGCGCTGTGGGCCGTGTTGATGGCCGTCCGGCTGGCGTGGGTGTGGGGGTCGGGCTACGCGCGCTTCCACCTCGGATGGGGCTGGACGGGTGGCCGCGAGGGGCCGGATCCGCGCCGGATGTTCCTCGTGGGCTGGGCGGCAGTGCGCGGCTCGATCACGCTCGCCACGGCGCTCTCGGTTCCGCTCCTGACGGCGGCGGGCCAACCCTTCCCCGAGCGCGACCTCGTCGTCTTCCTCGCCGCGGCGACCATCATCCTCACGCTCGGGCTCAACGGCCTGACGCTTCCCTGGATCATTCCGCGCCTGGGCGCCAAGGACGACCCCGAGGGGCCCATCGAGGAGGAAAGAGCGCGCGTGGAGCTCGCGAAGGCCGCGATCGCCGTGGTGAAGCCGGCGCTCGACCGCCTGGAGGATCCCGAGGACAGGCGTTTCGCGACCGCGCTGCTGGGCCGCTACCAGGGCAAGGTGGACCTGCGCGAGAGCCCGGCGGAGGTGGCCGCCGTGCGCGCGGAGCACATCGCCACGGCCCGCCGGCTGCGGCTCGAGGGAATCGCGGCGGAGCGCGCGCGCCTGCTCGAGCTCCTCAAGGCCGACGAGATCAACGACGAGACCGCGCGCGCGATCGAGGAGGAGCTCGACGAGCGCGAGCTCGTGACCTCCGCCGACCCCGACAAGGGCTAGAGGCGCCGGGTGCGCACTTCCGGCGCGTGCATCTCGCGCTGCAGGAAGCCCAGCTTGCGGCTGCGCTCGAGCCGCTTCGCGAGCCTCGGGAAGTCCAGCCCGTAGCGCGCGCGCATCGCCTTCGCCTCTTCCTCCATCCAGCGCCAGCGCGGCTCGAAGGCCGGGTCGCGGAAGGCGAAGGCGACGTAGTTGCCGTCGTCGGCGATGGGCAGGAGGATCACGTTGCCGTCGAACACCGTGCGCAGCATCTCGAGGTGGGCCACCCGCTCGGCCTTGGGGCCCACGAGGTTGGCGACCGCGAGGCCCTTCTTCGGAAGGAGCGCGCGCAGGTCCTGGTAGAACTCGCGGGTGCAGAGCGCGGGGGCCACGCCGTCGCGGTCGAAGGCGTCGACCATCACGACCTCCGGCCGGTCCCCGCATTGCGCGACGAACTCGGCGGCGTCGCCCTGCACGATGCGCAAGCGCCCGCCGTCCGCGGGCAGCAGGAACTGGTCGCGGAAGGCGATCACGTGCGGATCGATCTCCACCGCCGTGATGCGAGCCGCGGGCAGGTGGCGGTGGCAGTACCGGGCGAGCGAGCCCCCGCCCAGGCCCAGCATGAGGATCGAGCGCGGCTGCGGCAGGAAGAGCAGGAACGCCATCATCTTGCGCGTGTAGGCGAAGGCGAGCTCGCAGGGGTCGTCGAGCCGCATCTCGCTCTGGATGAAGTCGCGCGTGAAGTAGAGGCAGCGGGCGCCGTCGTCCTCGATCACGAAGGGCTTGCCGTAGCGCTTGGCCAGCACGCTGTCGACGAGCGCCTCGGTGTCGCCGCCGGTCGGCTCGAGCAGGCGGATCACGCCGCCTTCGTTGGCGAAGGGATTCGGCAGCTCCAGCATTCGGCTAGCGCGCGCCGCCCATCGCGGCGAAGAGCCGGCCGCGGCGCTCCGCGTCGCGCCCGTCGATCACGCCGGGCTGTGCGCACCATCCCAGCAGCCGCTCGGCGGGGGACTGCGCCGCCGCGCCGCCGCCGAAGCGTTCCTTGAGCATCTTCACCTGGAGCGCCAGGCGTTGGGACTGCAGGTCGGCGGGGCTCTCCAGGCCGAGAGCCATCTCGAGCTCGAGGAGCGCCTCGCGCCTCGCCTTCGATCCGGCCTCGATCGCCTGCCGGTGCGCGCCGGCGGCGCCGGCATCTGCGAGGGCGGCGAGGGCGGCCTCGCGGCGCGTGAGCATCTTCTTCTCCCACGCCGCGGGCATCTCGGGCAGGGCGCTCCAGCGCTCCTTCGCGGCGTCGGGAGATTCCCCGCCGGCGCCGGAGAGCACGGCGGCCTCGAGCGACTCGCACAGCGACTCCTTCTCGGCGAGCGTCTTCCACACGGCCGCCTCGCGAGTGCGCGCGCGCGCCGACAGGGCGCCCTCGACCGCCTTCAGGGCGCCGCGAAACCGGCCCTCGAGCGGACGCAGGGAGGGATCCGGGCTTCGGGTACCCGCGCGCCATCGGTCCTGAAGATCGCGAAGCGCGGTGCGGACTTCCTTCTCGTCCTTCTCCGTCGCCTTGGCCAGGGCCTCGAGCTGCGCGCACACCTCCTCGAGCGAGCGCCGCCCTTCCTGCTTGCGGCCCACGACCTCCTTGTGCTTCTCGTGCCGGGCCGCGAACACCGCGTCGCAGGCGGTGCGGAAGCGCTCCCAGAGCCCGCGCTCGTCGCGCTGCGCGAGCGGGTGCGCCTTCGAGTGCTCCTGCCAGCGCGCCTGGATCGCCTTCACCAGGGAGGGCGCGTCGCGCTCCAGCGCCCGCGGCACCAGGGCCTCGACCTCGGCGATGAGGGCGAGGCGCCCGGACTTCGCCTCTTCGCGCGCGGTGCCGAGGAGGGCGCGCGCGGGGGCGAGCGCTTCCTTCAGGCGCGCGTCGAGCTTCTTCCACGCCGCGGGGTCGACGCTGCCCAGGGCGCCCTCGCGCCAGGCGCGGTCGGTCTCGCGCAGCCACTTCTCGACGGCGCGCAGGTCGGGCTTCTCGGCAAGCAGCGTGGGCAGGTGCGCGGCGGCCGCGGCGATGAACTCCTCGCGGCCCTTCTTCGCGGCCTTCCTCTGCGCCGCGAGCTCCTTGAAGTGCTGCGCGGCGGGCGCGTAGGCCTTCTCGCAGGCGCCGTCGAAGCGTTCCCACAGCGCGCGCGGCACGCCGGCGTGCTGGGCGTCGAGGGCCTTCCACTCCTCGCGCAGCTTCTTCACCTCGGCCGCGGTGCGCGCGGCGTCCAGGCCCTGCGTGGCGAGCGCCTCGGCCCGCTCGCACAGCTGCGTGCGGGCGGTGTTCTGGCCGAAGGATTCCCAGCGCTCCAGCTCGCCCAGCTGCTGGCCCACGCGGCCCATGCGGCTCTGGGTGGGCTTCGGCAGCGCTCCCGCCTCGGCCTTGAGGGCCTTCATCTCGTTCACCGCGGCGCGCGCCTCGTGCAGGTGGCCGGCGGCGAGCGCCTGCTCGGCCGCGTGCAGCAGCGCGTGCATGCGGTCGCGCGCGGCGCCGGCCTCCTCGCGCGCGGCCTGGGCCTGCGCCAGCCGCCGCTGCTCGACCACCATGATCGCCGCCTCGAAGCGGCGGGTGAGCGCGGGCGTGCGGATGGAGCGGTCCAGCGCCTGCCAGCGCTCCGGCAGCTGCGCGTTGTCCACGGAAGTGTCGGCGGCCAGGCGCTCGGCTTCCACCACTAGCGCCTCGGCGCCGGCCAGCGCCGCGAGCTCCTGCGTCCACGCGTCGATGCGCGCGCGCGCCTGCGCGAGCCCTGCGGCGACGGTCTCGTCGCCGAGCGAACGGGCTTCCTCGTCGACGGCGGCGAGCTGCGCGCGCAGGCCCTCGAGCGCCTCCGGCCCGTCGGGGGTGGCGAGCCCGGCGACCCACTCGGCCACGCGGCGCTCGAACCGGGCGCGCGCGGCCTGCTCGGCTTGCTCGCGGTCGAAGCGCGCCTGCAGCGCGCGGCGGGCGGCGTCGCATCGCGCCAGGCGGTCGGGATCGGCGCGCATGTCGAGCGCCTGCCAGCGGCGGTTGAGCTCCACGACGGCGGTGAGGATGGGGCCGGGCGTGCCGGCCAGGGCCTCGAGCCGGGCGAGGATGTCGTCGGCCTCGCTCGCCTGGCCCTCGCGGTCCTTCATGGCCTCCAGCCGCTGCTTCGCGAGCCGGGCCACGCCGCGGTCCTTGTTCTTCGCGGCCTCGGCGAGGGAGGCGAGGCCCTCGGGCGAGCGCACGCACTCCGCCGCGGCGAGGCGCGTCTCGGCATGCCCGCCGGAAAGGGCGAGGGAGAGGAGCAGGGTCTCGTCGCGGATGCCGGCGATGGCCGCGAGGCGCCGGTCGGCCTCGGGAGCGTTGCGCGCGACCTCGGCGCGGATGGCGTCCGTGCATCCGGGCGAGTCGAGGAACGCGCGCGCGGACGCCTCGGGCGAATGCGCGAGCACCCTGCCCAGGGAAGCGGCGATCGCGGCGCGCACCGTCTCGTCCGCTTCCTTCTCCCAGGCGGCCGCGAGGGCCGCGAAGTCGGCGCAGCGCGCCGCCGCCGCCGCGCGAACCTCCGCCGCCGGGTCCGAGGCGAGGAGGGCGGCCAGCTCGGCCGCGTCGGGGGCGAGTTGCTCCACGCCCAGGACGCGCTGGGCGGCCTCGGCGTGCTCGTGAAGGGGGGTGCGGGTGAAGAGCCGGGTGACCATGTGGGGGGGCGGGTATCGGGGCGGGAGGGGCGCGGCCGCGGACGGCGCGCCTACCCGAATCATAATCCCGGCGGGAATCGGCGACGCATCCGATGCGTCAGAACCAGACCTCCGGGTAGCGCCGCGAGGCGGGGATGTTGTTGACCGCGAGCGCCACCCCCAGGAGCAGGAGCGGCCCCAGCGTGCAGGGCACGAGGACGTAGAGGAAACCGAGGTCGTGCACCTCCTTCGGGCCGATCACCGCGATGAGCGCCGTGGCGCCTCCCGGCGGGTGCAGGGTGCGCGTGGCGTGCATGATCGCGATGGCCGTCGCCACCGCCAGCGCCGCGGCGAGCCACGGGTATTGATGCAGGAGCTTCCAGCAGGCCACCCCCACGATCGCCGACAGGAGGTGCCCGCCCAGGAGGTTGCGCGGCTGGGCCAGCGGGCTTCGCGGCGCGCCGAAGAGCAGCACGGCGGAGGCGCCGAGCGAGCCGATCATGAGGGAGAGGTCCGTGCCCGCCAGCAGCGCCTGGTTCGCGAGGCCGGCGGCTGCGATGCCCAGGAAGGCGCCCGCCCACGACCAGGCGATCTCGGCGTTGCTCACCCGCGGCGGGCTTCCGCGCGTGGTCCCGCCCATCTTGCGCAGGTAGTCGGCCAGCCTCACCGGTGCACCTCGCGATCGATGGCCTCGAGGAAATCCTTGCGCAGCAGCAACCCCGCGAGCCGGCCCTGGGCGTCCGCGACCGGCATGCTGCGGCCGGCGTGGCGGCGGAAGGCCGACATCGTCTCGCGCAGCCCCGCCTCGGGGAGCACCGTGATCGCGGGCGAGGTCATCGCCTCGCGCACGGGCGTCTCGTGGCAGCGGTGGCTCACCTCGCAGGAGTCGTCCACCATCCGCAGCAGGAGCTCCAGGAAGGTGCCCGCCTTCAGCCGGCACAGGAAGTCGGTCTCCGTGAGCATGCCGATGACGCGGCCCTGCGCGTCGACCACCGGAAGCCCCTTGTGGCCGCTCGCCACGATCGCGCGCGCCGCCTCGTCGAGCATCATGTCCGGAGGCAGCGCCGCGGCCACCGGGCGCATCAGCCTGCCGGCCTTCAGCCCGGCCAGCAGGCGGTCCGTCGCGTGCCGGTGCGCGAGGTGGTAGACCTCCCGGAAGTCCGCCGTCGAGATGTCGACGTAGCCGGGGACGTGCTGCATCGCGTCGAGGATGTCCTCGTCGGCGAGCTCCACCTCGGGGACCACCTCGTCGGCCGCGCCCCCCGGCGGCCGCTTCGCATCCTGGCTCATGCCCTCGCTCCCGCGTCGAAAACCGGTATTCTGCCTTCAGGATAAGCGCCGTGCCCGTCGCGTACACTTCGGGGACCATGGCCCGGGATGCCGCAGCGCGGTTCGACGTCGTCGTGATCGGGGCGGGCGCGGCCGGCATGATGTGCGCGGCTACCGCGGGCCGGCGCGCTCGCCGCGTGCTGCTCGTCGACCACTACCCGAAGCTGGGCGAGAAGATCCGCATCTCCGGGGGCGGGCGCTGCAACTTCACCAACCTGCACGCCTCGCCCGCCAACTACCTCTCGCGCAACCCGCACTTCTGCCGCTCGGCGCTCGCGCGCTACACGCCGCGCGACTTCATCGCGTTGGTGGAGCGCCACGGCATCGCCTGGCACGAGAAGACGCTCGGGCAGCTCTTCTGCGACGACTCATCGCGGCAGGTCATCGCCATGCTCAAGTCGGAATGCGACGCGGCCGGCGTGCAGTGGCGCATGCCCTGCGAGGTGCGCGCCGTGGCCCGCGAGGGGAGCGGGTTCCGCATCGACACCGCGGCCGGCGCCGTCGCCTGCGCCTCGCTCGTGGTTGCCACGGGCGGGCTCACGGTGCCCAGGATCGGCGCGACGCCGTTCGGCTACCGACTGGCGGAGCAGTTCGGCCTCGCGGTCGTGCCGCCCCGGCCCGCCCTCGTGCCGTTGAGCCTCGCACCGGAGGAACTGGCACGCTATGGCGACCTCTCCGGCGTGTCGCTGGAGGCGGAGGTCTCGTGCCGCGGCGCGCGCTTCCGCGAGAGCCTGCTCTTCACGCACCGGGGCCTGTCGGGGCCGGCGATCCTGCAGGCCTCCTCCTACTGGCAGGACGGGCCCGCTTCCGATCCCATCCGCGTGAACCTGCTGCCGGGCACGGACCCGCGCGCCTGGCTCGCGGAGCACCGGCGCGCGAAGGCGCATCTCGCCACGCTGCTCGCCGAGCGCCTGCCGAAGCGCTTCGCCCAGGCGTGGTGCCAGGCGCACGGCCTGGACAAGCCCGTCGCGGAGCACGCCGACCGCGTGCTCGAGGATGCCGCGCACGGGCTGGCCGACTGGCCCGTGCACCCTTCCGGCACGCTGGGCTACAACAAGGCGGAGGTGACGCTGGGCGGCGTGGACACGCGCGGGCTGTCGTCGAAGACGATGGAGGCCGTCGCCCAGCCGGGGCTTTTCTTCGTCGGCGAGGTGGTCGACGTCACCGGCCACCTGGGCGGCTTCAACTTCCAGTGGGCTTGGGCCTCCGGCCACGCCGCGGGCGAGGCGGCCTGAAAAAGGGGACGGTTCCTGGAACCGTCCCCTTTTCGTCAGGAGGGAAACTTGTCGCGCAGCGACTGGGTGGCGGAGCGGAAGAGCCCGAGGTCGCTGCCCACCGCGACGAAGGTGGCGCCCCACTCCATGTAGCGGCGCGCGTCGGCCTCCACCGGGGCGAGCGTTCCCGCGGCCTTCCCGCCGGCGCGCGCCCGCTCGATGATGTGGCGGATCGCCTTCTGCACGTCCGGGTGCGCGGGATTGCCCAGATGGCCCAGCGCCGCGGCGAGGTCCTGCGGGCCCACGAAGAGGCCGTCGACGCCGTCGACCGCCGTGATCGCATCGATCGCCTCCAGCCCGCCGCGGCTCTCGATCTGCACCATCACCGCGATGTTGTCGTCGACGATCTCCAGGTAGTCGGGCGTCGTGCCGTAGCGGTTCCCGCGCTGCGAGACCGACACGCCGCGGATGCCGCGCGGCGGGTAGCGCGTGGACGCCACCGCCGCGCGCGCCTGCTCGGCCGACTCGACGAAGGGGATGAGGAAGTTGTGGAAGCCCGCGTCCAGCAGCCTCTTGATGATCACGGGCTCGTTCCACGGCGGGCGCACCACGGGCGCGGAGACGCTGTCCTTGAGGGCCATGAGCTGCGGCACGAGCGTGGACACGTCGTTGGGCGCGTGCTCGCCGTCGATGAGCAGCCAGTCGAACCCCGCCAGCCCCAGGACTTCCGCGGTCACCGGGTTGGAGAGCGACACCCAGCAGCCGACGAGCGGCTTGCAGGCGAGGAGGTCGGCGCGGAAGGCGTTGGGGGGCGAGCGGTAGGGCGTGGATTTCATGGCGTGGCTCCGGCAGGTCAGACGGGCGTGAGCACCCGGCCGGTCTCGAAGAAGGCGGCGAGGTTGTCCAGGACGAGCTGGCCCATGGCGGCCCGCGTGTCGGTGGTGGCGCTCGCGATGTGCGGCGTGAGGACGACGTTGTCGAGCGCGAGGAGCGCCTGCGGGACGTTGGGCTCGTCGGCGAAGACGTCGAGCGCCGCGCCGGCGATCCGCTTCTCCACCAGGGCCGCGACGAGGGCGGGCTCGTCGACGACGGAGCCGCGCGCGATGTTCACGAGGAAGCCCTGCGGACCGAGCGCGTCGAGCACGGCGGCGTTCACCAGGCCGCGCGTGGCCTCGCCGCCGGCGGTCGCGATCACCAGGAAGTCGCACCAGCGCGCGAGGTCGGCCGGCGTCTGCTCGAATTGATAGGGCGAGTCCGGGATGCGCCGCCGGTTGTGGTAGCGGATGTCCATGTCGAAGCCCTCGGCGCGATCGGCGATGGCCTGCCCGATCCGGCCCAGCCCGAGGATGCCCAGGCGCTTGCCGCTCACCTTGGTGGCGAGCGGCATCGGCCCCTTGAGCCAGCGGCCGGCGCGCACGTAGCGGTCGCCGGCCGAGACGCCGCGCGCGACGTCGACCAGCAGCGTCATGGCGAGATCGGCCACGCAGTCGGTGAGCACGTCGGGCGTGTTGGTCACCACGATGCCGCGCTTCCTCGCGTGCTCCACGTCCACGTTCTCGTAGCCCACGCCGAAGTTGGCCACGAGGCGCGCGTTGGGCAGGGCGTCGAGGAGGGCCGCGTCGACGGGCGTCTTCACTGACGAGGCCACCGCCTGGATGGCGGGGCCCACCTCGGCGAGGAATTTCGCCCTGTCGGGCGCCTTGCCCAGGATGTGGAGGATGTAGTTCTCGGCGAGCCCCTTCTCCACGAGCGGGAGCATGGGACCCAGTTGCAGGACGGTGGGCTTCAAGGGCGTGTCTCGGCTCAGGCGGCGGTGTAGGCGGTCTTGGCGATGGTGAAGAACTCGGCGGCGTAGCGGCCCTGCTCGCGCGGGCCGTAGCTCGAGCCCTTCCGGCCGCCGAACGGCACATGGTAGTCCACGCCCGCGGTGGGCGCGTTCACCATCACCATGCCGGCCTGCGCGTTTCGCTTGAAGTGCGTGGCGAGCTTGAGCGAGGTCGTGCAGATGCCGGCCGAAAGGCCGAACTCGGTGTCGTTGGCCACCGCGAGGGCCTCGTCGTAGTCCTTCACGCGGATCACGCTCGCCACCGGGCCGAAGATCTCCTCGCGGCTCGAGCGCATGGCGTTCGTGGCGTCGAGGAGAACGGCGGGGGAGAGGTAGAAGCCGGGCTTGCCGCGCTCCAGCACCTCGCCGCCGCAGCCGATGCGCGCCCCCTCCTTGCGCGCGATCTCGAGCCAGCGCAGGTCCTGGTCGAGCTGGGAGGCGTCGACGACGGGGCCGATCTGCGTGTCCTTCGCGCGCGCGTCGCCCACCACGAGCGATCGCGTGCGCTCGACGAGCGCGGCCACGAAGCGGTCGTGGATGCCGGAAGTGACGACGAGGCGCGAGGAGGCCGTGCAGCGCTGTCCCGTGGAGTAGAACGCGCCCTGCACGGCGCACTCCACCGCTACGGCGAGGTCGGCGTCGTCGGCCACCACGAGCGGGTTCTTGCCGCCCATCTCGAGCTGGAACTTCGCCATGCGCGCCACCGCCGCCTGCGCGACCCTCCGGCCCGTCTGCACCGATCCGGTGAAGGTGATGGCGTCGACGCGCGCGTCGTCCAGGAAGGCCTGGCCCACGACGGAGCCGCGGCCCATCACGAGGTTGAGGACGCCGGGCGGAAGCCCGCTGCGACTCGCGATCTCCGCCAGCGCCCAGGCCGAGCCGGGCACCAGGTCGGCGGGCTTGAAGACCACGCAGTTGCCGTAGGCGAGCGCGGGGGCGATCTTCCAGGCCGGGATCGCGATGGGGAAGTTCCAGGGCGTGATCGCGGCGACCACGCCGACGGGCTCGCGCGTGATCTCGACGTCGATGCCGGGGCGCACCGACGGTATCAGCTCACCGCTGCGGCGCAGGATCTCGCCGGAGAAGAACTTGAAGATGTTGGCCGCGCGCACCACCTCGCCGGTACCCTCGGGCAAGGTTTTGCCCTCTTCCCGGGACAGCAGCGTGCCCAGCTCGTCCTTGCGCGCGAGAATCTCGTTGCCGATCTTGTCGAGGATGTCGGCACGCGCCTGCACGTTGAACGCCGCCCATCCCGGCGCGGCCGCGCGCGCCGCGGCGATCGCCTGATCGGTCTGCTGCGCATCGGCCTGGACATACTCACCCACCACGTCGCTCACGTCGGACGGGTTGATGTCGCGCGTCACGTTTGCACCGGCCACCCACTCGCCGGCGATGTAGTTGGAATGCAGTTTGGTCGCCATGTCGTCTCCTCGGTTCTTGCTCGAAACACCCGTCCGAACGCCATGCATAGTGTACCTGCTGTGCCGGCGCCGACCGGCCGTCGTCCCCGCCGCGCGGTCCGAAACCGCGGCCGCAGCGTAGAATCCCGGCCACCACGGACAAAGGTTTCAGGAGGCACATGGCCGACATCTTCATCAGCTACGCCAGCGCGGATCGGGAGCGGGCACGCGCGCTCGCCGAGCGCCTGGGCGAGCACGGATACACGGTATGGTGGGATCGCACCATTCCGCCCGGACGCGTATTCGACGAAGTGATCCAGGAAGCGCTGCACGCTGCGCGCTGCGTCGTGGTGCTATGGTCGGCCGAGTCGGTGAAATCGAACTGGGTGAAGACCGAGGCAGCGGAGGGGCTGGATCAGAGCAAGCTGGTGCCGGCGCTGATCGAGCCGGTCCTGCCGCCGATCGAGTTCAAGCGCATCCAGGCGGCAGACCTTACCGGCTGGTCCGGTGACAGCGGGCATCCCGAATATCGCAAGCTGCTCGGCTCGGTCGAGCGGCTCCTGCAGCAGCCTGCGCAGGCAGCAAATGCGCCACAGCAACCACCTGAACCGCCCCGGCAGAAGGTACAGCCACCCAGCCGCCTGACACTGCTGACGACCATGGGGATCGTTGCATTGGTCGGATTGCTCGCGGCCGGTGCCATGCAATGGATGGCGCGACAGGCGAATACCGACACCGCCCCGTCTGAGCCGACCATGTCATCGGCACCGTCACCTGCCGCCGGTTCGAATGCGGAGAATGCCTACGACACGCCATCGATGCCTGCACCGGAGGCCGTGCCTTCAGGCAGCAGCGGCTCGACATCGGTGGCGGCAGCGGCAGGCCGCATGGATCTGATCGCATTGATCAACGGTGGCGAAATCGTCATTGCACCGCACGAGCATTGGAACGCCGTCATCGACGGCAAGGACAACACCTACGCCTGGGTCGATGGCGGCGAAGGCGTGTTCGCTTTCAAGGAAGGCCGTGCCGCCACATTCGACACCTTCGCCGTCCTCGTCGCCAATACCGACGACAACAACCTGCGCGATTTCGAACTGCTGGTGGCAGACCATCTCGCCGGCCCGTTTCGGTCCATCGGTACTTTCGCCACGCAGAACGTGCGGATCATGAGGAATCCGTATCAGGAATTCCGCTTTGCACCGGTCAAGGCAAAGTATCTGAAGGTGCGCGCGCTCAAGAGTCATGCCGGCAGCAGCACGGCCTTCGCGTACGAGTTCCAGCTGTACGGCACGCTGGAATGATGCGCGTTCCTGGGCCCCGGCTCCCCCGTCGGGGGGCAAGCTTTCGGCTGGGGCGACGAATTTCCCTCGTCATGCCGGCGGAAGCCGGCATCCAGGCCCTAGTGCATTCACAGTTCTCCGACTTCGGCTTACCGTAGTTCTAGACCCCGGCTTTCGCCGGGGTGACGAGTCACGGTCAATACCCGCGCTGGCGGTCCACCAGACCCTGCGGCGTCTCGCCGCGCTCCAGACTGCGGATGTTGTCAACCACCTGCTCCACCATGAGATCGGCGATGGCCTGGCCGGCGATATGCGGCGTCAGCACCACCTTGGGGTGATGCCAGAACGGATGCTCCGCAGGTAAAGGCTCGTGCGCGAAGACGTCGAGCATCGCCCCCTCCAACTGACCGGAGTCCAGCGCCGCGAGCAGGTCGTCCTCGATCAGATGGCCGCCGCGCGCGAGGTTGACCAAATAAGCGCCGCGCGGCAGCTGCGAGAACAGGCGCGCATCGAGAATGCCTTGCGTCTCCTGCGTGAGCGGCAGGTAGTTCACCAGGATCTGCGTCGCCCGCAGAAACGGCAACAGA
>JAHCLE010000390.1 GCA_026125445.1 Burkholderiales bacterium
GCGCCAGTACCGGTACTACGAGTTCGTGATGGCGGCCTTCGTGACCGTCCTCATCTGCTCGAACCTCATCGGACCGGCCAAGATCTCGCAGGTCGACCTGCCCCTGCTCGGGGTCGTCACCTTCGGCGCGGGGGTGCTCTTCTTCCCGATCTCCTACGTCTTCGGCGACATCCTCACCGAGGTCTACGGCTACGCCCGCTCGCGGCGCGTGATCTGGGCGGGGTTCGCGGGGCTCGCCTTCGCCTCTTTCATGGCCTGGGTCGTGGTCGCGCTGCCGCCGGCGCCGTTCTGGCAGAACCAGGCCGCCTACGAGGTCGCCTTCGGGCAGGCCTGGCGCGTGGCGGCCGCCTCCATGGCCGCCTACTTCTGCGGCGAGTTCGTGAACTCCTTCACGCTCGCCAAGATGAAGATCGCGACCGGGGGGCGGTGGCTGTGGACCCGGACCATCGGCTCGACGATCCTCGGCGAGGGCGTGGACTCGCTGCTCTTCTACCCGCTCGCCTTCTACGGCACGGGGATCATCCCCGACGAGAAGCTCCCCGCCGTGATGCTGGCCCAGTTCGTGGCCAAGGTGGGGGTTGAAGCGGTCTTCACGCCCGTCACCTACGCCGTGGTCGGCTGGCTCAAGCGCGCCGAGCGCGAGGACTTCTACGACCGCGACACCGACTTCACGCCCTTCTCCGTGAAGGTGTGACTACTTCTCCCGCGGGACGACCCGGCCGCGCTCGATGCGCACCTTGTCGCCTTCGCGCAGGCTTCCGGCGTCCTCCTGCACCACCAGCTGGTAGCGGCCGTCGTCGAGCCGCACCACCACCTCCCAGCTCACCACGGGGGGCTTGAGCTGGTCGCGGGTGTCCGCGGCCGATCCCACGACGGGCTTGTCGCCGCCGAGAGGCACCTGGGCCACGAAGCCGGCGGTGGACTCGCGCTCCTGGGGCGTGATGCGCTGGGGCTTCTCGACCCGCTTCACGCTGCGCACGACGCCGCAGCCCTCGCAGCCGGCCTGCGGGGCGGACTTGAAGATGGGCGAATCCGGCGTCGGGGCCTGGGCGGCGGCGAAGGCGGGCAGGAAGAAGGCGACGAAGGCGGCGAAGAAGGTGCGTTTCAAGGCGACTCCCGGTGGTCTGCTGGCGCAATTCTAGTCCGTGATCGCGCGCCGCGCGCGGCGCCGCGGCTCACCGGTCCGGCCGTCATCGGGCAGAATATCGCCTCCACGCCCAACGAGAACGCCAAAGTGCGCCCCCATCCCCTCTCCGCAGCCCTCGCCGCGGGCCTCGCCGCGGCCCTTCTCGCCCCACCCGGGGCCGGCGCCCAGTCTCCCGCCCAGTCTCCGGCGAAGTCCGCGCGTCCCAAGGTGGGCCTGGTGCTGGGCGGCGGCGGCGCCCGCGGCGGCGCCCACCTCGGCGTCCTCGAGGTCCTGGAGGAACTGCGCGTGCCCTTCGACTGCGTGGCGGGCACGAGCATGGGA
>JAHCLE010000391.1 GCA_026125445.1 Burkholderiales bacterium
GGGAGTATCGGGGTGGGGAGCAATCCGTATTACGTGGCGTTGGGGCAGTTGAACGGGGACGGGCAATTGGACGCGGCGGTGGCCAACTACAGCAGCGGGACGGTGAGCGTGCTGCTGGGCAACGGGGATCGGACGTTTGGGGGGGCGACGCACTATGCGACGGGGGCCGGGGCGATTGCGGTGGCGGTGGGGGACGTGAACGGGGACAGCGTGGTGGATTTGGCGGTGGCCAACCGGAGTCCGAACACGGTGAGTGTGTTGCTGGGGAACGGGGACGGGAGTTTTGGGGTGGCGACCAACTGGAGCGTGGGGAGCAATCCGCGGTCGGTGCAGTTGGGGGATTTGAACGGGGACGGGAAGCTGGATTTGGTGAGTGCCAACGAGAGCGGGGGGAACGTGACGGTGCGGCTGGGCCAGGGGGACGGGAGCTTTGGGGCGGCGGTGAACTACGCGACGGGGGCTGGGGCGTATGGGGTGGCGCTGGGGCACTTCAACGGGGACGGTTTTCTGGATTTGGCGGTGGCCAATCAGAGTCCGAACACGGTGAGCGTATTGTTGGGCAATGGGGACGGGACGTTTGCGGGGGCGGTGGATTATGGGGTGGGGAGCAATCCGCGGTCGGTGGCGGTGGGGGATGTGAACGGGGATGGGGCGGTGGATTTGCTGGTGCTCAACGCGGGGAACAACACGGTGAGCGTGTTGGCGGGGGATGGGGAGGGGACGTTTGCTGGGGCGGTGAACTACGCGGCGGGGAGTGCGGACCCGTATCAAGTGATTGCGGGGGATTGGAACGGGGACGGGCGGCTGGACGTGGCGGTGGCCAGTTATGGGAACAACCGGGTGTGTATTTTGCTCAACAACGGGGTGGGCGGATTGGAGGGGGCGGCGGTGTATTCGATGAGTGGGAATCCGATCAGCGTGGCGGCGGGGGATTTGGACGGGGACGGGCGGGTGGAGTTGGTGAGTGCCAACTACTATGGGAACAATGTGACGGTGCTGCGGCCCAACGGGACGCAGGAGTTGGCGGAGGACCCGGTGGGCAGCGGGATCCGGACGGGTGCGGGGCGGGGGAATTTGACGAGCACGAGTGACGTGGACTACTGGAGTTTCAGCGGGCGGGCGGGGGAGCGGCTGGTGGTGGCGGTGGAGACGCCGGGGAATCCGGGGAGCAGCGGGTTGTATTGGCGGGTGGAGCGGCCGGACGGGGCGACGCTGGTGGATTTCTATGCGGCGGCCAACGGGACGGGGCAGAGTGCGCCGGTGGTGTTGCCGGTGAGCGGGACGTATGCGGTGCGGGTGAGCTACAACCATCAGTATTGGGGGGAGTATCGGCTGCGGGTGACGGTGGCCCCGGCGCCCTGGCAATTGGAGGGCGAGGACAACAACACGGTGGCGCAGGCCAACGTGCCGGGCTTCACGCGCACCGCCTCCAACCAATGGGCCCAGGTCCTGGGCTATATCCG
>JAHCLE010000392.1 GCA_026125445.1 Burkholderiales bacterium
TTCCGCTGGAGCATGAGCTGGTTCATCTTCTCGGAGGTGATGTTCTTCGCGGCGTTCTTCGGCGCGCTCTTCTACGCGCGCGTGTACTCGCTGCCGTGGCTCGGCGACGCGGACAACAAGCTGCTGTGGCCGGAGTTCCGCAGCCATTGGCCCTCGGCCGGCCCCTACCAGGCGCCGCAGTTCACCGCGATGCACGCCTGGGGGATCCCCGCGCTCAACACGTTCCTTCTGCTCTCGTCGGGCGTGACGGTGACCTACGCGCACTGGGCGCTCAAGATGGGCAACCGCAAGGGGCTGGTCCTGGGGCTCCTCGCGACCGTGCTCCTCGGCTTCACCTTCCTCGGGTTCCAGATCTACGAGTACGTCCACGCCTACTCGGACCTGAACCTGAAGCTCACCACGGGCGTCTTCGGCTCGACGTTCTTCATGCTCACGGGCTTCCACGGCTTCCACGTGACCCTGGGCGCGGTGATGCTCACGGTGATCCTGATTCGCTCGATCAAGGGCCACTTCACGCCCGAGCACCACTTCGCCTTCGAGGCCGTGGCCTGGTACTGGCACTTCGTGGACGTGGTCTGGCTGCTGCTCTTCGTCTTCGTCTACTGGGTGTAGGTCGGACAGGCGCGAAGAGCAGGTTGGCCCGCCCGCACCGGGCGGTGAACGGAAATTGGGGTCAGGTTACTTTGCACCGCACTCGTGCAAAGTAACCTGACCCCATTTTCCTAGAGCTTGCCGCCCGGGACGAGCCCGAAGAAGTACGATCCGATGAGGATCAGGAACACCAGGAGCGAGAGCACGATGCGTATCGTGAGCGAGATCACGGCCCGGTTCGACTCCCCCTTGTCCTTGTAGACGAAGAAGAGACCCGAGAACAGGCTCGCGATGACGGCCAGCAGGAGCAGGATGACGACGATCTTCATGGCGGGACGGGCCGCGGGAGGGGCCCGCGAGCGCCCATTCTACGCCGCGGGCGGGGTCCGGCCGCAGTGAGGATCGGCCGCTTCGACTTCTCCCCGCGCCCGGTGCCCACCCTGGCGGCGCTCGCCATGGTCGCGCTCACCGTGTGGCTGGGGAACTGGCAGGCCGGCCGCGCGGGGGAGAAGGCCGCCCTGCAGTCCCTCCTGGAGACGCGCGCCCGCGAGGCGCCGCTCACGATCGCCGGCCGCGCGCGCTCCGCGCAGGAGATCCTCTTCCGGCGCGTGCGGCTTCGCGGCACGTTCGTCCCCGGCGCGCAGTTCTTCGTCGACAACCGCATCCAGGGCGGCCGCGCGGGCTTCCACGTGATCGCGCCGCTCGAGCTGGGCGCAGGCGGTCCCGTGGCCCTCGTCAACCGCGGCTGGGTCGCGCGCACCGCGGCCTATCCGTCGCCGCCCGAGGTGCCGGTTCCCGCGGGCGAGCAGGCGATCGAGGGGCTGGCCACCCTGCCGCCGCGGCGGTTCGTGGAGCTCTCGGCCGA
>JAHCLE010000393.1 GCA_026125445.1 Burkholderiales bacterium
ACGGCGCCCACGCCCACTGCGATTCCGGTCTTCATAGGTCCTCTCCCACGATGCGTTCGATTTCCGCGAGGCGCATCTGCGCCTCGGCCTGGGCCTTGAGCCGCTCCTGCTTCGCGCGCAGGATCTGGCGCTGCGCGTCCAGCAGGGTGGCGAAGTCGACCTTGCCGTTCTCGTAGGCCGCCAGCGCCGACTGGAAGGTGAGCTCGGCCTGGGGCAGGAGGCTCGTGGCCGCGAGCGATTCGGTCCTGCGGGCGGCTTCGAGCCCGGCGAGGTTCTCCGCGAGCTCGCCGTGCACGCCGAGCGTGGCGGCTTCCCGCTTGGCGTTGGCGGCGTCGAGCATGGCGCGCGCCTCGCGCTCCTTGGCGCGCCGGCTGCCCTGCTGGAGGGGAATGCTCACCTCGAGCATGACCTCCCACTCCGCGATCTTGCTGCCCATCTGGACGGGCGAGAGGCCGATGGTCCAGTCCGGGTAGCGGTTGAGGTCGGCGAGCTCGACCATCTTGCCCGCGGAGCGCGCACGGGCGGCTTCCGCGGCGATGGCCGGGTTGCGCGCGCGGGCACGCTCCTCGAGGTCCGCGAGCACGAGCCGGGCGGGCGGCGGGAGCGGGCGGATGCGTTCCGGGGCGGCGAGGGGCGCGCTGGCCGGACGGGCGACGAGCGCGTTCAGGCGGGCCGAGACGCGGCGCTTGTCCGCCTCGATCATCACCAGGTCCGTGCGCATGGTGGTCTGCTCCACCTGGGCGCGGATGGCGTCCTGCTGCGCGGCGAGGCCGCCGGCGTAGCGTGCCTGCGCGACCTTCTCGAGGCGCGACATGAGCTCGAGGACCTCCTGCGTGAGCTTCTCGTTCTCGGAGGCGAGGTAGTACTGCGCGTACGCCGACTTGATGCGCATGGACAGCTCGAGCCAGGTGGCGTCCACCTTCGTGGCGGCCACCTGCGCGTCGGCCTCGGCCGCCTCGCGCATGGCGTCGCGCTTGCCGAACCACGGCAGCATCTGCATCACGGTGTACTTGGTGGAGCCGATCTTCGAGGGGTTGAGGCTCGGGCTTGCCTCCATGCCCGCGTTGGTGATGTCCATCAGCTCCACGCGGAAGGTCGGGTCGGGAAACGCCCCCGCGCCTTCCGGGCGCTCGCGCGCGGCGGCGGCTTCCAGGCGCATCGAAGCGAACTCGGGATTCCTCTCGCGGGCGAGGGCGAGAAGGCTCTCGACGTCGCGGCCCGGGGCCGGCGCCTGGGCGTGCGCGGCGCCCGACGCGAGGGCGAGCGAGGCCAGGCAGGCCGCGGCGAGGCGGCGCAGGACGATGGGGCTTGGGGGTGTCCGCACGTGGCGAACGGGCATTGCTCGAATCATGGAACCTCCGCAGACGAGGACGCCGCCGCGCGGACACCGCGGGCGGTCGACGCGACAGGACGGTCAGATGCGCAGGACGCCGAAGAGGATCGTGGCGGGTGG
>JAHCLE010000394.1 GCA_026125445.1 Burkholderiales bacterium
AGCCACGGCATGAAGGAGGCGTTCTCGACCGGGTCCCAGAACCACCAGCCGCCCCAGCCCAGCTCGTAGTAGGCCCACCAGCTTCCCAGCGCGATGCCGATGGTGAGGAAGCACCACGCGGCCGTCGTCCAGGGCCGCGACCAGCGCGCCCAGGCGCTGTCGAGGCGGCCCTCGATGAGCGCGGCCAGCGCGAAGGCGAAGGCCACCGCGAAGCCCACGTAGCCCATGTAGAGCAGCGGCGGGTGCATCACCATCCCCGGATCCTGCAGGAGGGGATTGAGGTCGCGGCCGTCCTCGGCCGGCGGCAGCAGGCGCTCGAAGGGGTTGGAGGTGGTGATGATGAAGAGGAGAAAGCCGACGGAGATGAGGCCCATGATCCCGATCACGCGCGCGGCGATGCGCTCGGGCAGGTGGCGCGAGAGCAGGGCCACGGCCGCCGTCCAGCCGCCCAGCATGAGCGCCCACAGCAGCATCGAGCCCTCGTGCGAGCCCCAGCTCGCGGCCAGGCGGTAGTGGGCCGGCAGCCGCAGGTTCGAGTGCTGGGCCACGTTGGCGACCGAGAAGTCGTGGTTCACGAAGGAGGCCGCCAGCGCCGCCCAGGCGAGGAACACGAAGAGGAACTGGCCGATGGCCACCGGGCGCGCCGTGGCGGCCCAGGCGGGCTTGCCCAGCGCGACGCCCGCCAGCGGCAGGAAGGCCTGCGCGAAGGCGAGCAGCAGCGCGAGGATGAGGGCGAGCTGGCCGAGCTCCGGGATCATCGCGTCACCTTCCCGCCCTGGCCGGCGAAGTTCTCCTTGGCCATCGGGTGCCCGGCCTTCTTGAGCGCGTCGGCGGCTTCCGGCGGCATGTAGTTCTCGTCGTGCTTGGCGAGCACCTGGGAGGCCTTGAACACGCCGTCCGTGCCCACGCGGCCCTCGGCCACCACGCCCTTGCCCTCCTTGAAGAGGTCGGGGAGGATCCCGGTGTAGGTGACCGGGACGGACTCGGCCCCGTCGGTGATCTTGAAGGTGACGGAAAGCGCGTCCTTCTGGCGCACCACGGTGCCGCCCTCGACGAGCCCCCCGACGCGGAAGTTGCGGTCGATGGGAACCTCCTTCTTGGCCACCTGGGTGGGGGTGAAGAAGAAGACCAGGTTCGACTGGAAGGCGTTCAGCACCAGCGCGGCCGCAACACCCAGGGCGGCGAGGCCTCCGACGATGGCCACCGCGCGTTTAGTCCTCGGCTTCAAGATCGCGTTCCTCCTCGATGGCGGCCAGCGCCCGGTGGCGCCGCAGCCGCAGCGAAACCATTTCGACCACGACGGCGGCCAGAAGTGCCCCGTAGGACATCCACACGAAGTAGGACTGCCCGCCCATCGCCCAGAAAGCCTCCCAGCTCGACCACCAGAGGTTCATGCCGCCTCCGGAAGGTTGCGGACCCACTGCGCC
>JAHCLE010000395.1 GCA_026125445.1 Burkholderiales bacterium
TCCTTCCTGCTGCAGGCCCAGGCCTCCAAGGCGAAGATCATCGGCCTGGCCAACGCCGGCGCCGACACCACCAACGCCATCAAGCAGGCGGCCGAGTTCGGCATCGTGAAGGGCGGCCAGAACCTCGCCGGCCTGCTGGTGTTCCTGACCGACGTGCACGCGCTGGGCCTGGAGAAGGCGCAGGGCCTCATCTTCACCGAGAGCTTCTACTGGGACCTCAACGACCAGACGCGCGCCTGGTCGAAGCGCTACGGCGCGCAGATGGGCGGCAAGATGCCCTCGATGGGGCAGGCGGGCGTGTACGCCGGCGTGCTCCACTACCTGAAGGCGGTCGCGGCCCTCAAGAGCGACGACGGCACGAAGGTCGTGGCGAAGATGAAGGAGCTGCCGACCGACGACCCGCTCTTCGGCAAGGGCAGCATCCGCGCCGACGGCCGCAAGATCCACAACTCCTACCTCTTCGAGGTGAAGAAGCCCTCGGAGTCGAAGGGGCCGTGGGACTACTACAAGGTCAGGGCCACCGTGCCGGCAGACCAGGCCTTCCGCCCGATGGCGGAAGGCGGCTGCCCGCTGGTGGCCGCGAAGTAGGGTAGAGCGGGAAACGTGATCGAGCGGACGCCCCCGGGGGCGCCGCTCATCACGGCCGGACAATGAGGCAGTCCCGATCCGTTCCGACCACATGGCGAACATTCCGCGATGACTGAGATCTTCGGCAAGCCGCTGCCCGTCATCCTCGGGCAGACGCTGATCGGCCTGATCAACGGGTCGTTCTACGCCCTGCTGTCGCTGGGGCTCGCGGTCATCTTCGGGCTGCTCAACATCATCAACTTCACCCACGGCGCGCAGTACATGATGGGCGCGTTCGCGGCGTACTTTCTGCTGAACAAGCTGGGCGTCAACTACTGGTGGGCGCTCCTCGTCGCGCCACTCGCGGTCGGCGCCACGGGCGTGGTGATCGAGCGACTCATGCTCTCGCGGCTCTACAAGCTCGACCACCTCTACGGGCTGCTGCTCACCTTCGGCCTCGCCCTCATCATCCAGGGCGTCTTCCGGCAGGAGTTCGGCTCCACGGGCCTGCCGTACTCGATCCCCGAGAGCCTTTCCGGCGGCCGGAACCTCGGCTTCATGTTCCTGCCGAACTACCGCGCCTGGGTGATCGCGGCCTCGCTCTTCACCTGCCTCGCCACGTGGTTCGTGATCGAGCGCACCAAGCTCGGCGCCTACCTGCGCGCGGCGACGGAGAACCCGGCGATGGTGCAGGCCTTCGGCGTCAACGTGCCGCGCATGATCACGCTCACCTACGGCTTCGGCGTGGCGCTGGCGGCGCTCGCGGGCGTGATGGCCGCGCCCATCTACCAGGTCAACCCGCTCATGGGCGCCGACACGATCATCGTGGTGTTCGC
>JAHCLE010000396.1 GCA_026125445.1 Burkholderiales bacterium
CATCCTCGCGGCCACGCAGCAGGTGCCCTCGGGGCCGCTCGAGGGGCTCGAGTTCGCGGGGGAACTCGCGCTCTCCGGGGAGCTCCGTCCCATCCGCGGCGCGCTCGCCATGACGCTCGCGGCGCACCGCGATGGGCGCGCCTTCGTGTTGCCGGAAGCGTCGGCGAGGCAGGCGGCGCTCGTTCCCGGCGCGATCGTGCATCCCGCGAAGTCGCTGGCGCAGGTCTGCGCCCACCTCGCGGGAAGGGAGAGGCTCGACCGCATCGAGGGAGTCGCGCGCGCGAGCGGCGCCGACTGGCCGGAGCTCGCCGACGTGAAGGGCCAGGCGCAGGCGCGGCGGGCGCTCGAGATCGCCGCGGCCGGAGGGCACTCGATCCTCTTCACCGGACCGCCAGGCACCGGCAAGTCGATGCTCGCGCAGCGCTTCCCCGGGATCCTGCCGCCGATGTCGCAGGAGGAGGCCCTGGAGTCGGCCGCGCTGCAAAGCCTTTCCACGCGCGGATTTTCGGAGGATCGCTTCGGCGTGCGTCCCTGGCGCGCGCCGCACCACACGGCTTCCGCCGTGGCGCTCGTGGGCGGTGGCTCGCCGCCACGCCCTGGCGAGATCTCGCTCGCGCACCACGGCGTTCTCTTCCTGGACGAGTTGCCAGAGTTCGACCGCCGCGTGCTCGAGGTGCTGAGGGAGCCCCTCGAGAGCGGGCGCATCACGATCTCGCGCGCGGCGCGGCAGGCGGATTTCCCCGCGCGCTTCCAGCTCGTGGCGGCGATGAATCCGTGCCCCTGCGGCTACCTCGGGCACTTCAGCGGCCGGTGCGCGTGCTCGCCGGACCGCGTGGCGAACTATCGCAGCCGAATTTCCGGGCCGCTGCTGGACCGCATCGACCTGCACGTGGAGGTGCCGGCGCTCCGCGAGAGCGATCTCACCGAAGCGCCCGCGGGGGAGACGTCGGCATCGGTCCGCGCGCGCGTGACCTCGGCCCGCGAGGCGCAGCTCTCGCGGCAGGGCCGGCCCAACGCGCTTCTCTCAAGCGGGGAGGTAGAGTGCTGTTGCGCGCCCGACGCGGCCGCGCGCAAGCTCCTGCGCGAAGCGATGTCGCGGCTCGGGCTTTCGGCGCGCTCCTTCCACCGCATACTCAAGGTAGCGCGCACAGTGGCGGATCTTGCCGGCAGGCCTGGCGTCGGGGCGGCGGAAGTGGCCGAGGCGATCGCCTACCGCAACACGGACCTCACGATGGCGAAATGACGGGGGATTCGATATCGTGTTCGCAGCGGACGTCTCCGTGAGGGAAAGGTGGGATCGTGAGAACCGTCGTCCTTGAAGTGCAGTCCGTGCGCGATTCCCTTCGCGAGACTGCCGGTGCGATGAAGTCCGGCCGGGGGGAGCGCGAGGCG
>JAHCLE010000397.1 GCA_026125445.1 Burkholderiales bacterium
GAAGGCGCCGTAGAGGACGCCGACCTTGGGAGAGTCGCTGCTGCCGCTCGGGTAGAGGAAGAGGTCCTCGGGGCGCAGCGTGCGCGTCGCCTCGGCGAGATAGGCCTGGATGTAGGCCGGGTCGCGCGCGTCGGTCATCATCAGCTGCACGACGTAACGCGGCCCGGAGGTGGCTTCGAGAAGGGCCTGGCCGGCGCTGAACCGGGATTCGAGCCCCTTGACGAGCGTTTCGGTCTCGCGAGAGTCGGACGCGGCTGGCTGCGGGGCCGCGGCGGCCTTCTCGGCGGGAGCCGCGCTCGCCGCCGATGGCGTGGCGGCCGCTTGCGCAGGAGCCGGCGCGGCGCCCGGGACCTGGAGGGACGCCGACGCCGCGGCGGACTGGGGGGACACCGACGCCGGGGCCGCGTGGGCGGGCGTCGGTGCTGCCTGGGCGGGAGCGGCGGCAGCCTGGACCGGCGCCTCGGGAGTGGCGTGCAGGAAGAGCGCGCCCGCGTAGCCGATGGCGATGCCGCCGGCGATCCCCGCGACGGCCGCCAGCGCGACGGCTCGCGAAGAGGTCTTCGGCGCGACGACGATCTGCGTGTCGGACACCGCCGCGCGCGCGTGGTCGGGGCTCACCGTGTGCGTGCCCGCCGCGAAGGCCGCGAGCAGCGTCTTGTCGGCGTAGATGTTGATGCGGCGGGTGAGGCCCTCGGAGGCATCCGAGATGATGCGCAGCGCCTCGGGCCCGAAAAGGTCGGGCCCGTGGTAGCCCGCGGCGCGCAGGCGGAAGTTGATGTAGTCGTGGATGTCGCGCGGGGGCAGGGGCGCGAGGTTGAAGGCGTGCGTGATGCGCTCCTTCAGCTGGCGCATGTGCGGCAGGTTCAGGTGCTCGTCGAGCTCGGGCTGGCCGAAGAGCACGATCTGCAGCAGCTTCTCCTTGCCCGTCTCGAGGTTCGACAGCAGCCGGATCTCCTCGAGCGTGGCGAGCGGCATCGCGTGCGCCTCGTCGATGAGGGCGACCACCTGGCGGCCCTCGGCGTGCAGCGCGATGAGCCGATCCTGCAGGCCGCGCAGGAGCTGGGTGGTGCTGGCGCCCTGCGTGGCGATGCCCAGCTCGCTCGCGATGGCGATGAGCATCTCGTCGCGCGTGAGGCTGGGCACGGCGAGGTAGATCGTCTCCACCGTCTCCGGAAGGCGCTCCATGAGCACGCGGCAGAGCATCGTCTTGCCGGTTCCCACCTCGCCCGTCACCTTCACGAGGCCCTCGCCCGCGGTGATGGCGTAGACGAGCGCCTCCAGGGTGGCGCCGCGGTTGGCGCCGGCGAAGAAGAACTCGGTGTGCGGCGTGATGCGGAACGGCGCCTCGCGCAGGCCGAAGTGCTCCAGGTACATCGTCATGGG
>JAHCLE010000398.1 GCA_026125445.1 Burkholderiales bacterium
CAGGAACGGCACGCCCGCGACGATCCCCACGGAGACCGCGGCCACGAAGTCGCGGATGGGCTCGCGCGCGACCAGGCCCTTCGATTTCAGCCACGCCACGGCGTCGGCGAGCGCCACCATGGCGCCGGTGATGGAGGCACAGCGGGTGCCGCCGTCGGCCTGCAGCACGTCGCAGTCGATCGTCACCTGCCGCTCGCCGAGGGCGCCGAGGTCCACCACCGAGCGCAGCGCGCGGCCCACGAGCCTCTGGATCTCCTGGGTTCGGCCCGACTGCTTCCCGGAGGCCGCCTCGCGCGCGCCCCTCGTGTGGGTCGCCCGCGGCAGCATCCCGTACTCGGCGGTGACCCAGCCCGAGCCCCTGCCCTTGAGGAAGGAGGGCACCTTCTCCTCGACGCTCGCGGTGCAGAGCACCCTCGTCTCGCCGAATTCCACGAGCACGGAGCCCTCGGCGTGGCGCGTGAAGCCGCGGGTGATGCGAACGGGCCGCAGCGCGTCCGCGGGTCGGTCCAGGTGTCGGGGCATCGGGGTCTTCCGGGATCTAGCGGGGAACCTTCTTGATCGCGTTCTGGATCTCCGCGATCGCCTTCTCGATCTCCTCGTCGGTGACGTCGTCGCTGACGCCCGGGGGGCGCTCGAGCTCCATCGTGTTGGAGGAGGTGGTGAACTGCTCGTTGTCCATGAGCTCGGTGTCGGCGTGGCGGGGGTCGTCCTGCGCCTCCCAGGTCATCGCCACCACGGAGAGGTTGTCGCTCTCGCCGCGCGCGCGCTTGTGCGCCTCGGTGAGCAGTCCCGGGAGGAGCCCCACCACGTCCTGCTTGCGCAGCAGGTTGGCGATGAGCGCCGCCGGGATCTGGCTCCAGAAGCCGTCGGTGGAAAGCAGGATCGTGTCCCCGGTCTGCAGCGCGAACTCGCCGCCCACGGCGATCACCGGCGGCACGACCCCGCCCAGGCAGCTGAAGATCTTGTTGCGCTCGGGGTGCACGGCGGCGGCCTCGGGCGTGAGAATCCCGGAGTCGACCATCTGCTGCACGCGCGAGTGGTCCTGGGTGGCGGCCACGAGCCTGCCGCCGCGCAGCACGTACAGGCGCGAGTCGCCGGCGTGCGCCCACCAGGCCGTGCCGTCCTGCACGATGCACACGGTGCAGGTGGTGCGCGGGGACTCCAGCAGGTTCTGCGCGACCGCGTGCGAGACGATGGCGCGGTGCGCGGCGTTGATCACCGACACCAGGAAGTCCGAGGGGCGGCGCAGCTTGTTCCTCGCCTCCTGCTGGAAGAGGCGCGTGATCTCGGTGACCGCGATCTCGGCGGCGACCTCGCCCTGCATGTGGCCGCCCATGCCGTCGGCGACCACCATGAGCAGGACTTCCTT
>JAHCLE010000399.1 GCA_026125445.1 Burkholderiales bacterium
ATCATCGAGCCCACGGTCGAGAAGAAGGGCCTGAAGGTGATCGCGGTGTGGGAAAACGGCTACCGCCACATCACCAACAGCAAGCGCCCGATCAACACCCCGGAAGACCTCAAGGGCATCAAGCTGCGCGTGCCCGAGGGCAAGTGGCGCGTGAAGATGTTCCAGGCCTACGGCGCCAACCCCAGCCCGATGAAGTTCTCGGAGGTGTTCACGGCCCTGCAGACGGGCGTGATGGACGGCCAGGAGAACCCGTTCACGCAGATCACGAGCGCCAAGTTCCAGGAGGTGCAGAAGTTCATCTCCCTCACGGGCCACGTCTACACGCCCGCCTACGTCACCGTGGGCGCGAAGAAGTGGGCCACGCTCCCGGCCGACGTGAGGAAGGTCCTGGAGGACACGGCGAAGGAGACCCAGGCCTGGGTCTACGAGACCGCCGAGAAGGGCGACAAGGAACTCCTGGACAAGATCCTCGCCGCGGGCGTGAAGTCCAACGTGCCCAACAAGGATGCCTTCGTCGCGGCCTCCAAGCCCGTCTACGAGGAGTTCGCCAAGGAGGTCCCCGGCTCCAAGGAAGTGATCGACAAGGCCATCGCGCTGGGCAAGTAGGGGATGACGCTGCAATCGTTCCGCCGGGGATACGAGCGCTTCCTCGAGTCGATCTGCATCCTGCTCATGGCCGCGCTCGCCGTGGAGGTCACGGCGGGCGTGGTCTTCCGCTACTCGGGCCACTCCCTCGTCTGGTATGACGAGGTCGCCACGATCCTGCTGGCCTGGGTGACGTTCTACGGATCGGCCCTGGCCGTCCTCAAGCACGCGCACATGGGGGTTCCCGAGATCGTGCGCATGCTGCCGCCCGGCCCCAGGGTCGTCGCCGCGGTGGTCGCACAGCTGTGCACGCTGGCCTTCTTCGTCCTCCTCGCCTGGATCGGCTACTCGGTCCTCGAGGTCCTCGCCACCGACTACCTCGTGTCGCTGCCGGAGATCTCGGTGGCCTGGGCCAACTCGGTGATCCCCATCACCTCCGTCCTGTTCGTGATCGGCCAGGTGCTGGTGTTTCCCGAGGTGGTGCGCGAGGCGCGCGGCGGCGCCGGGCACGCCGAGGGGGGCGCATGACCGGCTTCCTCGTCCTGCTGTGCGTGCTCGTGCTGGTGCTGATCAACGTCCCGATCGCCGTGGCGCTGTGCATCGCGTCCGTCATCGCGATGCTCGCGACCCAGGGCGTGGAGAGCCTGCCCAACGTGGCGATCGCGCTCTACCAGGGCGCGACGAGCTTCCCGCTCATCGCGATCCCGCTCTTCATCCTCGCGGCCGCCATCATGAACACCACGGGGATCTCGCACCGGCTGATCGACTTCTGCCAGGCG
>JAHCLE010000004.1 GCA_026125445.1 Burkholderiales bacterium
TGCGCCTCGAGCCAGCCGCGCAGGCGGGCGTCGACCAGCACCGCGATCGCGGCATACAAGGTCGCGAAGGCGGCCAATGCGGCCACGGCCTCGCCCGGCAGGCGGGAGAACACGCCGGCGCTCGTGCCCGCGGCGACGGCGGCGGCCCACGGCGTGAGGGCCGCGGCGAGGGTGAGGGCGACTTCCCGGTAGTCGTCGTTTCCCATGGCGATTCTCCTTTTCGTCGCGGTCACAGCAGCGGCGCGGGGCCGGGAAAGGCCGACCAGTCGTCGCGCTCGGGCGGGGGGGCGAATGTGACCTTCCCCTCGATGAAATCGATCGCGTCGCGGACCACGCCGGGGTCGCGCAGGATCGCGTTGTGGCCCAGGCCCGTCGTGCGCAGGAAGCGCGCGCCCGGCCACGCGCGGGCGACGGCCAGTCCCGCGCCGATGCGCACGTCCGCGTCGCCCGCGTCGTGGATCACCAGCGCGGGCGCGTCGAGGCCGGCCACCGCGCGCGGCAGCTCGAGCTCGTCCCAGCTCACGCCGTAGCGGCGCTCCACGGACGACTGCAGCCGCGAGCGGAACGCCTCGCCCAGGCCGAGCTTGCGGGTGAACCACGCGGAATAGCCCACGAGCGAGGCGGGAGGCGCGACGAGAACGCTGCGCAGGCGCCGCGATCCGGCGCGCAGGAACGGCGCGATCGCGGCCGCGCCGAGCGAGTGCCCCACGACGCCGGCGATCGCGATGCCGCGCGCTTCCAGCGCCTGAGCCACCGCGCCCAGGCCGCGGCCGAAATCGATGAGCGAGGATTGCCTGCCCTCCGAGAGGCCGTGGCCCAGGTGGTCGAAGACGACCGCCTGGAAGCCGGCCTGCACGAGCGCGGGCACGAAGGCGTGGAATTGCGCGCCGCGCCCGCCCCAGCCGTGGCTCAGGATCACCGCCGGGCGCCCCAGGGGCCCGAAGCGCCACGCCGCGAGGCGCTCGAGACCCAGGGTCGCCACGAAGCCCTCGCCGCCGGCGAGGAAGTCGCGGTCGCGATCGCGCGCGGCGCGGCGCGGCGGCGTGAGGAAGAGGCGCACGGCGTCGGCCAAGGCGCGCTCCGGCGCCACGATCGAGCCGACTTGCAGGCGGGCGCGCGTGGAGAGCATCTTCATTGAACGAACGATCGTGCTATTAAAGGGCGAAAGGGCGGTGGCCATGGGGTCCTCCGTCGGGGGTCGGGTCAGCGGCGCGCGGCCGCGGGGCGGGAAGCGGGCTTCGCCGCGTGCGCGCGGTGCGCGTCCACGAGGCGGTCGAAGCCGGCGATGGCGCGCGAGACGGCCGCGTCGTCGCCGAGCAGGCGCTGCGTGTGATAGAAGGCGAGAATCAGGCCGAACATCTCGAAGACGAACTGGCCGGGGTCCGTGTCGGCGCGCAGCTCGCCCGTGTCCACGGCCATCCTCACCGCCTTGGCGAGCTCGCGGGCCACCAGGCGCTGGCGCTCCACCACCGCGTCGCGCATCGGGCCGGGCTGGTCGTCGTACTCCGCGGAAGCCGCGTGCATCGGGCAGCCGCCGCGCAGGTGGGCGTGCTCCGGCCAGGTGATCCAGTTCTCGAACAGGGCGCGCAGGCGCTTGAGCCCCCGCGGCGCCTTGAAGGCCGGCAGGAAGACCGCCTCGGTGAAGCGCCGGGCCGCCTCGTCGAGCACCGCGATCTGCAGGTCGGTGCGCGAGCCGAAATGCGCGAAGAGCCCGCTCTTGGAAAGCCCCGTGCGCTCGGCCAGCGAGCCGATGGTGAGCGACTCGAAGCCCGCCTCGCTCGCCTGCTGCACGGCGGCGTCGAGGATCTGGGCTCGGGTCTCCTCTCCCTTTCGGGCCTTGAGCGCTTGCGGGGACATCGCGGTTCTCCGGTCGTGATGGCCACAGAATAGAACGACCGTTCGTTTCCTGTCAAGCCCCCCGCGAGGCGCTACCATCCGGGCATGGACCTGCGCCGCTACGACCTGAACCTCCTGGTCATCCTGGAGGTCCTCCTGGAAGAGGGCAGCGTCACCGCCGCCGCCCGCCGCCTGAACCTCAGCCAGTCCGCCGTGAGCGCGGCGCTCGACCGGCTGCGCGGGGTCTTTGCCGACCCGCTGCTGGTGCGGGTGGGCAACGCCATGCAGTCCACGGCCTTCGCCCGCCGTCTCCAGGGCCCTCTCAAGACGGCGCTCGCCTCCGTGTCGCTCACGCTCGCGCTGCCGCAGAAGTTCGATCCCGCCAAGGCGAAGCTCACCGTCCGGCTCGGCATCACCGATTACATCGGCCTGCTGCTGCTGCCGGCGCTCTACGCGAAGCTCGCGGCGCAAGCCCCGGGCATCACGCTGGAAGTGCTGCCGAGGCCCATCGACGATTCGCTCGCCCGCCTGGTCGCCGGCGAGATCGACGTCGCACCGGCCGTGGATCCCCCGGAGGGGCGCGACCTGTTCAACGAGCCGCTTCTGGAAGAGTCGTTCGTGTGCGTCATGCGCCGGGGCCACCCGCTCGCCCGCGGCCGGCTCACGCCCGAAAGGCTCGTCCGGTATCCGCACGTGGCGGTGACGGCCCACGTCGGCAGCGCCGGCCGGGTGGAGAAGGCCCTGGCCGAGGCGGGACTGCGCCGGCACGTGCCGGTGAGCGTGGCGGGATTCGCCTCCACCTTCGCGCTGCTCGCGGAAAGCGACCTCGTCTCCATCGTCCCGGGGCGCATCGCGCGCCAGCAGGCGGCGCGTTTCGGCCTGGCGGTGCGCGAGCCGCCCCTCGCCATCCCCGGCTACACGCTCTCGCTCATCTGGCACCAGCGCACGGCCCACGACGCGGCGCACCGGTGGTTCCGGGAGCAGCTCTTGGCCAGCGCGCAGGCCACGGAAGGTCATCGACGGCGTCGATAGCTGCCAGCTGAAATATCGATTGGACGGAAGACCTGCGCTCGCCTAGATTGGCCGTGCGTGACGGAACGTTTTTGCCCCGGAAGGGGCAACGGGATTCGGCGAGTTTGCGCTCGATCGCCGAATGCGTGGAGTTGGGGGCCCCGAACAGGGGCCCTTTTTTTTACCGCCGGCCGACGATGCGCTGGAAGGTCACGAGCATGCCGGCGGTCGCGCCCCAGATGAAGCGGCCCTCCCAGGGCATCGCCCAGTAGTGGCGAAGCCGCCCCTTGTAGAAGGCGCTCTCGTAGCGGTGGTTGGCGGGCTCGAGCAGGAAGTGAAGCGGGACCTCGAAGACGTCGGCGACCTCGTACGGGTCCGGCGCGTAGGAAAGCGGCGGCTCGGCCCATCCCACGACGGGACGAACGCGATAGCCCGTGGACGTGTGGTAGTCGGGCAGCTCCCCGAGGATCTCGATGCCGGCCGGATCGATCCCCACTTCCTCGCGCGCCTCGCGGAGCGCGGTCTGCGCCGGCCCCTCGTCGACCTCCTCGACGCGCCCGCCGGGAAAGCTGATCTGTCCCGCGTGGTCGGCCAGGTGGGCCGTGCGCTGGGTGAAGACGACGGTCGGCTCCCCGGGATGGTTCACCACCAGCAGCAGCACCGCGGCCGGCGTGAGGCTCGCGGCCGAGGCGGCCGCCCGTTGCTTCTCGAGATCGTCCGCGGTGAGGAGGTCCTCGATCGGGGGCCTCGTGGCGAGGCGGCGGATGATCTCGTCGCGGGTGAGCCGGTGTCGCATCCTGGCGGGCGTGTGGCGTTCCACACCGAAGTATAAGATGCGGCCACCCCGATGCCATGCTGCACCGCACACCCGCCATGATCCTCCACGACTACTGGCGCTCCTCCGCCGCCTTCCGCGTCCGGATCGCCCTCGCCCTCAAGGGCCTCGAGCCCGGCCGGCGCTACGTCCACCTGCGCAAGGGCGAGCAGCGCGCCCCGGGCTTCCTCGCCCGCAACCCGCAGGGTCTCGTGCCCGTGCTCGAGGACGGGCCGCTCACGCTCACGCAGTCGCTCGCCATCATCGAGTACCTGGAGGAGACGCACCCGAAGCCGCCGCTGCTTCCCGCGCGGGCGGCCGAGCGCGCCTGGGTGCGCGCCGTGGCGCTCGCGGTGGCCTGCGAGATCCATCCCCTCAACAACACGCGCGTGCTGGCCTGGCTGGAGCGCGACCTGGGGCTGGACGAGGCCGCGCGCAACCGCTGGTACGCGCACTGGGTATCCGAGGGGCTCGCCGCCATCGAGAAGATGCTCGCCGCCCGCCCGGGGCCGGGCCCCTTCTGCCTCGGGGCGGCGCCCACGATCGCCGCCGTCTGCCTCGTGCCGCAGGTCTTCAATGCCTGGCGCTTCAAGGTGCCCGTGGAGCCCTACCCCCTCGTGCTCGCCGTGGTCGAGGAGTGCATGAAGCTGCCGGCCTTCGACCTCGCCCAGCCCTCCAGGCAGCCCGACGCCGAGTAGCTGGCGGGAACTTTCGGGGGGGCCCGGCGCAATAGGGGAAGGAACGATGCGAAACCGCCCATGCCCCCCTGGAACATGCAGCCCGAATTGAGCCTCTTCGCCCGCATGCGCCAGGGGGACGAGGCGGCCTTCGCCGCGCTCTACCGCCTGCACAAGGACGCGGTGTACCGCTTCGCGCTGCTGCGGACGGGCTCGGCGGCCCAGGCGGCCGACGTGGCGCAGGAGACGTTCCTGCACCTCATGACCCGGCCCGAGCAGTACGACCCGGCGCGCGGCTCCATCGCGGCGTGGCTCTGCGGGGTCGCGAGGAACCTCGCCCGGCGGGAGACGGCCTCGCGCGAGGACGCGACGGATCCGGACGATCTCGCCGCCGATGCCCCGCCCGTGCCCGAGCTCGTCGACGCCGACTGCCCCGCCGAGCGGCTGCTCGCCAGCGAGACCGCCGAGCAGGTGCGCGCCGCGCTCGCCGCCGTCGCCCCGCACTACCGCGACGTCCTCGTCCTGTGCGAGCTCTCCGACCTTTCCTACGCCGAGGCCGCCCAGGTCTGCGGCATCGACATCGGCACCGTGCGCTCGCGCCTTTCGCGGGGGCGCGCGCAACTCGCCGAACGACTCTCCCGGATGGGCCTGATGGAAGGCGCCGTCCGCACGAAGGAGGCGACATGAGCACCCCGCTGCACCCGGCCGTGCGCGAAGCGCGGCTCACCGACCGGATGGACGAGCTGAAGACCGCGATGGCGGCCGTGAAGGCCCCGGAGTCCCTCGAGGCCGGCCTCCTGGACGAGTTCCGCGCCCGCGCCGCCCGCCAGCGCCGCGCCGGCCGGCCGCGCCTGTGGTGGCTGCCGCCGCTCGCGATGGTGGCCACGGTCGCCATCGTGAGCTGGATGGTGCGACACCCCGCGGTCCTGGACTCGAACGGACCGGAGATCGAGTTCTATACCGAGCCCGCGCCGCAGCCCGCCTCTCCCTTCCTCGCGCTCAAGCCCCTGGAGCGCATCGCGCTCGAGCCGCAGGCGCGCGTGGTGACCACCGAGTTCCCGCGCGAGCTGCTGGCGCAGTGGGGCCTGCCCGTGGCCCCGGAGCGCGCCGGCGAGCCGGTGCGCGCCGAGATGCTCTATTCCGCCGAGGGCGAGCCGCTCGCCCTGCGAATCCTCGACTGATGCGTCCACGAACGAAAGGAACGCCATGAAGACCCGACTCCTCGCCGCCGCCGTCGCCTGCGCCCTCGCGGGCCCCGCCCTCGCGGCAACCCCCGAGGCGCAGATCGAGGGCGTCGCCATCGACACCCACACGCTCCTCGCCCAGGCCGCCGAGATGAAGGCCAACGCCGAGGCCTGGCGCCAATGGGGCGACGACCTGCGGACCTCGCTCGGCACGATGTTCGGCGACCACCTGGGCGGCGCCAGGGTGGTCAAGGGCGCCCCCTACAGCGCCGAGGTTTCCACGGAGATGAACCAGTCGCTCGCCGACGGCAACGTCATCACGCGCAAGACCGGCGGCCGCGTGTACCGCGACGGCGAGGGGCGCACGCGCCAGGAAACGCTCGTGAACGGCGAGCCCAAGTCGATCCAGCTGCGCGACCCGGTGGCGGGCACCTCGGTGATGCTGCTGCCGGGCTCGAAGCGGGCGGTGCGCATGCCGCGCGTGGCGATGCACGCCGACACGAAGAGCGTGCAGGTGCTGAAGATCGACGACCGCGAGATCCGCATCGAGGACGGCAAGGTGAGCGTCGACGGCAAGGAGGTCACCTCGGGCAGCGTCGCGCTCAAGGCGGGCGGCAAGGAGATCCGGGTCGACAACGGCAAGGTCACGATCGACGGCAAGGAGGTCCGGCCGGGCGAGGGCGGCAAGAAGAAGATCGTGGTGAAGCACGTCGACGCGGGCGGCGACGGCACCCTCCGCGAGGAGGTTCGCGTGCAGGTGATCCGCGACGCCGACGGCAAGGAGATCGTCATCGCCCCGCCCGCCCCCCCGAGTCCGCCCGCGCCCCCTGGCGCGCCCGGCGTGGCGCCCGTCCCGCCCGTGCCGCCGGTTCCGCCCGTGCCGCCGATCATCGGCCCCATGGACTGGGGCATCGACGGCTCGCTCGCGGGCTCCAGGGCCGCCACCACCTCGCTCGGCGAGAAGGAGTTCGAGGGCGTGCGCGCCGAGGGCAAGGCGACCACCTACACCATCCCCGCGGGCAGGATCGGCAACCGCAACCCGATCATCGTCACGCGCGAGACCTGGTACGCGCCCGAGCTCAAGGTCACCGTGTACTCGCGCCACAGCGACCCGCGCCGCGGCGAGATGGTCTACAAGCTCACCAACATCCGCCGGGGCGAGCCCTCCGCCGAGCTCTTCAAGGTGCCCGAGGACTACGCGGCCCCGGGCAAGCGCGCGAAGAGCTAGGCGCGGGACGCGTATCATGGGGCCCCTTCCCGGAGGCCCCATGGTTCTCGAGACCGCACGGCTGCGCCTGCGCCCCTGGCGCGAATCCGACCTCGCGCCCTTCGCGGCGCTGAACGCGGACCCGGTCGTGATGGAGCACTTCCCCGCCGTGCAGTCGCGCGAGGAGAGCGACGCGTTCGCGCGCCGGGCCATGGCCCTCGTCGAGGAGCGCGGCTGGGGACACTGGGCCATCGAGGTCGTGGGCGGCGCGCCGTTCATCGGCTTCGCCGGCCTCTCGGTGAAGACCTTCGAGTCCCCCTTCACGCCCTGCACCGAGGTGGGCTGGCGGCTCGCGCGCGAGGCCTGGGGCCACGGCTACGCCACCGAGGCCGCGCGCGCCGCCGTCGATTTCGGCTTCCGCGAGCTGGGTCTCGCCGAGATCGTCTCCTACACGACCCTGGGGAACGCGAGATCCATCGCGGTCATGGAGAGGCTCGGCATGCGCCGCGACATCGAGTTCGACCACCCGCTCCTGCCGCCTGCGAGCCCCGTCTTGCGCCACGTCCTCTACCGGCTCCATTCTCCGGGCCGCTGAACCTCATGCCCTAGCGCTTGCGCGGCTTCGCAAGCTCGAACTCCCGCCGCAACAGCGGCGCGCCCTTGCCATCGAGGTAGCCTTCCGCGACGACGAGGCCACGCGCATCGTCGGGGACGATCACGACCTGCTTTCCCAGTCGCGGATCGGGGCGATGGGGCCGCAGGGCGATGCCCTCGGGCCAGGAGGGCGGCCCGCCCCGGCCGCCTCCCTGCGGCTCGCCCGGCCGCGCGGGCTCCGGGAGCTCTGCCGCTCCCAGGTCGGAAAAGAGATAGGAGACGAACTCCGAAGGCGTGCCCTTCTCAGCGGTGGCGGAATAGGCCGACACGTTGACGAAACGCGGCGAGGCGAGGTAGCCCACCACGGCCACCGCGTCGGCAAGGTCCTTCGGCGGGGCGGCGGACTTCGAGCACGCCGCGAGCAAGGCGAGGATGAAGGCGGCGAGCAGGCGTGTTTTCACGGACCGTCCTAGAAACCCGACCCCGGCTCCCTGAGGAACGCGATTTCCCCGGCCGTCGACTCTCGCCCCAGCGCGGCGTTGCGGTGCGGGAAGCGCCCGAAGCGCCGCACGATGGCGCGATGCTTCTCGGCCCACTCGGTGAGCCCCTTCGTCTCGGGGAAGGCCTCGAGCGCCGAGAAGAGCTCGACGGCGCGGTCCTGCATCGCCAGGTCCTCCGCGTGCTCGAAGGGCAGGTAGGCGAACTGGCGCTCCACCGGCAGGCGCGCCGCGTCCCACCCGCGCTCGATCATCAGGCGCGCGCAGTCGAGCGCCGCCGCGTCCTGCGAGAAGGCGCGCGGATCGTCGCGGTAGAGGTTTCGCGAGAACTGGTCGAGCACCACGATGAGCGCGAGGAGCGAGTCGGGGTCGTCGCGCCAGCGCTCGCACTCGCCGAGTGCGGCTCGCGCGTGCAGCGCCAGGAAGCGGCGGCGGATCTCATCGTCGAAGGCGGGATCCTTGTGGAACCAGGCCGGACGCGGCTTGCCGTAGCCGTCCGATCCCGGCTCCCCGAACCAGAACGCGAGGACCTCGCGGACTTCGCCGCCGCTGGACATGCGTTCGCCGTCAGCTCTGCGGGGCCGAAGATGCCCGGCCGCCGCCGGCCGGCTGCCCCGCGCTCCGCCGGGAAGGTTCGTCGCCGCCGGCCACGCGCTTCCTCACCCTCGGGGCGCGCGGCGGCGGCCGCCAGATCTGCCGGAAGGCGGAGAACTTCTGCCGCCAGGTGAGGCGCTCGGAGGACATGGCCTCGAAGAACGTCGCGATGCGCTTGGACATCACCACCGTGTACAGGCCCAGGGCGATCGTGGGCACGAACACCGCCATGAAGATCCAGAACTTGTGCCAGGGGTCGTACTCGGTGTGGTTGAAGAGGTTCATGCCCAGGAAGCCGGTCACCACGGTGCCCGCCATGCCCAGCGCGGACACGACGGTGAGGCGCATCGCGTTGTCGCCGGCCTTGCGGGTGCGGTCCGCGTCCAGGTACTGGTTGATGTCCTGCGCCTCCTCCCGCACCTCGCGGAAGAGCGCGTCGCTGCCCAGCTGGTGCGCCCAGCGCGCGAACATGTCCGAGGCGAGCACCTGGTTGGAGATCTCGTGGAACCAGTAGCGGTGGTTGAAGCGCAGGAAGAGCTCCAGGGCCTCGCGCACGCTGTCCTTGAACACGCGCACGCTCGCGTAGTCGCCCACGCGCAGGCGCTCGACCGCGATGGAGAAGCGGTTCGACAGGTTGAGCAGCGCCGCCTTGTGGAAGTTGGCGATGAGCCCGATCTGGAAGAACTGCTGGCGGAAGGTGTGCACGAGGTCCGTGCGGTCGTCCTGGTGGCGCGTGATCATGGCGAAGGCGACACCACAAAAGACGAAGCGCGTGTTCATCCCGCTCGCGGGATCCTCGCCGTCCCAGTACCGGTCGTAGCAGTGCTTGTGCTCGAAGTCGGCGAGGAAGCGCGGCGCGAAGGGCAGCGTCTCCGACGGCCCCCACTTGGCGGCGTAGCCGATGCGCGTGAGGTCGCCGCGGGTTAGGCAGCGCGGCTCGTCGAGCGCGAGGTAGGTCATGATCGGGATGCGCTTGTTCTCGATCTGGTAGTACTGCAGGATGCCGCCGCCGAGATAGGCCGGCACCAGCGGCTGCAGCAGGTATTCCCAGTGCAGCGACAGCGGCGTCTGCTTGATGTCGCGAACCAGCCCCACGTACTTGTCGCGGTCACCGTAGTCGGAGGCGGACAGCAGCCGCCCGCCCCCATCGAGGAACTCCACCGAGAAGGTGCAGTGGGCGCCCTGCCCCGGCGCGTCCCAGTACGGCGGATAGGGCCGGCCGAAGCGGTCCATCAGCTCGATGGCGTCCTCGAGCGGCAGGTCCCTCCCCACCACCTCGAAGGCGAGGATGGCCACGTCCTGGTCGTAGAAGAACACGAGCCGCGCGCGCTCGACCGCGAGGTCGATGGGCGAGTCCTCCTCGCGCAGCCGCACCCTCGCCGTGGCGATGTCGTCGCGGCGGAACATGTGCAGGCTGGAGGGCGTCTGCGCGTCGGCCTCCCCGAAGCCGTAGAGGAAGCGCTGCACGTAGGGCAGGAAGTAGACGAAATCCTGGTAGCCCGACTGGCAGCTCTCGTCGTCGACCAGGAGGTTGTCCTTCACCTCCTTCCACGGCCCGGGGTTGGCCCGCAGCACGTCCCAGTGCGTGGCGAAGCCGGTCTCGCGGCGCAGGCGGCGCAGCTGCAGCGGCCAGAGGAGGATGTGGCGGAATTCGCGGACGAGCGGGGTGGCGGGAGCGGACATGGCGGGGCGCGGAGCGGTTTCGCGGAGTATCGCCCCGCGGGGCGGGGGTTGTCGATGCGCATCGAGGGGCGCGGACCCTGTGTCGGCCTGCTTCGTTGCTTGAGTGAGGATGACGTATCCCTTTCCGGCCTTAGAACGGCATGCGGCCGGAAAGGGATACGTCATCCTCACTCAATTCTCGGCCGACTCCGGGTCCGCGCCCACGCTCGCCAGGGCAACCGTCCGTGGCGACGATACAGGCAATCACAACGCGACACCGTTCCCCAATGCCGCTCGCCGCGATTCCTGGGGATGGGGTGGGAGTGAGGAGACAAGGCGGCTGCGATTCGCGGGGTGCCCGCATCACTCTCCCCCCTCTCCCCCCACTCACCGCTGGCCGCAGGTTCGACAGGGGCCGAATCCCGTCGCCGGCGGACAAGCGGGGGACGTTTGCGTTTGTCTTTACGGCCGCATGCCGTTCTAAGGCCGGAAAGACAAACGCAAACGTCACACGCGATTTGTCGACGCCGGCAGCGGGATTCGGCCCGGAGACCCCGTCAGGGACACCGCACGTGCGGACAGCGATTGACCTCGATCGACACGTGCGCGAGCGTCTCGATGCCCGCCAGGCGCTCGCGGTAGCCGTCCGGCGTGAGCGGCTCGCGGGCCACGATGGCGAGGATGCAGGCGTAGCGGGCGCGCCCGACGCGCCAGACGTGCAGGTCGGCGATCTCGGCGTCGCCGTCGCTCTGGATGGCGCTCCGCACCTGGGCGGCCACGGGGGAGTCCATCTCGCGGTCGAGGAGGATGCGCGCCGACTGCACGAGCAGCCCGCGCGACCACCAGGCGATGACGGCCGCGCCGACGATGCCCATCACCGGGTCCAGCCACGCCCAGCCCGCCCACATGCCCAGGGCCAGGGCCACGATGGCGAGGACCGAGGTGAACGCGTCGGCCAGCACGTGCAGGTAGGCGCCGCGCAGGTTGAGGTCGTGGTGGCCGTGCTCGTGATCATGGTCGTGCTCATGATCATGGTCGTGCTCATGATCATGGTCATGATCGTGCCCGTGGTCGTGACCCGCCAGCACGAAGGCCGAGGCCACGTTCACCAGCAAGCCGACGACGGCCACGACAAGGGCGGGGCCGAAGGAGATCTCGTGCGGCCTCGCCAGGCGGATCGTCGACTCCACGGCCATCGCGAGGGCGACGATCGCGAGCACCAGCGCGCTCGAGAACGCCCCCAGGACCTCGATCTTCCAGGTGCCGAAGGCGAAGCGCGAGTCGCGCGACCAGCGCCGCGCCAGGGCGTAGGCCACGCCCGCGAGCGCGAGCGCCGCCACGTGCGTGCCCATGTGCCAGCCGTCGGCGAGCAGCGCCATCGAGCCCGTGAGCCAGCCGCCCACGATCTCGGCGACCATCGTGACCGCCGTGATGGCGACCACGATCCACGTGCGCGACTCGCCCGAACGGTTGCCCGTGTCGAAGGCGTGGTCGTGCCGCCACGCGGAAAGGTCGTGGAGCGCCATTCAGGCGCCGGCGCGCACCGGCGTGAAGCCCGCCTTCGAGATGGCGGCGGCGACGCGATCGGCCGAAAGCGCGCTCGAGACCTTCACCCGCCGGGCCGCGAGGTCGATCTCGCAGCGCCCGTCGGGATCGAGGGCCTTCACGGCCTCGGTGATGGTGGCCACGCAGTGGCCGCAGGTCATGTCCTGGACGGTGAATTCGTGCATGGTCATTTCCCCTTCTGCAGCCGGGTCACGACGTAGCCGCCGTTGGCCTCCTCGGCGTGGAAGCGCACCTTGGTGCCGGGCTCGATGCCGTCGAGCATGGAGGCGTCCTTCACGCGGAAGACCATCGTCATCGGCGGCATCTTGAGGTTCTCGATCGGTCCGTGCTGGATCGTGAGCTTCTTCGCCTCGCGGTCCACCTTCTTCACCTCCCCTGCGGTGAGGGGAGCGGCCTTCGCCTTGGCTTCCGCCTTGGCCGGGGCGTCCGCGGCCAGGGCGGCTGCCGGGGCGATGCCCGACACGAGGGCCGCGGCGAGGATCCATGCGCGCTTCATCTGTCGCTCTCCTTCGATGGGATGGGCCCCATTTTAAGCCCTGCCGGCCCCCGCGAGGTCGTCCAGGATGGGGCAGTCGGGGCGGTCGTCGCCGTGGCAGCAGTGGACCAGGTGCTCCAGCGTGCGTCGCATGCCCTGCAGCTCCGCGATGCGCGCGTCGAGCTCCGCGATGTGCTTCGAGGCGAGCTTCTTCACGTCGGCGCTCGCGCGGCGCTTGTTCTGCCACAGCCCCAGCAGGCCGGCGATCTCCTTCATCGTGAAGCCCAGGTCGCGCGAGCGGCGGATGAAGCGCAGCACGTGCACGTCGGCGTCGCGGTAGATGCGGTAGCCCGCCACCGTGCGCCCCGCCTTCGGCACGAGCCCGATCTCCTCGTAGTGCCGGATCATCTTGGTCGACACGCCCGAGGCCTCGGCCGCCTCGCTGATGTTGAAGAAGCCCTCGCGGCGCGCGTCGGAGAGCTCGAAGTACCTGGCCTGCGGCATGGGTTCCTCCCGTCTTCAGCGGCGATCGCCCGGCGCCTTCCAGCGCGCGAGCAGCAGGGCGTTGGATACCACGCTCACGCTGGAGAGCGCCATGGCGGCGCCGGCGATGACCGGCGAGAGCATCCCCAGCGCGGCGAGCGGCATCCCCACCACGTTGTACGCGAAGGCCCAGAACAGGTTCTGCCAGATCTTCGCATGGGTGCGGCGCGAGATGTCGAGGGCGTCGGCCACGAGCGAGGGGTCGCCGCGCATGAGGGTGATGCCGGCCGTGTGCATCGCCACGTCGGTGCCGGTGCCCATCGCCACGCCGATGTCGGCCGCCGCCAGCGCCGGCGCGTCGTTGATCCCGTCGCCTACCATCGCCACCGTGCCGTGCATCTCGCGCAGGCGCGCGACCACCGCCGCCTTGTCCTCCGGGAGCACCTCGGCGTGCACCTCGTCTATGCCGAGCCCGCGGCCCGCGGCCTCGGCCGCGCCGCGGTTGTCGCCGGTGACGAGGACGGTCCTGAGTCCCAGCGCGCGCAGCCTCGCCACGGCCGCGGCCGATTGCGGCTTCACCGCGTCGCCGAAGGCGAGGAGCGCCAGCACCTGCGCGTTCGGCGCCGTCTCCACCAGCCAGGAGACCGTGAGGCCGCGCGAGGCGAGGCGGGAAGCCTCCGCCTCCTGCGCCTCCATGTCCCGGACCGCCAGCTCGCCCGCCCAGTGGCGGCTCGCGACGGCGATGCGGCGCGCCTCGATCGTGGCCTCGACGCCGCGGCCGGCAGCGGTGCGCAGGTCGGTTGCGGCGGCGACGGGCACGGACTCGCGCGCGGCCGCCTCGAGCACCGCCCGGGCGAGGGGGTGCGTCGAGCCGCGCTGCACGGCGGCCGCTAGGCGCAGGGCCTCCTCGCGGGCGATTCCCTGCGCGACGACCTCCACCAGCGAGGGCTTGCCCTGCGTGAGCGTGCCGGTCTTGTCGAAGGCCACGACGCGCGCGCGGTGCGCGATCTCGAGCGCCTCCGCGTCCTTGATCAGGATGCCGTGGCGCGCGGCGACGCCGGTGCCCGCCATGACCGCGGTGGGCGTCGCGAGCCCCAGCGCGCAGGGGCAGGCGATGACGAGCACCGCCACGGCGTTGAGGATCGCCGCCTCCCAGTTGCCGGTGCCCAGTCCCCACGCGAGGACGGTCACCAGGGCGACCGCCACGACGGCCGGGACGAAGATCTCGCTCACGCGGTCCACGAGCCGCTGGATGGGCGCCTTGGCCGCCTGCGCCGACTCCACCGCGCGGATGATCCGCGCGAGGGTGCTCTCGGCGCCCACGGCCACGGTGCGCGCGACGAGCCGGCCCTCGGCGTTCACGGACCCGCCGGTGATGCGGCTGCCCGGGGACTTCGCCACGGGAAGGCCCTCGCCGGTGACGAGCGACTCGTCCACGTGGCTCCTGCCCTCGGTCACTTCGCCGTCCACGGGGACGCGATCGCCCGGGAGCACCACCACGAGGTCGCCCACGCGCACGGCGGCCACGGGCACCACCCGCTCGGCGCCGTCGCGCAGCACGCGCGCCGTCTCCGGCCGCAGCGCCGAGAGCGCCCGGATGGCCTCCGTGGTCTGCCGCTTGGCGCGCTCCTCCAGCCACTTGCCGGCGCGCACCAGCGTGATCACCACCGCGGAAGCCTCGAAGTAGAGGTGCGCCGTATCCTCGGCGAGGGCGAGGTAGACGCTCAGGCCGTAGGCCGCGGTGGTGCCGATGGCCACCAGCAGGTCCATGTTGCCGGCCCGCGCCGCGAGTGCCTTCCACGCCGCGCGGTAGAAGCGCGCGCCCACGACGAACTGCACCGGCGTGGCGAGCAGCCACTGCAGCCAGGCCGGCAGCATCCAGTGCGCGCCGAAGAGGCCCGCCACCATGGGAACCACCAGCGGCGCGGTGAGGATCGAGGCCGCCGCGAGCTCGAGCGTGCCGCGGTCGATTCCGGCCGGTGGCGCGACTGGCTTCTCCGCCTCCTTCATCGAGGCTTCGTAGCCCGCCTCGTGGATGGCCGCGATGGCCGCCTCCCGCACGTCCCCCGCAGCGACCACGGTGGCCGTCTCGGTGGCGAGGTTCACGGTCGCGGACTCCACGCCCGGCACCTTGAGCAGGGCGCGCTCGACGCGCGCCACGCACGAGGCGCAGGTCATGCCCTCGATCCTGAGGTCGAGGAAGTCGACCTCGGCGGCCACGCTCACCCCTTCGCCTTCGCGACGGCCGGGGCGCAGTGGCCGCAGGTCATGTCGTTGACGGCGATTTCGACCATGGCGGGTCTCCCGGTGGGTTGGACAGCGCCACGATGCACCTTCCCACCGTGGGAAGGTCAAGCCCCCCTTCCCTCACCCCCGACCCCACTCCCGGAGGGAGAGGGGAGAAAAGCTCAGTCGGCGAAATCGGGGCCGATGACGGCCCGGAGCAGGACCTCGCTCACGCGCGCCTGGCGGTCGACCTTGCCCGTGAACCACCAGAGCGCGCCCTTCTTGACCGCGAGGTCGTCCGCGCGCCCGGTGAGGAGCCGCGCGGCCAGGCGCCCCAGCGTGGGCTGGTGGCCGACGATCAGGACGTTCCTCGCGTTGGCCGGCCACTTCGCCTCGCGCAGCAGGGCGTCCTCGCTGGCCGAAGGGCCCAGCGGGATTCGCACGTCGTACTCCAGGTCGAGGGCGTCGGCCGTCTGCCGGGTGCGCAGCGCCGGGCTCACGAGGATGTCCCACTTGTCCTCCATGCGGGGACGCAGCCACTTCGCGACCCGGGCGGCCTGCCGGCGGCCCTTGTCGGTCAGCGCGCGCTTCATGTCGACCAGGCCGTCTTCCGCGTCGGCGTGGCGCCACAGGACCAGTTCCATCTCGAAGTCGCTCCAGAAGGTTTCGAAGACCGATTATGGCGCCGCGGGGCTGCCCGCGGTCCTCGTCGCCTCCTCGGGCACGAATCCCGGCATCCCGAACTGCCACAGGAGGAAGGCGTAGATGTCGGCGAGTTCCTCCTCGCGCTGGGTGCGGGTCGAGCCGCGCCCGTGGCCGCCCTCCCACTCCACGCGCATCAGGACCGGCTTGCCGCTCGCGGTGGCCGCCTGCAGGCGCGCGGCCATCTTGGCCGCCTGCCAGGGATCGACGCGCGGGTCGTTCATGCCGGTGGTGAGGAGCACGGCGGGATAGGCCGTGCCGTCCTTCACCTGGTGGTACGCGGACATCCTGCGCAGCGCCTCGAAGCCCTCGGGCGTGGCCACGGAGCCGAACTCCGGGATGTTGGCCGGCCCGTTGGCCGCGAACTCGAAGCGCAGCATGTCGAGCACCGCCACCCGCGGCACGACGGCGGCGAAGAGGTCCGGCCGCCGCACCATCGCGCCCGCCGAGGGGATTCCCCCCGCGCTCGTGCCCTGGATCGCGAGGCGGCGCGGGCTGGTGAAGCCGTACTTGACGAGGAATTCCGCGCAGGCGATGAAGTCGAGGATCGTGTTCTCCTTCGTCGCCTTCTGCCCGGCGCGGTGCCATGCCTCGCCGTACTCGCCGCCGCCGCGGATGTGGGCGAAGGCGATGATCCCGCCGCGCTCCAGCCACGCGAGGCGCGTGGCGTCGAAGAAGGGCGTCTGCGAGATGCCGTAGGCGCCGTAGCCCACGAGCAGCGTGGGGTTGTCCGCCGACAGGACGGTCGTCTTCTTGTAGAGCAGCGTCACCGGGATCTTCGTGCCGTCGTGGCCGCGCGCGTAGAGGCGCACCTCGTCCATGGCGGAGAAGTCCGCGGCGGGCGCCGGCTGCAGGCCGGTGTTGCGCAGGTTGCCGGTCTTCGCCTCGACGCTCACCACCACCGGCGGCTCGATGAAGCCCTGCACGTGCAGGATCGCCCCCGGCCTGGCCGGGTGCGTCAGCATCTGCGTGATGGCCACGTCGAAGGCGGTCTTCACGAACTCCGGGGTGCGCGAGGCGCCCAGCCCCAGGTTCAGTCGCTCGAGGCGCTCGAGGCCGCCCACGGTGGAACGCAGGTACAGCGCGTCGGAAGCGAGCGCCATGTCCAGGATCACCGCCTCGCCTTCCGGCACGGCCACGCGCGGGCGCGAGGCGCCGTCGCTGCCCACCTTCACCACCAGCACCCTGTTGAGCGGCGCGCCCTTGTGCGTGAGGAGGTACAGGTCGTCCTTCCACGCCTGGATGGCGGTGACGCCGTCGTCGAAGTCGACGATCCGGTTCCAGCGCGGCAACCCCTTGGCGAGGTCCCGCACCGTCGTCGCGTGCACCGCGATCTCGCGGCGCACGCCGTCGCGCACGATGGCGTAGGCGTGCGTGGAGTCCTCGGGCACGACGAGGGAGGGATAGACGAACTCCGGCACGCCGCGCGCCCCGCCCGTGCCCGAGGCGAAGACGATCTCGTCCTGCGCCGCAGGCCGGCCGATCACGTGGCGGTAGACGCGGATGCCGGCGTAGCGGTGCGCGGAGTCGCCCGGCCCGCCCTCCGGGATGCGCGAGTAGTAGAAGGCGCGGCCGTCGTGGTGCCAGGAGAGCCCGGAATTGAAGCGCGTCCGGTCGATGGCGACGCCCAGGTCGCGGCCGTCGCGGGTGTCGAGCACGCGAAGCGTGGCGTCCTCCGTCCCCCCGGCCGAGACGCCGTAGGCGACGAGCCTGCCGTCGGGCGAGGGGCGGTACCAGTCGATGGCCGCCTTCGCGGTGCCCACCGCGTAGCGGGCCGGATCGACGAGGACGCGCTCGGCGCCGGCGAAGCCCTCGCGCACGCACAGCACCGGCGTCTCGAGGCCCGGCGCCAGCTTCAGGTAGAAGACCTTGCCGCCGGCCATCGCGATGCTGCGCACGCTCACCTGCGCGGCCGACAGCTCCCGGATGCGCGCGGCGATCTCGGCGCGGCCCGGGATGGCGGCCAGGGCCTTGCGCGCGGCGTCGTCCTGCGCGCGGAAGTACGCCTGCGCGTCGTCGGAGCGCAGGTTCTCGAGCCACCGGTAGGGATCGACCACCTCGACGCCGTGCAGCGTCTCGCGCACCTCGCGAACGGGGGCCGAGGGCGCCGTCGAAGCCACCGGCAGTCCCGGCGCGGGCACCACGGGCGCGGCGGGTGGCGGCGAAGGCGCGGCAGGCGGCGGCGCGGGCGCGGCCGTGCCCTCGGGCGCAGCCGCGGCGGGCGCGGGCGCATCGGCAACGGCGGCCGCAGGCAGCAGGAGGGCGAGCAGGAAGGCGCGGGCGTGTTTCATCGGAGCAGGGCATCCGTCGTCGCGGCGAACTGCAGGGCGGCCAGGCGCGCGTAGAGCCCGTCCTCGCGGACGAGCGCCGCGTGCGTCCCCGAGGCCACGACGCGGCCGCGGTCCATGACGACGATGCGATCGGCGGATTTTACCGTGGCCAGCCGGTGCGCGATGATGAGCGTCGTCCGCCCCTTCATGAGCCCGGCGAGCGCGAGCTGCACCGTGCGCTCGCTCTCCGCGTCCAGCGCGCTCGTGGCCTCGTCCAGCAGCAGCACGGCGCGGTCGGCGAGGATGGCGCGCGCGATGGCGATGCGCTGGCGCTGCCCGCCCGAGAGCTTGACTCCGCGCTCGCCCACCGGCGTGGCGAGGCCCTCCGGAAGGCGGTCGGCGAACTCCAGGCAGTACGCCAGGCGGCAGGCCTCGCGCACCTCCTCGTCCGTGGCCTCGGGCTTCCCGTAGCGCACGTTGTCCGCGAGGCTCGCGGCGAAGATCACCGGCTCCTGCGAGACGAGCGCGAAGCGCCGCCGCCACTGCCTCGGGTCCGCCGCGCGGGCGTCGACGCCGTCGAGGCGCACCGTGCCCTCCTGCGGGTCGTAGAAGCGAAGGAGGAGCTGGAACACGGTCGTCTTTCCGGCGCCCGAGGGGCCGACGAGCGCCACGACCTCGCCGGGCGAGACCGAGAGCGCGAAGTCCTCGAGGGCGGCGGAATCCGGCCGCGAGGGATAGCGGAAGCCCACGCCCGAGAGCTCGACGCGCCCCTCGCCGGGCACCGGCAGCGGCACGGGATCGGCGGGCGCGCGGATCGCCGGCTCGGTGGCGAGGATCTCGGTGAGCCGCTCCGAGGCGCCCGCCGCGCGCTGCAGCTCGCCCCAGGCCTCGGCGACGACGAAGGTGGCGTTGGCCACGATGACGGAATAGAAGATGAAGGCGGTGAGGCTCCCCGCCGACAGGCGCCCGGCCAGCACGTCGTGCGCGCCGACCCAGAGCAGCAGTCCCACGGCGCCGAAGGCGAGCACGATCACCGCCGCGATGAGCAGCGCGAGCGAGGACGTGCGGCGCAGGCTCGCCGCGAACACGGCCTCGGCCAGCGAGCCGAAGGTCCTCTCCTCCTGCGCCTCGTGGGCGTAGGCCTGCACGGTGCGGATCTCGTGCAGCGTCTCGTCGGCGTGCGAGGACACCTCCGCCAGCCGGTCCTGGGCCTCGCGCGAGAGCCGGCGCACGCGCCGCCCCAGCAGTCCGATGGGCAACACCACCACGGGCAGGCACGCCAGCGCGAGCACGGAGAGTTTCACGCTCGTCACCACGAGCATCACGGCGCAGCCGGCGAGCGTGAAGGCCATGCGCAGCGCGTAGAGGAGCGTGCCTCCCATCACCGTCTCCACCAGCGTCACGTCCGCCGTGAGACGCGAGATCACCTCGCCGGTGCGGGCGGACTCGAAGAACGAGGGCGAGAGCCCGAGCATGTGGCCGTAGACGCGCCGGCGCAGGTCGGCCGTGAAGCGCGCGCCGATCCAGTAGACGTTGTAGACGCGAAGCCAGGTCACGGCGCCCAGCACCGCGATGAGGGCCGCGAGCGCGGCCACCCACGCGTCGAGCAGGTCGGCGCGCCCGCGGCCGAATCCCTCGTCGATCACCCGCTTGAGGCCTTCGCCGATCACCAGGACCATGGCCGCCGACACCAGCAGCGCCGCGAAGGCGAGCGCGATGCGCGCGCGGTAAGGCGCGAGCATCCGGAAGAGCGGAAGGAGGCGCGCGATCCCGGCGCGCGCCGGCGCCGCGCGCGGCGCGGAGGCCAAGTCGGGCTTCAGCCGCCGCGGCGCAGGATGGGCTTGGCCACCGAGCCCGAGACGGCGAACCCGCCGCGGTCCTGGGCGACGTTGGAGCGGATCTCCACCGACAGGCGACCCGACAGCGCGCCGTTCTGGCCGATGTCGATGTTTCCGCCACCGCGCAGCACGCCGCCCTGCAGGTTGAGGTTTCGGTAGGCCACGCGGCCCTCGCCGGCGCCGAATTCGCCCGTGAGCTCCGCGAACTTGGTCACCCCGGCGCGGCCCGCCGCGTCGGGCGACTGCATCGCGGCCACGAGGTCGGCGTTGGACACCGAGCCGTCGGCCAGCCGGAACTTGCCCTGGACGCGAGGAGCCGCGAGCAGGCTCTCCAGGGCCGCCGAGTCGGCGGCGACGGTGAAGTTGCCCTCGAGCTTGCCGGTCACCGCGATGTCCTTGGTGAACGCGCCCATCAGCTGGTCGGCGCGCACGCGCGCGAGCGCGAGGTCGGAGGCGAGCCGCACCGCGCCGCCGCCCCACGTCACCTTGAGCGTGCCGTTCACCTTGCCTTCGAGCGCGTCGGCCTCGAACTCCGAGAAGGTGATGTCGCTCGCCGTGAGCAGGCCCTTGGCGGTGACGTCGCTCACCGGGATCGGCGCGCCCAGCGGCAGCTCCCAGTTGCGGGCGCTGAAGCCCACGTCGTATCCGCCCTCCACCGGCCGGATCGTGCCGCTCCACTTGCCCTCCCCGGAAAGGCTCGCGCTCTTGAACTTGCCGTCGCGCCCGAAGGCGAGCGTGGCTTCGAAGGGCTTGAGCTCCGGCTTCACGTCGAGCTTCACGCCGCGCAGCCTCACCGACTCGATCACCGCGGACTCGGCCTTGCCCTCGACCTTGCCCCACGAGAGGATGCGCCGCGGCGCTTCTCCCGTGATGGCGACGTTCTCGAGCTCCAGGACGTTGATCACCACCTTGTCGCTCAGCAGCGCCGGGATGTCCACGAACAGGCGCCCGTGGCTCGCCTTGGCGTCGAGCGCCTTGCCGACGGTGAAGCCCTCGATCTTCAGGTGCGGCGACGGGATGAGCGAGAACTTGAGGTTGGAGATCGAGACCTCCTCGTGCAGCCAGCCGCCGATGCCCTTCTCCAGCTTGTTGGCGAAGCCGCGCAGGGGCACCACGTGCAGCAGGCCCACGCCGATCACGAGCAGCGCGGCGAGGCCCATCACGATGTTGCGCACCCAGTTGACCTTGCGCCGCGGGCGGCGCCTGACCGGGGCGGCGGCCTCCTCCGCGGCATCGGACTCGACCTTGGTGCGCAAGACCTCGGCGATCTCGCGCGCCTTCCTCTCCTGCTCGGAGCGGATCTTGGCCTCCTCGTCGAGCTCGGCCTGCTGCTTGGCCTGCATGTAGGCCTTGGCCTGCGCCTTGCCCTCGAGCTCGGCGCGGCGGGTCATGTCGCCCTCGATCTCGGCCTTCACCTTCTCGCGCGTGGTCTCCTCGACCGTCTCGCGGGCCTTGGCCTCGATGCGGGCGCGCATCTCGGCTTCCTCGCGCGCCTTGCGCTCGGATTCGATCCGGGCGGCGAGCTCCTTCTCGCGGCGCTCGCGCTCCTCGGCCTCGACCATGGCGCGCGCCTCGGCTTCGATCTTGGCCTTGCGCTCGGCGTCGAGCCTCACCTGGGCTTCAGCGCGCTCCTTGGCGGCGAGCGAGGCGGCGGCCTCCTTCTCGCGGGCGGCGGCCTCGGCCTCCTCGCGGGCCCTCGCCTCGAGGCGGCGCAGCCGGCGCGCCTCTTCCTCGGCCTTTTCACGGGCCGCGGATTCCGCCGCTGCCCTGGCCTCGGCTTCCGCGCGCAGCTTCGCTTCCTGGTCGGCGCGCTCCTTGGCGGCGCGCTCGGCCTGGATGCGCACCTCCATCTCGGCCTTCTGGAGCGCCTCGCGCTCCTCGCGCAGCCGCTCCTCGAGCTCCGCCTTGGCGGCGAGCCGCGCCTCTTCCATGATCTGCGCCTGGATCTCGGCGCGCGCCTTCTCCTCGATCTCGTCGCGCAGCAGCGCCTCCATCTCGCCGCGGATGCGCGCCTCGATCTCTTCCTTCAACCGCGCCTTGAGCTCCTGCTCGGCGCCCACCGCCACCTGCGCCTGCTTGGCGGCTGCGGCCTCGGCCTCCACCCTCGCCTTGGCCAGGGCCTGCGCCTCCGCCTCGGCCTTCGCGCGCGCTTCGGCGAGCGCGCGGGCTTCGCGCTCCGCCTTGGCGCGCGCCTCGGCGAGGCGCTGCGCCTCGGCCTCTTCCTTCACCTTCTCCTCGGCCGCCGCCTTGGCGAGCGCCTCGGCCATCACGCGCTTGCGCTCCTCCTCGGCCTTCACCTTCGCTTCCAGCTCGGCGCGGGCGCGGGCGTTGGCTTCCGCCTGGGCCTTGGCCCTGAGCTCGGCGAGCTCGCGGGCCACCACCTCTTCCTTGGCCTTCTGCTCGGCGGCGACCTTGGCGGCGTGCTCGGCGGCGGCCTTGCGGCGGGCCTCCTCCTCGCGCATCTTGGCCTCGAGCTCGGCCTTGGCGCGCTCGGAGGCTTCCTTGGCGCGCCGGGCCTGCTCCATGGCGCGCATTTCCGCTTCCGCCTTGGCCTTGGCCTCGGCTTCCGCGGCGGCCCGAGCCTCGGCCTGCTGGCGCGCCTTGTCGCGCGCGGCGTTCTGCGCGTTCTCGCGCGCCTTGCGGTCGGCTTCCGCCTTTTCCTGCTGGCGGGCGAGCTCGCTGATGTCCAGGGCGGCGGCGGCCACCACGCGCTGCGTCGCGCCGGGGAGCTTGCCCGGGGCGGTGAAGTCGAAATCGTCCTCGCCGAAGGGATCCGGCTCCTTCTTCGTCTCGAAGACGCGCGCGAAGCCGTCCTTGATCAGCGTGTTCATCGCCTTCTCGAGGACCGGCTTGTCGACCTCCGCCTTCTCCATGATCTGGGCGAAGGTGGACTTCCCGTCGACGAGCTTGAGGACCTTCATCAGGTCCTTCGAGAGGGATGCCGAGCGCTGGTTGACCTGCGTGATGCCCTTCGCGGTCTTGGTGAAGACGGTGGTCTTGTCCATCCGATGGTCCCGGGAGAGTTCTTCTTCGCTGGCGGAAGGCGCCTGCGGCGCGGCATTGCAGGGAGCAATCACGTCGGTCCCGGACCCCGCCGCGCCGACGCAGGATTCCACGGCAATAATGGCATGAATTCAGGGTGTTGGAAATTCCCGCCCGTGGGGTAGGCTGTCGTCGGCAGCCGGCGGACAAGGTTTGTTACAGTCCGCGCTGTATTCCGGCCGCCGTGGCCGTCCGTTATGCCATCACGGAACCGGCGTTTTGCCGGCGATACTCGGAAAAGGCTTCGACATGAAACGACTGGCCGCCTTGCTTTCGCTCGCCGTGCTCTCGCTCGCCGCCTGGTCGGCGGATCCGCCCGGACGCGTCGCGCGGCTCTCCCTCGTGGAAGGGGAGGCCGCGGTGTACGTCGATCCCGACGTGGGCTGGGAGGGCGCGCGCGTCAACGCCACCCTCACCGGCGAGAACTCGGTGTGGACCGAACCCGGCGCCCGCGCCGAGATCCTCTTCGGGGCCACGGCCCTGCGGCTCGGCGAGACCACCCAGCTCGACATCCTTCGCCTGGACGACGAAAGCTTCCAGGCGCACGTGACGCGGGGCGCGCTCACGCTGCGCCTGCGCGAAGTCGGAAGGAACGAGTCCTACCTCGTCTCCACGCCCGAGGGACGCTTCCAGTTCCGCGGCAACGGCCGCTACCGGCTCGAGTCCGATCCGTCGCGCGGCGAATCGGTCCTCACCGTCTTCGCCGGCACGGCCCGCCTGGAGATGCAGGGCGGCTACGTGAACGTCGACACCGGGCGCGCCGTGCGTGTCAGCGGGGGCGAGCAGCCCCGCTTCGCCTTCGAGGCCGCCTACTCCACCTCCCTCGACGAGTGGGCGTACGCCCGCGACCAGCGCTGGGACCAGCGCGAGTCCCTGCGCTACGTTCCGCGGCAGATGACCGGCTGGGAGGACCTGGACGACTATGGCGTGTGGAGGAACGACGCGGAATACGGCGCCGTCTGGTACCCGACCCATGTCGATGCCGGCTGGGCCCCCTACCGCTACGGCCGCTGGACGTGGGTTCGCCCCTGGGGATGGACCTGGGTCGACGACGCGCCCTGGGGCTACGCGCCGTTCCACTACGGCCGCTGGGTCTGGGTGGGCAACCGCTGGGGCTGGTACCCCGGCCGCTACACCGGCCGGCCCGTCTGGGCCCCGGCGCTCGTGGGATGGATCGGCGGCGCCGGCTGGAACCTCTCCTTCTCAACGGGATACGGAAGCGCGCTGGGCTGGTACCCGCTCTCGCCCTACGACGCCTTCCAGCCGTGGTACGTCGCAGCCCCGACCTACGTGACCTACGTGAACCGCATCGTGCTGCCGGCGCACCATCGCCGCGACCACCAGCGCGACCGCGACGGCCGTCGCCAGGACCACCGCGAGCACGGCGCGACCGTGGTGCCGCGCGACCAGTTCGGCACGCGCCGGCCCGTGCAGAGCGTCTTCAGCGCAGTCGCGCCCGAGGCGATCGCGCGCCAGCCGGTCGTCGCGGGTGCCACCGTGTTGCCGCCGCGGCCCGCATCGCGCCCGCCGGAGAAGCCCTTCCAGGTGAAGCCCACGGCGCCCGCGGCGCCGGGCGCGCTCCCGCCTTCGACGGCGCGACCGGCTCCGGCCGTGAAGCCATCGTTCCCGGCCGAGCCCGCCACACGCCAGCCGGTTCCCGCCCCCGCGCAGCCCGCGAGCCCCGTCACGCGGCAACCACAGGTCGCGCCCTCGGCCCAGCCTCCGGCCCCCGCCCGACCCGCGACGCCGGCCCGGCCCCAGGAAGCGCCTGCGGCCAGAACGCGCGCGCCGCGCGCCACCGATCGCCCCGTCGCACCGCGCAGCCGCAGGCCGCGCCGCCGTGGACTCCTGCGCCGTCCGAGCGCCCCGTGACCACGCCGCCCGCGCGACCCGCGCCTTCCGTGCCCGCCGAGCGGCAGCCGCAGCCCGTGGCACGCCCCGCGCCGTGGAGCGCGCTCCGCAACCGGCGGCACGCCCGGCACCGGCACCGGTCGAACGCGCGCCGCAACCGGCCGCCCGGCCGGCGCCCGCTCCCGAGCGCGCGTCACCAGCGCCTTCGCGGCCCGCCCCGGCCGAGAAGCCCTCCGGCGACAAGCCTTCGGGCGACAAGCCCTCCGGCGACAAGCCCGGCCGCGGAAAGGACTAGCGGTCCGCGGCCACCGGGCCGCGGTGCGGGGCGCGAGTGATGGTAGTCTCTCGCGCCATGTCCTCCGTGCGCCCCTACTGGTCCCTCGTGATCGCGGGCGCCGCGATCCTCGCCGTCACGATGGGGATCCGGCAGTCGCTGGGCCTCTTCGTCTCGCCCCTCAACACCGCCACCGGCCTGGGCATCGTCACGGTGAGCTTCGCGCTCGCCGTGGGACAGTTCGTCTGGGGCGCGGCGCAGCCCGTCTTCGGCATGATCGCCGACCGCGTGGGGCCGGTGCGCGTGATGATGGCAGGCGGCGTCCTGCTGGCCCTCGGCCTCGCGCTCACGCCCTTCATGGCTTCCTCGCTGGGCCTCGTCTTCTTCCTGGGCGTGGTGACCGCCGCGGGGGCCGGCGCCGGCAGCTTCTCGATCCTCATCGGCGCGGCCGCCAACCGCATCGCCCCCGAGCGCCGCGCCTTCGCCTCCGGCTTCATCAACGCCGGAGGCTCCTTCGGCCAGTTCGTCTTCGCGCCCGTCTCGCAGGCCCTCATCGGGCTGGTCGGCTGGGTGGCGGCGCTGTGGACGCTCGCGTGCGCGGCGCTCGCCACGCTGCCCATGTCGCTCGCCTTCCGCGAGCGCCGAGAGGAGCCGGCGCACGGCCACACGGCGCCCGGCCTGACGATCGGCACGCAGGTCGCGCAGGCCTTCCGGGACCCCAGCTACTGGTGCCTGCATGCGGGCTTCTTCACCTGCGGCTTCCACATCGCCTTCCTCGTCACCCACCTGCCGGGCGAGGTCGGCCTTTGCGGACTGCCTCCCTCGGTGTCGGCGGCGTCGCTCGCGATCATCGGCATCGCCAACATCGCGGGCAGCCTCGGCGCCGGCTGGCTGGGCCAATCGCACCGCATGAAGTGGATCCTCTTCTGGATGTACGGCACGCGCGCGCTGGCCGTGGGGGCGTACCTGATGCTCCCGAAGACGGCGGAGACCTTCTACGCCTTCGCCGCGGTGCTGGGCCTCACCTGGCTCGCCACGGTGCCGCCGACCGCGGGGCTCGTGGGCAAGCTCTTCGGCACGCGCTTCCTCGCCACCCTCTTCGGCCTGACGCTGCTCTCGCACCAGGTCGGCGGCTTCTTCGGCGCGTGGCTCGGGGGGCTGGCGATCCAGCGCACGGGCAGCTACGACTGGATGTGGTACGCCGACATGGCCCTCGCGGCGGCCGCGGCGGTGGTGAACATTCCGATCCGCGAGGCGCATCCGCGGCTTGCGGCCAAGGCCGCCGCGTAGGGAAACGCCGCTTTCAACACAGAGGACACAGAGGACGCCGAGGACTCAGAGGACAACTTGTTCGTTCAGTGGCCACGATGTCCCTTCAGGTTGGGGAGCATCCTGGAAATCCCGGTTTTCCTCTGAGTCCCCTGCGTCCTCTGTGTCCTCGGTGTTGAAATCTCCCCTGTCCTCGTGCGACACCGCCCACCCCGAGTGACATACCGTAACAGGGCACATGCGCCGGCGCATTGCGCAGCGCGGCCCCGGCGCGGCACACTTTCCCCATGAGGATCGCCATCGCATCGACGCTCGCCGCGCTGGCCTTGCAGGTGTCCCCCGCCGCGTGGGCGCATTGCACCTGGGAATGGCTCTGCAACGGCGAGGGAGTGTGCAAGCAGATGCCGGTGTGCGACAGCGTCTACGAGGTGCCGCCCCCGCGCCCGGAGATGAAGCCGCCGGACATGCCGCCCCTGTCCATGCGCCCCTCGCGCGCCAACACCGTCGGCGGAAACTCCCGGGCGGACCTTCGCTGCGAGCACATCATGCGGCAGACGAAGGCCGGCCGCTGGTCGTGGAACGAGGCCTGCTTCTGCGTGGACAGGACGAAGAACCCGGACCCTTCCGATCCCTTCGCGAACATCGTGCGTTGCGACGAACGGCGCGGGGAGCCGCCGGCCCCCGCCGCCCAGGCCGAGACGCCGGCGCGCTGAAGCGCCCTACTTGAAGACGTCGTCGGGCTTGAGCCCGCCCGCCTGCGGCGTGGAGATGCGCCGGCGGCTGTATTCCTCGTCCTCGATCGACTCGCGGTAGTAGCTGGCCGGCGACGGCGAGCTCATGAGGCGGCGGAAGATCTCCGGGGCGACGCCGGAGTATTCCCAGGTTCCCGCGGTGGTTTCCACCACGAGCTTGCGGCTTCGCTCGTCGTAGCCCGCGGCCTTGAGTCCGGTGGCGTTCAGGCGCTTCATCTCCATCGCGGCTCCTCGCTTTCCGCCGCCATTATCCGCCAGATGGCGGCGTTTCCGCGGCGGGCTCCTGGCGCACCGCCTCCACCTGGATGTCCAGCCTCACCTCGTCGCCCACGAGCCGGGCGAAGGCGTCCATGCCGAACTCCGAGCGCTTGATGGTCGCCACCGCGTCCGCCCCACAGGTGAGCCGCACGAGGAAGGGCAGGCGCGTGCAGCCGAAGCGCGCGATCTCCAGCACGACCGGGCGCGTGCGCCCGGCGAGCGTCAGTTCCCCCGCGGCCCGCCGCGGGACCCCGTTCTCGAACTCGACCGAGCGCGAGCGGAAGGCGATCTCGGGGAAGCGCGGCGCGTTCAGGAAGTCCTCGTCGCGCACGACGGCGTCGAGGGCCGGGTTGCCGGTGGTCACCGAGCCCGCCTCGATCGCGATGTCGATGGCGCCGGTGCCGGCCTCGCGGTCGAGCACGATTCGCCCCGTCGTGCGCTCGAAGCGGCCGCGCTGCGTGGAGATGCCCAGGTGGCTCACCGCGAACTGCGGGAAGGTGTGCCCGCGCTCGAGGACGAATTCCTCGGGCGCAGCGAGCGCGGGAGCCGCGGCGAGGGCCGCAAGCAGGGCGAGCAATCGCCCGGCGCTCACTTGCCCGCCTTGTCGCCCCACAGCTCGCGAAGGCGCGCGTCGCGCCCGCAGCCGTTGCGGTAGAACTTGTAGCGCACCGGGTTCTTCAGGTAGTAGTCCTGGTGGTAGTCCTCGGCGGGATGGAACGTGCCCGCCATCTCGATCGGCGTGACGATCGGCGCCTTGAAGGGCTTCGTCTTCTCGAGGGCGGCCTTCGAGGCCTCCGCCGCCTTCCGCTGCGCCTCCGAGTGATAGAAGATCCCCGTGCGGTACTGCGTGCCGGAATCGCAGAACTGGCGGTCGCGCACGGTGGGGTCGATGTTCACCCAGAACACCTCGAGGAGCTTCTCGTAGCTCACCCTGGCGGGGTCGTAGACCACCTGGATCGCCTCGGCGTGGCCGGTGGAGCCCGAGGAGACCTGCTCGTAGGTCGGGTTGGCCGTGCGCCCGCCGATGTAGCCCGAGGTGGTGGAGATCACGCCGGGAATCGCGTCGTAGGGCGGCTCCATGCACCAGAAGCAGCCGCCGGCGAAGGTGGCCTTCTCGGTGGCGGCGTGGGCGGGAGCGGCGGCCGGCAGGGCCAGCGCGGCGACGAACAGAAGGGGCAAGAGCGGGCGCATCGGTTCCTCCGGAGTCGGGTCACGCCGTTCGACCGGCCGGGCGCCCGGGAATTCCCGGCTCCCGGTCCCACAACCAGGCCGCGCCGCGCACGCCCCCCGAGTCGCCGTGAACCGGGGGCGCGAGGCGCGTTCGCACCTCGTCGGAGAAGACGTGCGGCCGCCACAGCAGGGGCACGCGCCCGTAGAGCCGCGCGAGCTTCGAGAGCCCGCCGCCCAGCACGATGACGTCTGGATCGACGATGTTCACCACGACGGCGAGCGAGCGAGCGAGCCTTTCCTCGTAGCGCGCGAGCGTGGCCTCGCACGCGGCGTCTCCCGCCGCGGCGCCGCTCGCGATGGCGGCCGCGTCGATCCGCGCCCCGGTGGCTCGCTCGTGGTCGGCGGCCAGGCCCGGCCCCGACAGGAAGGTCTCGACGCAGCCGGAGCGCCCGCAATAACAGCGGGGAAGCGGCAGGGGCTCGTCGCCCGCCAGCGGCATCGGGTTGTGCCCCCACTCCCCCGCGATCGCGTTGGCGCCTTCGAGCACCCGGCCGCCCACCACGAGGCCGCCGCCCACCCCGGTGCCCAGGATCACGCCGAACACGCACGCCGCTCCGCGCCCCGCGCCGTCCACGGCCTCCGAGAGCGCGAAGCAGTTGGCGTCGTTGGCGAGCCTCACCTCGCGGCCCAGGCGCGCCTGCAGGTCCTCGCGGAAGGGCCTGCCGATGAGGCAGGTGGAGTTGGCGTTCTTCACCAGCCCCGTGGCGAGCGAGAGGGCGCCGGGCATCGCCACGCCGACCGTGCAGCGCGCGCCGCGCTCGCGCTCGGCATCGCCCACGAGGGCCTCGATTGCGGCGAGCGTGGCCGCGTAGTCGCCCGCCGGCGTGTCGACGCGCCGGCGCAGGCGCTCCGCGCCGCCTTCGTCGAGGACCGCGATCTCGATCTTGGTGCCGCCGAGGTCGATGCCGATGCGCTCCATGGGTGGCCCGACTATAGCCCAATGTTTCAGGTGAAATCCGCGTCCGTTGCAGCTGAAACCATCGCTGTGAAGCGCGTCACACCCCGCCCGGGGGCGCGCGCCCGATAGTGGGGTCACAAGCAGTGAACTACCCCGCAAGCGCGCACTTCAGGCGTCGTCCCGGGCCGGGCCCCCGGCCCGGGCGCGCCGATTTTTCCGAGGATTGCAGCACGCCGATGATTCCGCCGCTTCGCGCCCTCGCCTCGATCTCGCTCCGCGCGAAGCTGGTGGCCCTCCTCCTCTTCCTGGAGGCCACGGGGCTCGCCGCCCTCGTCTGGCAGGGCCACCTCACCCACATCGGGCGCGCCGAATCGGAATTCCAGTCCTCCCTCGGGCAGATCCGGCCGCTCGTGAACGCGGCGCTCGCCCCGGCGCTCGCCGGCGACGACGCGCTGCAGATCGCCCAGGTGATCGACGCCGTGCGCGCCGCGCGGGGCATGTCCTACCTCGTGGCGAAGGACGAGCAGGGCCGCATCGTGGCCGCCGAAGGCTGGAACGTCGGCCACCCGCTGCCGCCGCTCGACGCCACGCTCGAGAGCGCGCTGGCCGACGGACGGTTCGACGCCGTCATTCCCCTCACGCTGGGCCAGCGCGCGGTGGGCACGGCCTTCGTGGGCATCTCGACCGCGCCCTGGCACGAAGCCATCGTCCGCCAGCGCGACGACGCGGTCTTCAAGGCCACCAGCGCCTTCTTCATGTCGCTGCTGCTCTTCCTCGTGGTGGTGAACCCGCTGGCCCGGCGCCTGGCGAGGCTGCGCGAAGCCTCGGAGCGCATCTCGGCCGGCCACTACGAGATCCGCATCCACGAGGAGGACACGGACGACGTGGGCATGCTCGCGCGCTCCTTCAACGCCATGGCGGGCCAGGTCCAGGCCCGAATGGCCGAGCTGGTGGAAAGCCGCCAGCGCTTCCACAACATCGCCGACTTCACCTACGACGTCGAGCTCTGGTTCGGCCCCACCGGGCGCCTGCTGTGGATCAACAAGTCGGTCGAGCGGCTCACCGGCTTCACTCCCGAGGAATGCCTCGCCGACCGCGAGTTCCCCTTCTCCCGCATCCATCCCGACGACCGCGAGGCCGCCTACGAGCGCTCGATCGCCGCGCTCGCCGCGAGGTCCACCGGTTCCGACTTCGAGTTCCGGGTGGTGAAGAAGGACGGCACGGCCGAGTGGGTGACGAACTCCTGGCAGCCCATCTACGGCACCGACGGGGAGTTCCTCGGCCTGCGGGCGAGCCTGAACTCGATCCAGGCGCTCAAGGACACCGAGCTGAGCCTGCGAAGCACGCTCGCCCGCCTCGAGGAGGCGGGAGATCTCCAGTCGCGCACCGCCGAGAGCCTGCGCGCGGAGCGCTCGCGCCTGCTGTCGCTGCTTTCCGCGATGAGCTTCGGGGTGGTCTTCGTCGACACCTCGAGCCGCATCATCTACTCCAACCCGGCCTTCGCCGACGTGTGGTCGATCCCGCGCGACGAGTCCCTCCTGGGACTGAACCTCTTCGACGCGCTCGAGCTCGCCGAGGACGTGGTGGCCGACCTGGGCGCCTTCAGCACCCGGCTGCCGGAGCTGGTCGCGAGCCGCCACGTCTCGCCGGCCGAGGAGCTCAAGCTCGCCTCGGGACGGATCCTGCGCCTGCGGGTGTGCCCGGTGCAGGACGAGGGCGGCGCGAGCCTGGGCGCCGTCCTCATCCACGAGGACATCACCCTCGCGCGCGAGAGCGAGTCGCAGCTCGCCTTCCTCGCCGAGCGCGACCCGCTCACGGGGCTCTACAACCGCCGCCGGTTCGAGCGCGAGCTCGGCGAGCGCATGGAGAACGCCGGCCGCGGCAAGCAGCGCATGGCGCTGCTCCTCTTCGACCTCGACGAGTTCAAGAGCGTGAACGACCTCTTCGGCCACCGCATGGGCGACGCGGTGCTCCTTCAGGTGGCCGGCGAGATCCGCTCGCAGCTGCGGCGCAACGAGTTCCTCGCGCGCATCGGCGGCGACGAGTTCGCCCTCCTCGTGGGCGACATCGGCGACGAGCAGCTGAAGGCGCTCGCCGACCGCCTCATGGCCGTGGTGGGCGCCATGAGCTTCAACCTCGGCGAGGTGCGGCTCTCCCTCACCTCGAGCCTGGGCATCGCCACCTTCCCCGGCCACGCCGGCACGCCGCAGGAGCTCATCGCGCACGCCGACGCCGCCATGTACCAGGCCAAGGACGCGGGCAAGAACACCTGGCGCCTGTACCGTCCCGACCACTCGGCCACCCTGCGCCAGCGCTCGCTCGTCACCTGGAACGACCGCATCCGCAACGCGCTGAGGAACGAGGGGTTCGAGGTGCACCTGCAGGGCATCTTCGACGTCGCCACCCGCAAGCGCCGCCACAACGAGTCCCTCATCCGCATGAAGGACGGCGACGGCAAGCTCCTGCCCCCCGGCGCCTTCATCGGCTACGCCGAGAAGTCCAACCTCATCATCGACCTCGACCGCTGGGTGCTCGCGCACGCGATCGAGCTGCTGGCCGCCGACCCCGCCCTCGAGCCCGTGGCGGTCAACATCTCCGGGCGCTCCATCGACGAGCCCGGCATGCCCGACTTCATCCGCTCGCAGCTCTCCGCGCGCGGCGTGGCGCCGGGACGGCTGTACGTGGAGGTCACGGAGACGGCGGCCATCCGCGACATGCGCGACGCGCAGCGCTTCATCCTCGCCCTGCACGACACCGGCTGCAAGGTGTGCCTGGACGACTTCGGCGCCGGCTTCTCCACCTTCGCCTACATCAAGCAGCTGCCGGTGGACATCATCAAGATCGACGGCCTGTTCGTGCGGAACCTCGCGCGCGAGCGCGACAACCAGGTCTTCGTGCGCGCCATGCTCGACATCGCGCGCGGCTTCGGCAAGCAGGTGGTGGCCGAGGCCGTCGAGGACGAGCACACCCTCGACATCCTGCGCGGCTACGGGGTGGACATGGCCCAGGGCTGGGTCTTCGAGCAGCCCTTCCCCGTCGCCCGGCCGCGCAGCGCCTCCCCGGTGGATACCGCGACCTTCGCGCCGCGCCCCGAGTTCGTCGAGCGCCGCCGCATCCCGCGCTGACCCGAACCCGGATCGCTTCCTTCCGGCCCTGGCCCGGCGCGGCCAGGGTATACGCAGAGCGCATATTCAATTCCAAGCCGATTGGAATTATCATGCACACACTGCGTATACGAGAGGACGGCCATGAAAGACCAGCAATCCACCCTGCGGGAAACCATGAAGCGCCAGGGCCTCACCCGCGACGCCTTCGCCGAGCGCCTGGGGGTCTCCCGCCGCGCCCTCGATTCCTGGCTGCTGCCGGCCACCTCCGGCGAGTTCCGCCGCATGCCCGGCGTGGTGGCCAAGCTCGTGGGCGGGATGCCGGCGGCGCCGGAGGCGCGGGCCGCCGGAGAGCTGCGGCTGCGCTTCACCCGCAAGGGCAAGCCGCACCTGCTCTCGGTGGACCAGTTCGACCGCGACACGGTGGAGGAGCTGCTGCGGGTGGCCGAGGCGATGGAGCCCATCGCGCGCCGGCGCAAGGTGACGCGCGTGCTGGAAGGCGCGGTGCTCGCCAACCTCTTCTTCGAGCCCAGCACGCGCACGCGCGTGAGCTTCGGGGCCGCCTTCTGCCGCCTGGGCGGCTCGGTGTGCGACACCACCGGCTTCACCTTCTCCTCGATGGTGAAGGGCGAGTCGATCGCCGACACGAGCCGCGTGGTGAGCGGCTACGTGGACGCGATCGTGGTCCGCCACCCCGACAAGGGATCGGTGGCCGAGTTCGCGCGCCACACGCACCTGCCGGTCATCAACGGGGGCGACGGCACCGGCGAGCACCCCACGCAGGCGCTCCTCGACCTCTACACGATCCGCCGCGAATTCGAGCGCCTGGGCAAGACGATCGACGGCGCCACGGTGGCGATGGTGGGCGACCTGCGGCACGGGCGCACCGTGCACTCGCTCATCCGGCTGCTCTCGCTCTTCAAGCGCATCCACTTCCGCCTGGTGGCGCCGCGCTCCCTGGAGATGCCGCCGGAACTCGTCGCGGCCGCCAACGCCGCGGGCCACAAGGTCGTGCAGGTCGCCACCCTGGCCGAGGGGCTTCGCGACGTCGACGTGCTCTACGCCACGCGCATCCAGAAGGAGCGCATGTCGGGCGAGGCCCTGGAGGCCTATCCCGCCGACTTCCGCATCGACCGCAGGGTGCTCGGCTCGCTGTGCCGCCCGGACACGGTGGTGATGCACCCGCTTCCCCGCGACGGCACGCCGGGCGCCAACGACCTCTCCACCGACCTGGACGCCGACCCGCGGCTGGCGATCTTCCGGCAGACGGACAACGGCATCCCGGTGCGCATGGCCATCTTCGCGGTGCTGCTGGGGGTGGAGCACCTGGTGGCTCGCGACCTGCGCGACGCGCCGTGGATCGCGCCCGCCCGCCTGGGCCCCGGCGACGCGCCCTTCCACCGCCTCGCCTGAATGCGGGGACGGGTCCCGTACCCGTCCCCTATTTCGGGGGATGGTCGCGGGAGGGACGGCGGTAGAGCCAGATGGCCATGGCGACGCCGAAGACCGCGAGCGCGACCTTGAGCCAGATGGGCTTCACGAAGAAGGTGATGGAGGCCGCGAGCGTGGCCGACATCAGCACGATCGCCCAGATCTTCGTGCGGTAGGGAATCGCGCGGTGGCGCTCCCACTCCGAGACGATCGGCCCGAAGTGCCTGTGGTGCAGGAGCCAGCGGTGGAAGCGCGGCGAGGAGCGCGCGAAGCACGCGGCCGCGAGCAGCACGAAGGGTGTCGTGGGCAGCACCGGCAGGACCACGCCCGCGATGCCCAGTCCCAGCGCGATGAATCCGCAGGCGAGGAAGAGCATCCGCACCGTGGGCGAATCGTGCGGCCTGGGGTGGCGCCGCGCCGAAGGGCTAGAATGCGCGCCATGGAAGCGCTCATCGTCGCGACGATCGCGATCGGCCTCGTCGTCGACTCCCACGGGGGCGCCTGGGGCCAGCTCGCCGTGAGCGTGGCCGCCTGGGCGCTCCTCGCCCGGCTGTGGCTCGTTTCCCATCCCTCGCAACGCCCCGCCCTCCTCGCCTGCCTCGTCTACGCCACCGCCGGCGAGGTCTTCCTCTCGCTGGCGTGGGGCCTTTACGACTACCGCCTCGGCAACATCCCGCTCTTCGTGCCGCCGGGACACGTGCTGCTCTTCACCCTCGGGGTGCGCCTCGCCGCGCGCCTGAAGGACGGCGCCGAGTGGTGGATCGCCGCCGCCGCGCTTCCCGTGGTGGCTGGCCTGGCGCTCGCCGGCCGCGACACCCTGGGACCGTTCCTCTACGCGCTCTTCCTCGCGTGCATGGCGCTGTCGGCCTCGCGCAGGCTCTACGCCACGATGCTGGTGCTCTCGCTCGCGATGGAGCTTTGGGGCACGTGGCTCGGCAACTGGACCTGGCGCCACGAGGTGCCGTGGACCGATCTGGTCACCGCCAACCCGCCGCTCGCCGCCGGCGCCTTCTATGCCGCCCTGGACCTGCTCGTGGTGAGCACCGTGGCGGCGTGGCGCCGTCAGTCCCCGGCGAGCCCCATCCTCACGCCCAGCACGGCCTCGCACCAGGCCGCGACCTGCAGCGCGCGCTCGTCCTCGCGGTAGCGCCCCACGATCTGCAGGCCCAGCGGCAGGCCGCGCGGCCCGCGCCCCGAGGGCATGGTGATGGCCGGCAGCCCCGACATCGTCCACAGCGAGCAGAAGACGGCGTCGCCCGTGTTGCCGAGCCCCGCCGGCGCTTCTCCCACGGCCGGGATCGTGACGATGGCATCGCAGCCGTCGTAGAGCCCGTCGAGCCAGCGGCGGTACTCGTCTCGGCGCGCGAGGTTCTTCGCGTGCTGCTCGGGCGTGATGCGCTTGCCGCGGTCCAGGAGCTCCGTGAGCGGCGGCGACATCTGCAGGCGGTGGCGCGACTCGAGCGAGGCGAAGCCGCGCGCGGCGTCGTAGTCCATGATGGCCCCCACGACGTTCCAGGCCTCGTTGAAGGCCGGCGGCAGCGGCACCTCGCGCACGAGCGCCCCCGCGTCCTTGAGGTTCGCGACCGACTCGGTGAAGTTGGCCTGCTGCGCGGCGGAGGCGAGCGACCATTTCGGGGTCTTCACCACCGCCAGGCGCGGGGCGTGGCCGAGGGGGCCGAGCGGCACCGAGAGCGAGCGCATGCCGGCGCGGATCCCGGTGGCCTCGTCGCGGGGGTCGATCCCCATGAGGCAGGCGCCGAACCAGGCCGCGTCCTCCACGGAGCGGGCGAAGACGCCCACGTGGTCGAGCGTCTTGCTGAAGGGGAACACGCCGTCGCGCGAGATGGCCCCGAAGCTCGGCTTGTAGCCCACCACGCCGCAGTAGGCCGCGGGCCGGATGACCGAGCCCAGCGTCTGTGTGCCGATGGCCACCGGAACGAAGCCGGCCGCCACCGCCGCGGCAGAGCCGCTGGAGGAGCCGCCGGGCGTGTGCGCGAGGTTCCAGGGGTTGTGGGTCTTGCCGGGATGGCGGAAGGCGAACTCGGTGGTGACCGTCTTGGCCATCACGATGCCGCCCAGCGCCTCCAGGCGGCGCACGAGCCCCGCCGAGCGTCCCGGCACGTGGTTGGCGAAAATGCGCGAGCCCATGCGGGTGGGGATGCCGCGCGTGGCGATGATGTCCTTCACGCCCACGGGCACCCCGAAGAGCGGCAGGTCCTTGAGGATGCCGCCGGATCTCTCCTCGGCCTCGGCCATGGCGCGGGCCGGCTCGAACCACTCGAAGGCCTGGATGCGGGGCTCGAGGGCGGCGATGCGGTCGTTGAGGGCCTGGACGTAGTCCTGGACCGTGAGCCGGGCCTCGCGATAGGCGGCGTGAAGGGCTCTCAGGCCCAGGGCATGGGGTTGCATCCCGCCATTTTGCCGGGGGATTGCGGCGCGGCCAACCCGCCCGTTCAGGCCAGGGCCCGGCGAAGGGCGTCGATCCCGGCCTGGGCGACGATCTCGTCGTCGCTCGCCTTGACCCCGGAAACCCCGATCCCGCCCACGAGCTGGCCGTCGATCTCGATGGGCAGCCCCCCCTGCAGCGCCACCGGGTCGCCCCCGGCGGAGAGGAAGGAGAAGCGCCCGTCGTTGATCATCTGCTCCAGGATCCGGGTGGGCCGCTTGTAGGCGACCGCCGAGCGCGCCTTGCCCATGGCCGTGGGCACGCTCGAGGACTGGGTGCCGTCGATGCGGTGCACCAGCAGGGCGTGACCGCCGTCGTCGGCCACCGCGATGACCACCTTCCAGCCGTTCTCGGCGGCCTTGGCCTCGGCGGCGGCCGCCATGAGCCTGGCGGCCTCCAGCGTCAGGGACTTCTTGGAGGGTAGGACGAGTGGCATGCGGGCTCCCGGAGGGTCAGGCGCCCGATGATACCTCCGCGACCGGGGCCGGGCGCTCCGCCCCGTGGCCCTCCTCGAGGGCGGCGCGGCGATCGCCGAAGCGCTCCACGGAATCGAGGATCTCCTCGCAGAGCACGATGAGCTCGCGCCCGAGGGCCGTGGGCTGCATGCGCCGGCCCCGGGACTCGAGGACGGGGCCTCCCACCGTCTCGGAGAGCTTGCGCACGAGGCAGGAGACGGTCGGCTGGGCGAGCGAGAGCTCGCGCGCGGCGAGCGTCACGCTGCCGTGGCGAACGCACGCCTCGAAGGCGACGAGCTGGGGGAAGAAACCGTGGCGGAAGTAGCGTCGGTGGCGGCTGCGGGTCATGTCTTTCGTTCTCCTGGAAAGTGAAACGGCCTTTGCCCCGGTCGGGACAAAGGCCGTGAAAACGAAAAAGACCTTTGCCTCGATCTGGCAAAGGTCTCGCTAACAAACCCGCGTGGTGAACGCGCTGCTTGCCGACGGCACCGGGGCAAAAAGCCCGTCTTGACGATGCCGCCGTAAAAGCTACTCCCCTTTGGTAGGGCGCCCCGCGATGCGGGACGGCCGATTTATAAACGCAATGCCCGAATTTCGCAATCCGCCCCCGCCCGTACGCCGATTGCGAATCGCCATCGCCGGGGCCGGGTCGAATTGCGAAATTGCATCGCGGCGCGCGAACGCCTGCCGATAATCGAGCGCTGCGCCCGGGGCGGAACGCGCCGGGACGGACGACTCGAACCCAGGAGAATCAAGGCAGTGGAACTCTTTTCGGCGGAATTCCTCTCGGCGCTCTTCGCCATCATCGTGATCGACCTCGCGCTCGCGGGCGACAACGCCATCGTCATCGCGCTCGCCGCGCGCGAGCTGCCTCCCCACCTGCAGAAGCGGGCCATCCTCTGGGGCACCTTCGGCGCCATCGCCGTGCGCGTCGTGATGACGCTCGCCGTGGTGTGGCTGCTGGGCATCCCCGGCCTCATGGGCGCGGGCGGCGCGATCCTCGTCTGGATCGCGTACAAGCTGCTCAAGCCGTCGGACGGCGGCTCCCACGAGGTCAAGGCGGCGGGCACCTTCTGGGGCGCGATGCAGACGATCGTGATCGCGGATGCCGCCATGGGCCTGGACAACGTCCTCGCGGTGGCCGGCGCCGCGCACGGCTCCTTCCTGCTGGTGGTGATCGGGCTCCTCGTGAGCGTGCCGATCGTCGTCTGGGGCTCGACCTTCATCCTCAAGTGGGTCGCGCGCTACCCGTGGATCGTGCAGGTGGGCGTGGCGGTCCTCGCGTGGACCGCGGCCAAGATGATCTCGAGCGAGCCGATGCTCAGGCCCTTCTTCGAAGCCCACGCGGCGGCCGTTCCCGCCCTCTACCTGCTCGTCTTCGCGATCATTTTCGGCGCCGGGTACCTCGCCCGCGCGCAGGCCGCGCACGTCCGCTACGTGCGGCCCGAACCGACCACCCACGCAAGGAGCCCTGCCATGAGGAAAATCCTGGTACCCGTCGACGGCTCCGCCAAGAGCCTCGCCGCCGTGCGCGCCGCGGTCGCGGAAGGACGCGAGCACATCGACCGGATCGATCTCGTGAACGTGCAGCCGCCGTTCAACCGCCACATCTCGCGCTTCGTGCCGTGGCGCGACCGCCAGGGCTGGCGCGAGGAGCGGGCCACGCGGGCCTTCGAGCCCGCCCGCCGCCTGGTGGAGACCTCGGGCATCGCCTGCCGCACGCACGCCGTGGTGGGACCCCTCGCGCCGTCGATCGCCGAGGAGGCGCGCCGGCTGGGCGCGCACGAGATCGTGCTCGGCGCCACGCAGCGCGGCGCCCTGGGCCGGCTCGTGCGCAACTCGGTGAGCGCGCGCCTGCTCGAGATGTCGCAGATCCCCGTGCGCGTGATCCCGGCGGGGCCGGCCTCGCCGCTCGAGCGCATCGCGGTGCCCGTGGGCATCGGCATGGCCCTCATCGCGCTCGCCGCCGACGACTGACGCCGCGCGCGGCGCCGTTCAGAAGCTGTAGCTGAGGACGACGCCGCTTCGCTTCACGGTGAGGCGCTCGGGCTTCAGGCCCGGGACCTCCGGCAGGAAGCGCTTCGCGCCGGGCACGTTGATGCGCCCGCTCGAATCGAGGCAGACCTCGAACTCGCTCGCGCCGCAGGAGCGGCCGGGCTTGAGGCCGCTCATGGGAACCCGCGCAGGCAAGTCGGGCAGGTTGTCCTGGGTGGCGAGGATCGCGGACTTGGCCACGCCCCGGCCCGCCACCGGCCCCTCGGGCTGAGCGGCGGAACGCGACGCGCCCTCCTCCGCCGCGACGGCGGGCAGGACGGCACAGGCAAGCAGCACGGCGACGATCGAAACCCGCATGGCCCTTGGCTCCGCGAATTCCCCAATGCCCGGAAACCTGCAAGAAAGGGGCCCGGCGCGGCTCCCGGGGATGCCGGGAATTCAGCATCGCAACCCTTTGTTTCAACTTGGTTTTATTTCCCCGTCCCCGGGCCTGTGACGGGCCTCACAGCGGGCAGGCGCCGGGGAGTCGCGCCGGGGCGACGAGGTGGGCGGGCATTGCCCCAAAGTGTCACGCCGCGCGGGCCCGGCTTTGACGATCGTCCAACGGCGCCGGGCGGAACCTGTGGGAAAATTGCGCGTCCAAATGCTCCATGGTCGCCATGCTCAACCGCCTGCCTTCCCGCATCGTCTTCGCCGCCATCTTCGCGGCGTGCGCCTCGCTCATCGGCTTCGGCCTCGTCCTGCAGCACATCGAGGGCCTGGAGCCCTGCCCGATGTGCATCCTGCAGCGCTACGCCTTCGTGGCCATCGGCATGGTGGCGCTCATCGCCGCGGTCCACGGCCCGGTGGGCGTGGGCGTGAAGATCTACTCCTTCCTGATCGGCGCGCTGGCCGTCGCCGGCGGCAGCGTCTCGGTGCGCCAGTCGCTGCTGCAGCGCTTCCCCGCGCCGGAGCCCGCCAACTGCATGAGCGGCGACCTCGACTACCTCCTCGGCAACTTCCCGCTGGCCCAGGCCCTGCCCCGGATCTTCCAGGGGACGGGCGATTGCGCCAAGGTCGAATGGAGCCTCTTCGGGCTCTCGATCGCGGAGTGGGCGTTCGTCTGGTTCCTGCTCTTCGTCGCGACCGCTACCTGGCTCGCGTTCTTCCGCAAGCGCCCGGCCGCGGCCGTTGCCTGACCGCCGCGAGATCCTGCGCCGCTCGCTCGCGCTGGCCGCGGCGGGCTTCCTCTCCCCCGGCTGGGCCCGGGCCAAGTCGCCGGCCCGCTTCTCCTCGCACCCGTTCACCCTCGGCGTAGCTTCCGGCTCGCCCGCCGCCACGGGCTTCGTGCTCTGGACGCGGCTTGCGCCCGAGCCCCTTTCCGGCGGCGGCCTCGGCGACGAGAGCCACGAGGTGCGCTGGGAGGTAGCCCACGACGAGAAGTTCGCGCGCATCGCGAAGCGCGGCACGGCGACGGCCGACGCCTCGCGCGCGCACGCCGTGCACGTCGAGGTGGAAGGCCTCGAGCCCGGGCGCTGGTACCACTACCGCTTCCTCGCCGGGGGCGAGACGAGCGCGACGGGACGCGCGCGCACGGCACCCGCGGCCGGCAAGGGCGACGAGTCGCTTCGCCTGGCGCTCGCCTCCTGCCAGCACTACGAGCAGGGATTCTTCGCCGCGCACCGCCACCTCGCCGCCGAGTCGCCGGACCTCGTGGCCTTCGTGGGCGACTACATCTACGAGTCGAACCGCAGGACCGGCACGGTGCGCTCGCACCACAACGCCGAGCCGAAGACGCTCGCCGCCTACCGCGACCGCTACGCGCAGTACAAGACCGACGCCGACCTGCAGGCGGCCCACGCCTGCGCGCCGTGGATCGTCACCTGGGACGACCACGAGGTCGCCAACGACTATGCCAACGACCAGGGGCAGGACCTGGACCCGGATTTCCTCGCGCGCCGCGCCGCCGCCTACCGCGCCTTCTTCGAGCACATGCCGGTGCGGCCTTCCGTGCTGCGCGATGGCGGCGAGTACCGCCTCTACGGCACGCACGCGTGGGGCTCGCTCGCCAACCTCTTCGTCCTCGACGACCGCCAGTACCGCGACCACCAGGCCTGCCCGCGGCCGGGGCGCGGTGGGAGCGCCGTCGTGGGCCCCGAATGCACGGAACGCACGCGCGCCAAGCGCACGCTGCTGGGCGCGGCGCAGGAGCGCTGGCTCGCCGGGGCGCTCGCGGAATCGAAATCGCGCTGGAACCTGATCGTGCAGCAGACGCTATTCGTTCCCGCGGGACGCCCGACGAACGCGGGCATGCTGCACTGGACGGACGGCTGGGACGGCTACCCGGCCGCGCGGGAGCGGCTGCTGGAGGCGTTGGCCAGGAGCGGCGCCACGAACCCGGTGGTGCTGGGGGGAGACGTGCACACCAACTACGTGGCCAACGTGCACGCGCGGCCGGGGGATCCGGACTCTCCCGTCGTCGCCGCCGAGTTCTGCGGGACCTCCATCACCTCGCAGGGCGGGGGAAAGAAGCTCGTGGAATCGATCCACGAGGCCAACCCCCACATCCGCTTCGCCGACGGCTCGAAGCGCGGCTACATCCTGCTCGACCTCGGCCGCGATCGCCTCGAGGCGCGCCTTCGCGTCCTCGACGCCGTCACCCGCAAGGACGCGGAAATCTCCACCGCCGCGAGCTTCACCGTCCTCGCCGGCCGCCCCGGCATCGCCCCCTGAAAAAGAAATGGGGTCAGGTTACTTTGCACATCTTTTGTGCAAAGTAACCTGACCCCATTTCTTCTGGCGATTACTTGATGGCGAGGATCTTCATGGCCTTGGCCAGGGTGTCGATGGACTCCTGGTGCTTGCCGGCCTTGTGAAGGGCCTCGCCCTCGGCGCGGTACTTCTTCACCTCGGCCATCTGGGCTTCCGAGAGCTTCGGGTTCTTGGCGAGCGCGTCGTCGATGGCCTTCATGTCCTTCGGGCAATGGAAGGCCAGCGCGGCGCCGGCGAACATCATCATGGCAATTGCGGCAACGGTACGCTTCATGGTTCACGCTCCTGTCGTGGTTATTGGTCTGGAAGCTGGCGCGGGCATCGCGGCGGTGCATGATGGAGGCTGCGATGCCGCCTCCCTCAACGACCCCGCCCGACGCGCCCATCGGCCCGTACTTCCCCGCCGGGTTGCGGCTGGCTACGGGCACGACGGCCGGTGAGACATTACACCCGGCCGCCCGGTTCCTGTTCGCGGGCGAGACGGTCGCCATCCCGTCAACACCGCCCTTCGCCGGATATTCCCGCGGGACGGGCCCTTTCGCCGACATCGCCGCCTGGGGGGCGAATCCCGGACCACTGACCTGGCCGCCGCTGGTGTGGCTCGCGGCCCCGGAGCGTCGGACGGGCGTGCGCATCGCCCCCGACGGAGCCTCGTTCCAGGTGGACGGCGCCACCACGCCCCTCGCCCTCGTCCCGAAGATCGCGCTCAACCGCTCCTGGGTGGACGCCTCCACCTTCGCCTGGCTCGCGGGGCGGACGGTCACGATGCGGGGCGAATCCCGGGCCGACGGCACTTTCGTGGCGCGCACGCTGTGGCCCGAGGACTGGCGCGTGGACGACCGGGCGCCCTTGCTGCCGCTTGCGGCATCGCACACGCCGCGCCTGGCCATCCGCGGACTGGCCCGCAGCGCACCCCGCGGCGGCGCCGATTCTCCGCCCGAGACGCACCCGATCTGGGAGCGCGTACGCGGCCAGCGCGACTGGGCCGGCAAGCCCGTGCTCGCCTTCGTCCTGGACGGCGCCCAGGGCGACGACGACGAGGCCTGGGGCGGCCACTTCGCGCTCGCCACGGGGCACCTTCCCGCCGACGGGCGCCTCTCTGACCTGCTGGTGGCCAACTTCTACACGCTCGACTCCGAAAGCGAGAAGGGCATCCTCGCCGCGCCGGTGCCGCTGGACAACTACCTCGCGGACTTGAACAGCGGCCAGAACTGGTACCGGCCCTCGTACGTGATGCTCGCGATCCTGCGCGACGAGCGCGCAATGGCGCTGGTGCAGGGCGCCCTCAACCGGATCTACCTGCAGTTCTGGCGCCACCAGCTCGAGTACCGCCACTCGTCGATGAACTGCGCGGCCATCAGCGTGGACCTGCTGCGCGCGCTGGGCTGGGCGATTCCCGCGAAGGGTCCCGCAGACCGGCTGCGCGGATGGCTCGCGGTGCCGGCCAAGGTCTTCACCGAGGGACGCTTCGGGCCCGCGCGCACCGCCTACGAGTACCTCACCGAGGACCGCACGCGCCTCATGCCTGCCGCGGCCTTCGAGGAAGCGGTGTTCTCCCTGATGCAGCTCGCGCGCGGCGCGGAGCTGCCGCGCGGCCGCCTCGAATCGATGCTCGCCGAGGACGTCACGGCGCTCGTCGGCGTGCGCCTGCCGCAGATCCCGTCGTCGCGCGCATTCGGCACCTGGCCCGCGGCCAACCCGCGCGAATACCTGGACGCGCTGCCCACGGACCCCGCGGACCTGAAGGTGGTTCCCGTCCCGCCGCGCCCCTTCCCGCCGGAGCTTCGGGAAGACGACCTCGAGCCCCGGCCGCCGCGGCGATCCAACCTGCCGATCGCGCTGCTCACCGCGACGGGGATCCTGCCGCTCGCGTGGATTCTCGGCGCGCTCTGGCGGATGCTGCGGCCGACGCGCGGGTGACTCAGGCCGCGAGCCCCCTCGCCCCGTCCCAGAGGAGCTTGGCGCCCACGACCACCAGCATCGTGTAGGCGATGCGGTAGAAGAGCTCCTGCGAGAGCCGGCGCATGAGCCACACCCCCAGCCAGATGCCGAAGGGGGCCAGCGGCGCGAGAGCGAGCGAGGTCATGAGGTTTCGCGAGTCGAAGAGCCCGAGCCACAGGTAGGGCATGAGCTTCACCACGTTGATCACCGCGAAGAAGACCACCGTGGTGCCCACGAGGATCGCCTTGTCGAGCTTCTGCGGCAGGAGGTAGACGCTGAGCGGCGGCCCGCCCGCGTGCGCGATCGTGCTCGTCAGACCCGACACCGTGGACCAGAAGAGCCCCTTCGCCTTCGAAGGCTCCACCGCCGGCGCGCTCGTCCCGCCCAGTCGCAGGCGGTGCGCGACGAAGGTGATCGCCATCGCGCCCAGGATCACGCGGATCAGCGCCTCGCTGAAATACCGGAAGGTGAGCGCGCCCAGCACGATCCCCATGACGCCGCCGGTGAGGAGCAGCCCCAGGTTCTTGCGGTGGAAGGTGCCGCGGTAGGCCGCGAGCCCCGTCACGTCCATCACGAGGAGGATCGGCAGCATGATCGCCGCGGCTTGCGGCGTGGGAACGGCGAGCGCCACGAGTGGGGTGGCCATGATGCCCAGCCCGCTTCCGAACCCGCCCTTCGAGACCCCCATGATCAGCACCGCGGGGATCGCCACGGCGAAGAAGAAGGGGTCGGTGATCACGCGCCGAGCGCGCGCAGGTCCGCGATGGGCTCCGCGAAGAGCTTGCCGGATCGCTCGTGGCGCAGGATGTCGGCCGCGACGTCGGCGGGGGCGCGAAGCTCCCCCTGGGCCTTCATCTGCCGGAAGCGCTCGACGTCCACGAACTCCTCGGGACTGGCGCTGCGCACGACACCCTGCATCGGCGTGTCGATGACGCCGGGGGCGAGGCTCACGATCTGCACGCCCGTCATGGCCGTCTGTGCCTCGAGGGCCGCCACGCGCGAGACCATGTCCATGCCGGCCTTCGCCGCGCAGTACGCGCCCCAGCCGAAGATGGGGCGCCGCCCGGCGCCCGACGAGACGTTGATCACGCGCCGCAGCTTGGCGATGGTGGCGGTGGCGATGAGGAAGCGGCGCATGAGGAGGATGGGGGCGGTGAAATTGACGGCAAGCGCGCGCTCCAGCTCCTCGGCATCCACGCGGTCCAGCATCCCCACGGGCGAGATGACGCCCGCGTTGTTGACGAGCACGGCCTTCTCGTAGCGCTTGCCGCGCAGGCGCTCCTCGATGCGGTCGCAGACGGCGTCCACCGCGCGGGGAGCGGCGAGATCCACGAAGAGCTGCGCGCCCCCGGGGATGGGCCCGTCGGGCGCGCGGCCGAGCGCGATGAGTTCCACGTCCTGCTCGACGCCCAGCTGCTGGACCAGCGCCTGGCCCAGCCCCTTCGTGTGCCCCGTGACGATGTACAGGTCCATGCCGCAATTGTCACATACCGGCGATGACGCTCGCCATCGTCGCGCCGTCGTCGTCGAATCCGCCGTGGGTGGTGCTGGCGGTCTGGCCGCCCGGGGCGGTGAAGACCTTCACGCTTCGCATCCGGGCGAGGTCGGCGGGGAAGTGCTTCTCCATGCCCAGGATCGGAACCTCGCGCCCGCCCTCGAAGGAGCGGCTAACCAGGTACAGGAGCGATCGCCCGTAGCCCAGCAGCGGCTCCATCGTGGGGTCCTGGCGCTCCGCCGTGTCGGTGAGGTGGAATTCGCGGAACTTCTTCACGCGACCCTCCTCCAGCCACGGGCGCACGCGCTCGTCGAAGGTGTCCACGCGGATGGCGGGGGCCATGAAGGAGACGCTCTCGAAATCCCACTCCTGCGCGGCGAGGCGGTCGATGAGGTAGGCGTGCGCGATCGAGCCCGCCGAGTGACCCACCAGATGCAACCGCACGCGCCTCTTGCGGGCCACATCGGACTCGTTCAGGTGCTTGAAGAGGAGTTTCACGCCCGCATCAGGCTCGCCCGAGAGCGCCTGCGCGTTCTGCTTCATCTCGCCCCAGATCATCGAGCCGGGCGCGGCGAAGGCGTTCTCCAGCCGCTCGTTCCACCACTTCCGCGCCCTCTCCTTCGCCTCGCGCGCCTTCTCCTCCAGGATGTCGAAGGGCCCGCCCGTGGGCCGCGGGATGCCGCGCAGCGTGTCCGAGAGCCGGTTCTTCATCGTGGACCAGATGTCGGACTCCCACATGAGGAAGATGGGAAAGCGCCTGGCCTGGTAGAGCGCGGGCCACCACTTGGCGAAGGTGCCCGCGGCGGAATCCTCGCCCACGAGCCCGCCGTGCGCGTAGAGGCAGATGTCGAGGTCCTGGCCCTCCTTCACGCCCCAGTCGCGGCAGGCAGCGGCGAGGTACTCGGTCACCAGAGCGCGCACGTCGTCCTCGCCGGTGCGGAAGGCGCCGGAGGTGGAGAGCGCACCGTTGTTCTCCATGTCGATCACGTAGGGCGCGAGCTGGTGGCGGGCGAGCATCTTGTCGGAGCTGAAGCCCGCCTTCTTCGCGCCGGCTGCCGGCGTGGGAGAGGAGGCCACGCGGCGATGCTCGTCCGTGACCACGCCCAGCTGCGCCACCCAGCAATCCATGGCGTGCTCGAGCCAGTCGGCGTAGGTGAGGGTCGCGAAGCCGCCGTCGCCCCAGTCGTCGCCCCAGGAGTTGTGCACGAGGAATCCGCGCTCGTCGTAGCCCACGATGGCGAAGGCGTGCCCGCCGTCGTTGGGCTTGGCCTTGCGAAACGGGATCTCCCAGTCCTTGCGCGACTTGGCCTTCCTGTCCTCGAGCCAGCCGTCGTGGCAGACGGCGCTCGCGTAGATCACGCCCACCTCGTTCAGCGCGACGTGCATGTCCGTGACCGAGCGCGTGTCGATGCGGTAGTAGGCGCCGAGCGGGCGGTTCACGGCGTCGAGCCACCAGTCCTGGCCGGGGACGTTGGTCGCAACCGGCATGTCGATTTCCTTCCACAGTTTCAGCGCGCAGGCACCGTGCTTGTGCCAGCCCTTGAGCGCGCCCCTCAGGCTGGAACCCTTGTCCTGCGCACCGGGGAATTCGTCGTAGCGGCGGGCCATGGAATAGAGCATCCAGGGCGAGACGGCGGCATCCGTGGTCCTTCCGGATTGCCTGAGCAACTGGCCGACGACGGTGGCGAGCGAGAATCCGGTGCAGGCGTTCGTGTCGCCCTGGCTCAGCACCGGCAGCTTCGTCTTCGCGCGGAACCTGGGCGGCGGGGCGATGGCGACCGAGGGCTGGTAGGGGCGATCGCGGATGTCGACCATGTCGGGGGTGACGTTGCGGATGGGGCGCTTGGGCGCGGGTGCGCTCGCGAGGTTTCGGCTGGAGCGGGTGCGGCGGGGCTTCGAAGGCATGGGGGCTCTCCTTGCTGGCGCCGGGATTCGCGGGACTTTGCTCAGCGGAGTGCCGGCTTCGTCCTTCTCGTAATCGGTCGTGAGGCGGGATTTCGCCGGGGATCAATTGCCTACAATTGACCCTTCCCAGTCAGGCAGACAGAATACAGGCGTTATTCGGCAGGCGGTACTGGGATAGCAGGCGCACTTGCCGAATTTTCCCTGTCAATCCAATTCAAAGTTAGATGTCCAATCAAGCTCCCGTGGAGGCGTCCGACTCAATGGAGAAGGCGGCATTCGTGCTGCTTGGTTGGCTGTTGGCTACGCTGAGCCCCGTGATAGCCGACGCAATCCGCAAGCGCCGGCGCCGTGCGGACTCAAGAAAGGTGGTCTTGGCCGAACTGGCTGAACTGAAATACCGGCTCTCCGTCGTCGCGTACTACTGCGAAATGCGCTACGGGAACCCTGACCGCCCGTATCTTGAAAAGTTGCGCCCAGTGTTAGAGGCATACACGGGTCCAATGGCCGTCGCGAGTGTGAAGCAGAAGGTCGATATGCTTCTCGCGATGTCAGATCAACAGATTCAAGCAGTTGCCGAAGTTGAAAGGGGAGACCCTTCCGCCAGCGGTCTATCCCTCAAGAAATACCCAGTGCCGTTCTTGGACATGCGACTCAAGGACGTGGAGGCGCTGCCTGACCTAGTGCAGCCGCTACTCCTCGAGATCCACACGCAGCTGGGGATGCTAGACCAAGAGGCCGAGAACGCTCAGTACTATTTCCGACTCACTTTCGACTCAAGTCTCACGGGCGACAATCGAGACCGAGTCGAGGGAAATTTGACCCAAGCCTATCGACAGTACGCAAACGTAGCTAGAACGATCGTCAAGCGAATTGGGGAGCTAGAGGCGCTATGGAAGTAGTGAATTTGACATCTAACAACGCGTTGGAGCGGGCCGTGGAGCAAACTGGGCCGCACCCTGGTTGCCAGCCAATGGTTGGCTGGCTCTGCATGCGGCAAGCGGGAGCGTGTGCGGCCGCTCAACTTGGTCGTTCGGCCCCGCGAGATAGCCATGTCTAGTTGGAGTTTCTGGGATTGGTTAACCTACACCTGCATTGGGATTGCGGCGCTGGTGTTGGCTCTCGACCAAGCAATCAAGGGTTCCCCGCAGCTACTTGGAGCCTTCTCGGGTCTCTTGGTAAAGCCGAGTTGGAACTACGCTCCCTTAGCGCTTATCGCGTTAAGCGGAGTGCTCCTTGTGCTAAAACAGCTCAATGTGCTTGACCCGAAAGGGACAAACCACCACGTTGAGCCAGCCGTCTCCGACGAGGTTGGATACATCAAGACGAAGGTGCGACTGCAGTTTTTTGGCGATCAGCGAATCCCTCACGAAGTTTCATCGGAAAACGTCGCTGTTTGGTTCGCGTATTTTTCCGCCAGTCTTTCCATCACACCCATGGATGCGAATGGAAAGCCGATCGATGGTGGAATGCAGATACCCCCGAACTGGGTAATTTTTGTTGCTCTCGATAAGCCGGCCAAGTTCCGACAAGCGATAGTCTCTTTCTCAAACCCCGAAGTGATGCCGATCGTAGATACCCATATGGCAAACGCCCGCGTTATCGCGATGTCCACTCGCGGGCAGATTCCCGCTGGGGTTCTGACGATTGAGGTAATCGAGTGACTCCTCATACTGCATGCTGCTATCGGGTCAGGCCGAACCAACCGTTCAACCGGAGCGCCAAGCGGCGTCGCCGCTCGGTACCCGCCGCGCGTTGCGCGTCGGCGCCCGGTTGACCGTGGCGTTCGGCAAGGAGCCCCGCAATGTTGCACCCCCAAGGATTATCCGGTCCGTGGAAAACAGGGATTGCATTGGACTGGCACACAATAGTTAGCCAGAAGATCGGGGAGAACGAATTTGGGCATCCGATCTTTGAAACTCAACGAAGCGAAATTGGGGAACTGCTATTCCTATTTAAGTACAGAAGCGACGATGCAGCGCTGGCGAAATTGCTCGATCTATCCGTTGGGTATTTGGCTGACCGCGTTCGCGGAAAGATTGATCTCATTCTCCCGATTCCACCGTCTAATCCTCAACACACGGTAACGACACGCATTGCCGAGGGACTCGCCGCCGGGCTCCACCTTGCATACTCAGGAGATGCGTTAGTAAAGACGAAGATCACTAATGAACTGAAATCAATCACAGATTTAGAAGTCCGAAGGGAGTTACTTCGTGGTGCATTTCAGGTAGACCGACCTCAGGTTGAGGGTAAGACCGTGCTGCTTGTTGACGACTTGTATCGTTCAGGGGCTACGCTTGGAGCGGCGGCAGAAGCTGTTGCTGGACAAGGAAATCCTAAGGCGGTGTATGTTCTTGCCATTACCCGAACGAGGGTGCACAGATGAGTAAGGTGTTCTTTGGTGGATCGAGAAATCTGGGACGGCTAAATCCCGCAATTCGCACACGGCTTCGGAATCTGATCACCAACGACCATACCGTGCTAATTGGCGATGCGAATGGAGTAGACAGGGCGGTTCAGGCGTTCTTCGCGGAGGAAGGGTATCGGAATGTAGTGGTCTATTGCATGGACGGAGAATGCCGCAACAACGTCGGCAGCTGGCGGATCGAGGCGGTTAGCTCAGAGAGGAAGAAGAAGGATTTTGCGTACTTCGCAATGAAGGACGCGAAGATGAGCTTGGAGGCTGACTACGGCTTCATGGTCTGGGACGGTGAGAGCAAGGGGACCCTGAACAACGTACTTAACCTGCTTAAACTCGGAAAGGCAGTTCTCCTCTATCGCTCACCTACGCGAGAGTTCTTGGAGATAAAGTCTGTGCAGGAGCTCAAGCCTGTTCTCGCGACATGCCCTCCCGACCTTGCCGAATACCTTAATAAGAAAATAGGTCTCGAGCGACGGGTAGGCGATGCAAGTCAAGTTTCAATGGGCTTTTGATGCGGCTCCTTGCCTAACAAATCGTTCGAGCGGTCCGTGGAGCATGGTAGGCCGCGTCTGGCCGCGGCCGAGATATCGTGGCCGACCGCTCAACTCAATCGTTAGAGATCGCGGCACTCCGATCAGCCGCCGGCCCCTTGGAGTCGAAGGCTGGGCCCTGAAGACCTTCCTACCGTGCGAGGAATTGATGACAACGACCAAGAGGAAGGGATCCTGCCTGTGCGGCGCCGTCAGCTTCGTCGTGACGGGCGATCTGAAGCCACCCGACGCCTGCCATTGCGTCCAGTGCAGGAAGCATTCCGGCCACTACTTCGCCTCGACGGACGTCCCGAAGAGCGCCCTTGAGGTCACGGGGGAGGAGAACATCTCCTGGTACCACTCGTCGGCCAAGGTGCGGAGGGGATTTTGTTTTCGGTGCGGCTCGTCCCTGTTCTTCGATCCGCCGGCGCGCGACTGGATCGGCATCGCGATGGGCGCGTTCGACACCCCAACCTCGACCCATTTGGCCATGCACATCTTCGTGTCCGAGAAGGGCGACTACTACGACATCGCCGACGGCCTGCCGCAGAATCCGCGCTGATTCACCCTTTGTCGCAACGCCCCGATGAATACCCAGTACTACACCGCCTCCACCCTCGACGGCTTCATCGCCACCGTCGACGACTCCCTCGAGTGGCTCTTCCCTCTTGGCGACATCGGCACGACGAGCTACCCCGAGTTCATCAAGGACGTCGGCGCCCTCGCCATGGGCTCCCACACCTACGAGTGGATGCTGCGCCACGCCATCAAGCCCGGCACCGACGAGGGAGAGCCCTGACCCTACGAGCAGCCCACCTGGGTGTTCTCCAGCCGCGGCCTCCCGACGATCCCCAACGCCGACATCCGCTTCGCGAAGGGCGACGTCCGCCCCGCCCACGAAGAGATGCGCAAGGCCGCCAACGGCAGGAACCTCTGGATCGTCGGCGGCGGCGACCTCGTGGGCCAGTTCCACGACGCCGGGCTACTCGACGAGCTGATCGTCCAGGTCGCCTCTGTCACCCTGGGCGCGGGGAAACCCCTCCTTCCCCGCAACATCACCACCCCGCCCCTTCGACTCACGGCCGTCCAGATGTTCGGCCCGGGATTCGCCGAGCTTCGCTACGAGGTGCCGAAGGGACGTTGACCGCCGCAAGGTCCGGTCACCTTTCGCAACGCTTGGGCGTTCTCTCGCGCCACTAGACTCGGCCATCGGCTGCCAGAGCCGCGCGATGAACGGGAGAACACGATGTCCTCGAACGGCACCACTCCGCGCATCCACCGGAAACTCGCCAACCTCGCCACCGCCCTCCCACTCCTTGCCGCAGCCGCCAGTCCCTGCGACACCCCCGCCCACCGCCAGTTCGACTTCTGGCTCGGCGAATGGAACGTGCACGCCAAGGGCAAGCTCGCCGGCGTGAACCGCATCGAGCGCGAGTACGGCGGCTGCGTGCTGCACGAGCGCTACGACACGGAGCGCGGCTACAAGGGCGAAAGCCTCAACGCCTGGGACGCCGGCCGCAAGTTGTGGCACCAGACCTGGGTGGACAACGCCGGCACGCTACTCCTGCTCGAAGGCGGCCTGAAGGACGGCAGCATGGTGATGGAAGGCGCGACCACCGCCACCGACGGCCGCGTAACGAAGCACCGCATCACGTGGACGCCGAACGCCGATGGCAGCGTCCGCCAGCACTGGGAATCCACGGACGCCGAGGGCAAATGGGCCACGGCATTCGACGGGCGCTACACGAAGAAGTAATCTTCGGGGCCATGGCCGGCCCCGCCGACATCTCCATCTCCACCCACGACGACCATCCGAAGAAGGAAGCCGGCGTCGTCGACCACGGCCTGGACGAGTTCAACTTCGCCGTGGCGCCCCTTCACGAGGTGACGCCGCTTTCCTGTTTCGCCCGCCTGCCCGGTGGCGAGGTGATCGGCGGCGCGGTGGGCCGGAGCTGGGGGCCTTGCGCCGAGATCCAGCAGCTCTGGGTGAGCGAGGCGCACCGCAAGTCGGGCATCGGCACGCGCCTCGTGTACGCCTTCGAGAACCACGCCCGCGGCCGCGGCTGCAACACCTTCTACCTCGAGACCCTCTCCTTCCAGGCCCCGCGCTTCTACGAGTCGCTGGGCTACCGCGTCACCTACGAGCACGCCGTCTACCCCCACGGCGTCGTCCGCTATACGATGGTGAAGCGCGTCGGGTGACCCGCCCGCCGCCGGCCCACCGAGGGAGCCAACAATGACAACGAGCGAAGCCGAGAAGAGCGTCTCCGACAAGAGCCTCACCACGATCATCTACGCGCTGTACGCCGCGTCGCTGGTCTTCGGGGTCACCTGCCTCGTCGCGATCATCATCAATTACGTCAAGCGCGACGACGTGGCGGGCACCTGGCTCGAGAGCCACTTCCGCTGGCAGATCCGCACCTTCTGGTTCAGCCTGCTGTGGGGCGTGATCGGGCTCGTGCTCACGTTCGTCGCCGTGGGCGTCTTCGTTCTCTTCGCGGACCTCATCTGGTACATCTACCGCATCGTGAAGGGCTGGATCCGCCTGAACGACGGCAAGCCCATGTACGCGGAGTAGGCACCGTGTTCCCGCTGGAAGGCGGCTGCGACTGCCGGTTCGTGCGCTACCGGATGGAGACGCGCCCGCTCTTCGTGCACTGCTGCCATTGCCGCTGGTGCCAGCGCGAGTCGGGCGCCTCCTTCGCGCTCAACGCCATGATCGAGGCCGACCGCGTGACGAACCTCGGCGGCGAGCCGGAGATAGTGGACACGCCTTCCGAGAGCGGCAAGGGCCAATTGATCGCGCGCTGCCCGCGCTGCCGGGTCGCGGTGTGGAGCAACTACGCGGGCGCCGGCCCGCTGGTGAAGTTCGTGCGCGTGGGAACGCTGGACAACCCCGATGCCCTGCCGCCGGAGATCCACATCTTCACCGCCTCCAAGCAGCCCTGGGTGGTGATCCCGCCGGGGCAGCCCGCGGTGCCGGAGTACTACGAGCGCGACCAGTACTGGCCCGCGGAAAGCCTGGAGCGGCGCAAGGCGCTGCTGCCCCTCATCGAAGCGTGGAAGGCGGGCCGGCAGTGAAGGACGCCGAGCTCGTCCGCGCGATCATCCGCCTGCGCAGCGCCGACCGGCCGGCCGACGACGTGATCGCGGGCCTGGGCAAGGCGGAGCTCGCCTCGCAGCCGGAAGCCACCATCGTCGCCATCGTCCGCGGCTACTACGAGTTCAAGTCCAACGGCTACGAGGACGCGGACATCTACCGCGAGATCGAGGGCCGGCGCGAGCAGGCCTACGGTGAGGAGCCCCTGCCCGCGGACCTGAACCTCGACAACTACACGCGCTACCGCATGCGGCTGGAATTCCCGAACCAGTCCGCGTTGCACGATCCGATCTTCGTCATGCAGGCGGTGCACAGGGTCCGGGAGACGCTCGAGAAGGAGTACGGGCCCGGCGGCATGCCGATCACCTTTCGCACCATGCCGTGGGTAGCCAACGCGGCCCTCGCCTATGCCGCGCTCGTGGGAGTGACCCAGGGGGGACTGCTCGGACTCGGAATCGCTACCGGCAAGGAGCCGCCGATATCGATGCCCTTCGGGGTGGCGCTCCTCGTCGTGGCCCTGGCCCTCCTGGCTGGGGCGATCGGATTCGCCGGGAAGGCGCCCTGGGGACGCACGCTGCTGGCTGCCGCGCTCGCAATCCAGTTCGCCGCCCACGCGTCCTCCTACGTCTACATGTTCATGGCGCACTCTGGGACGCCGTGGGAGTGGCCAGACGCATTCGTCCTGGCCCTCATGGCCGGGCACCTCGCCGTGATCGCCGGGCTCCTGGTCTTCATGCATCGTCCGGTGCGCCCGGAACCCGCCCCCGCCTGACCATGCCCTCCAGGGACGAGATGCAGTCGTACTACGCGGCCCGCGCCCCGTACTACGACGACGTCTACGACAAGCCCGAGCGCCGCGAGGACATCGCCTTCCTGAAGTCGCACCTGCCCGCCGTCTTCGCGGGCCGCAAGGTGCTGGAGATCGCCTGCGGCACCGGCTACTGGACGCAGCACATCGCCCCCGCGGCCGCGGCGATGACGGCCACCGACGCGGTCGCGCAGCCTCTCGATCTCGCCAGGGGCCGCCCGGGTGTCGGGGCCGTGCGCTTCGCCCTCGCCGACGCCTACGACCTGCCCGAATCGCTGGGCACCTTCGACGCCGCCTTTGCCGGCCTGTGGCTCTCGCACGTGCCGGTCGAGCGACGCAACGAGTTCCTATCGAGCCTGCACCGCCACCTCGCGCCTGGCGCGAAGGTCGTCCTCATCGACAACTCGGAAGTGCAGCTCAAGGACTTCCCGATCGCCGAGCGAGACGCGCACGGCAACACCTGGCAGATGCGCCGGCTCAAGGACGGCACGATGCACCGCGTCCTCAAGAACTTCCCCTCGCGCGCGGAGCTGGAGGCGATGATCGCGGGCTTCGGCGTGCGGCCCGCGTACCAGGACCTGCAGAACTTCTGGCTGCTGGAATACGAGGCCGCCTGAAGGTCCGGTTTGACCCCGCACCGTGGGGGCTCCAGAATCCAGCTTTACCCCTCCACGCCGGACGACTTCCATGCGCCTTTTCGCGCTCTTCCTCCTCGCCGCCACCACCTCCGCGCTCGCCGACGACGCCGGCATCCTGCGTTGCCGCGCCATCAAGGATTCCGCCGCGAGGCTCGCCTGCTACGACGCGATCGCCGTGCCGTCGACCGCCCCCGCCGCCGCCGCGCAGCCCAAGGCTGGCACGCCCGCAGCCGCCGCGCCGGCCGCCGCGCCCCGGGCCGCCGAAGCGCCGCCTACGCCGGCCCAGCAGTTCGGCATGGAAGCGAAGACGCCCGCCGCCCAGCTGGAGGCCATCGAGAGCACCATCCCCGGCATGTTCGAGGGCTGGGGGCCCAACACGGTCATCACGCTCGCCAACGGGCAGTCCTGGCAGATCAGCGACAGCAGCTCGGGCTACATCCACAAGGAGAACCCGAAGGTGAGGATCCGCCGCGCCTTCATGGGCTCCTTTACCCTCGAATTCGAAGACAGCAGCCGCGTGGCGAAGGTCAGGCGCGTGAAGTAGTCCCCTGCGGCCGGGAGGTCACGATGGAAAGCACACGCAGCAACTGGACCTGCATCGCGCTCGCCGCGCTCCTGGCGTACGCGCCCCCGGTGAGCTTCGCGCAGGCGTCCGCACCCGCGGCGGACCCCAACGACGCGCGGCATTGCCTCGACCTCGGGGACATCGTGGAGGTCGTGCGTTGCGCGGAGCCGTATCGTCATCGCCGGGCGCCCCGTAGGGAGGCTCCGGCCATGATGGCCGCGGCAACTCCGCCCGCCAGGCCCGCTCCGGCAGCCCCGCCCCCCGAGGCAACGCCCGCCGCCGCGCCAGCCAAGGCCGCGCCGGCATCCCCGCCATCGCCCGCGCCCAAGCGCGGCAAGAAGCGCGCCCGCGACGTCGACGCTCGCCATTGCCTCGACCTCGGCAGCAATGCCGAGATCGCGCGCTGCGCCGAGAAGTACCGCTGACACTTCGTGGCCGATCCCTCGAAGCTCGATCGCATCGTCGCCGAGGCCCGGCGCGCGGCCGACGAGCGCGCCCTCACCTACCGCGACCAGGCGCTCAGGATCTACCCGTGGGTGTGCGGGCGCTGCGCTCGCACCTTCACGCGCGCCAACCTGCGCGAGCTCACGGTGCACCACCGCGACCACGATCACGACAACAATCCCCCCGACGGCAGCAACTGGGAGTTGCTGTGCGTGTACTGCCACGACAACGAGCACCAGAAGCAGCTCGAGCTCGCGGGCGGCGGCACGGGCGAGGCGAAGCCCAAGGGCGCCACCCACAACCCCTTCGCGGACCTGAAGGCGAAGCTGGAGCGCCGCAAGTAGTCCTTCGCCGGCGCCTCCCATGACCCGGATCCTCCGCCTGCTCGCGATCGCCACCGTCACGGCGGCCGTCGCGTCGGCCGGTGTGTGGGGGTGGAAGTCCTGGAAGTCGCGCGCCCGCACTTCCATCGCGTCCGGCCCGCATCTGAAGCTCTGTCCCGGCGAGACCGGCTGCCGTCTCATCCACGACATCGCTGGCGTCCTGCCCCCCGGGGACGTGCCGCGCTTCGAGCAGTACCTGGGCCTCATCCACCGCGAGTCGGACGTGGACATCCGCCTCGTGTTCGTGCGCCACGCGGGCGAAAAGCCGCTGGAAGAGCTCGCCACGAACCTGGTGCAGGAGCTTCGCATCGGCGGCAGGACGCGCGAGGAGCGCGGCGTGCTCCTCCTCTACGACATGGCCGGCAGCCGCCTCAAGGTCGAGGTGGGCTACGGCCTGGAGGGCATGTTCCCCGACGCGTTCGTGAGCTACCTCGTGAGGGACCACGCGCGCGCCTTCTTCGCCTCCGGCGACCTCTCCGTGGGGCTGCGCCTGATGTTGCGGCTGCTGCAGCACCGCGTGCGCGAGGCCGTGCTGGGCGACGCCTTCGATCCCACGGTGCTGAAAGGATTGCCCAGCGCGACGCACCTTTCCGGTGGGGCGGGCGTCACCGCCGCCGTCCCCCGCGTGGATGGCGCCAAGGCCATTCCCGCCGGCCGGCTGGATCCCGCCCTCCGCGAGCGCTTCGTCGCCCAGGATTCGCCCAACGCGGCCTTCGCCCGCTACCTGGAGTGGCTGGCGCAGCCCGTCTTCGACCCGGACGTGGACCTCTTCACCGCCGACACGCGGCGGTACCTCGCGCAGTTCCCCCTCAGCCCGGCCTACGCCGAGTTCATCCTGATGGGGGAGCTCGGCAAGCGCTTCTCCCTGGTCGAGCGCGGCGACCTCGCCATCCTCTACTTCACCGGCACGCCCTTCACGTCGCCGCATTTCTTCGTGCGCGAGGGCGGCCGGTGGCGAATGGACATCGCCGCGGAAGTGCGCAACACGCGCGAGTTCTCGGGAGGGCGCTTCAACTGGGGCTACGTCGGCGCGACGGACGCCTACTCGCGGGCCTTCGCCGATCTCCTGGTGAACCTGCGCGGCGTGCGGCGCTTCCGCGACGGCGACAACCGCGAGATCCCCGTCCGCGGGCTGCAGGGCCTCTGATGCCCTCATAATGGCGGGCATTGCCAACCGCCTGGGGAACCGAAGACGATGAAGGCCGTCGCAACCGAACTGCTGGCGAGGCTTCCCGGCAGTGACGGGGAGAAGGGCTGATGTTCCTCGGCCACTTCGGCGCGGGCTTCGGCGCCAAGGCGATCGCCCCGCAGGTCTCGCTCGGCTGGCTCTTCGTGGCCGCGCAGTTCATCGATCTCCTGTGGCCCACGCTGCTTCTCCTGGGCGTGGAGAGCGTGCGCATCGTCCCGGGCGCCACCGCCGTCACCCCGCTCGCCTTCGACCACTACCCGGTGTCGCACAGCCTCGCGGCCGTGCTCGGGTGGTCCATCGCCGTGGGCGGCGTCCACCTCGTGATCCGGCGCAACCCGCGCAACGCCCTCGTCGTCGCCGCGCTGGTCGCGAGCCACTGGTTCCTCGACGCGATCGTGCACGCGCCGGACCTGCCGCTCGCTCCCGGCATGGAGGCACGGGTGGGGCTGGGCGCGTGGTCGTCGCTGCCGCTCACCCTCGCGATCGAGATCCCGATCTTCGTCCTGGGCGCCTGGCTCTACGCGCGCACCACGAGGCCCGTCGACCGCGCCGGCCGCTGGGGCTTCGCGGGGCTGGTCGCATTCCTCCTCGCGATCCAGGCCGGCAACCTCCTCGGTCCCCCGCCGCCCAGCGTCGAGGCCATCGCGTGGGTCGGCCAGGCGCAGTGGCTGCTGGTGCTGTGGGGCTTCTGGATCGATAATCACCGCCGCCAGCAGATCCGCAATTGACCGGAATCCATGCGATCGCTCTCCCGCCTCTTCGACAACAACCGCGCCTGGGCCGAGAGAGTCCTGCGCAGCGATCCCGATTTCTTTACGGGCCTCGCGCAGCAGCAGTCGCCCGAGTACCTGTGGATCGGCTGCGCCGACAGCCGCGTGCCCGCCAACCAGATCATC
>JAHCLE010000040.1 GCA_026125445.1 Burkholderiales bacterium
TGACTGCGCGTCAGCCTACCACTTCATCTCCACGCGCATGTACGCCTGGCGTCCGTAGCCGTCGTACAGGTCGTAGTCGAAGGGACGCGTGTCGTCCGTCACCAGGGGCGGCTTCTTCTCGGTGGCGTTGTTGGCACCGATGACCGCCTTCAGGCCCTTGACCGGCGTGTGCCAGGCGAGCTGCAGGTCATGCGTGGCGTAGCCGCCCGCGTAGCCGATGTTGTCGTCGCCGTGCTTGCCGATGTAGTTGATGTTCCAGGTGAAGTCCACCGGGCCCATCTTCCAGCTGTTGTGCCACAGGCCGCGGTCCTTCGGGAAGCCGAAGATGCCGTCGAAGGGCACGCCGTTGCTCTTGGCGTCCAGCATGCGCGACCAGGTCAGCTCGCTGCGGTAGGTGCCGTACTTGCCGAGGCTGAACGGGCCGAACGAGGCGCTCGCGTCGATGCCGCGCTGCTGCAGCGTGCCCTCGTTGGTGGCGCCGCGCACGATCTGGGTGATGAACCCGGTCGCGTCACGCGTGATCGACAGGCCGGCCGGGATCGCGAACGGGCTGTCGCCGTTGTCGCGGTTCACGATCTCCTGGGCGGAGATGTTCACGATCACGTCCTCGATCTTCGTGTCCCACAGGTCGGCCTTGAGGCTGACCGACGGGGTCACGTCCCAGGCGAAGCCCGCGGACCACTGCTTGGAGTGCTCCGAGGTCAGGGCCGGGTTGGAGATCACGAGGCCGTTGATCTGGAACGACGGGCGGTCCGCGCAGTCCGCGGCCGAGTTGCCGTCCGCGAGGCAGTGGCGCGTGTCGACGATGGAGTCGGCCGAGAACGCCGGCTTCGCGGAGAGCTGCGGCAGCGTCGGGGCGGCGAAGCCCTCGCCGTAGGAGGCGCGCAGCGTCAGGTTCTTCGTCGGCTGGTAGCGCACCGAGGCCTTGGGCGAGGTGTCGTTGCCGTAGTCGGAGTACTTGTCGTAGCGCAGGGCCAGGGACGCCTCGAGCTGCTTGGTGATCGGCATCACCAGCTCGCCCGTGTAGGAGGTGACCTTGCGGGTGCCGGCCGCCGAGTTGCCCGAGCTGCCGAGCACGACGCCGCCTTCCGACAGCGAGTCGTAGATGTCCTCGTAGACTTCCTTGCGGTGCTCCGCGCCCACGAACAGGCGCGCGGCGCCGCCGCTCATCTTGAAGACGTCGAAGGTCGCGTTGGCGAACTGCTCGGTCGTGTCGAAGAGGCCCGTGCGGCCCGTCGTGTGCGTGAACGACGCGATAACGTCGGGAGGCGTCGCGGCCGGGTTGAAGACGTTGTAGCGGCCTTCCATGACCGCCTGCTCGGCGAGCGTCTGGATGACGAAGCCGCGGCCGATCTCGTTGTACTTGTTGGTCGACTTGCGAAGGCCGAGGTCCCAATCGGCGTTCCAGGCACGGCCCTTGAAGGCGAACAGCGTGTCGTACAGGGTCGATTCGGTCGTGGTGTCGCGCGCGCCGCCGGCGGCGAAGCGGTGGCCCAGGTAGATCGTCTGGTCAGGCGCCACGCGCGTGCGCAGGGACGGATCCGGGAAGTCCGGTGCCCACGGGTGCGCGGGGCTGCCCGGGAAGATGCGCAGCTCGCCCGGAACCGGGGCGTAGCGGCCGAAGGTCTCCGTGGTGGTGACGTTGGACGTCATGTAGGCCGTCCAGTCGGCGTTGATGTTGTACTCGCCGCGGGCGAAGAAGCTCTTCGTGTTGACCTCGGCCTCGTCGGCGGCGACGGTCGCGAAGTCGTAGCGGCAGCGGCCACCCGCGATGTAGAAGTTGGGGTTCGTGCAGCCGCCGGGCACCGGGGCGATGAAGCCGCCGAGGCCGGGGGAGGCGAAGTAGTTGTTCGAGTAGGACGAGGCGCCGCGGTTGCCGGCGGTGCCGTAGGCGTCGCGCTGGAAGATGATGTCGCGCTGGGTGGTGTTGGCGCCGAGCAGGAAGCGGCCCTTGTCGCCCGACATGCCCATGATGGCGCTGGCTTCCTGGCGGTCGCCGCCTTCCTTCGGCAGGGACACGCGGGTGCCGCCGACGCTCACCGCCACGCCGTCGAAGTTCTTGCGCAGGATGATGTTCACCACGCCGCCGATGGCTTCCGAGCCGTAGATGGCCGAGGCGCCGTCGGTCAGGATCTCGATGCGCTCCACCGCGGCGAGCGGCACGGAGTTCATGTCGACCGCGTCGCCGACCATCGGCGACTTGGCGATTCGCTTGCCGTCGATGAGCACCAGGGTGCGGCGGCTGCCGAGGCCGCGCAGGTTCACTTCCGAGAAGCCCTGGGCGGAGCTGCCCGACTGGGGACGGAAGTTGCCGGCGTTGGTGAAGGTGACGTTGCGCATCACTTCCGCCACGGTGTTGTTGCCGCTCGCCTCCAGCTCCTCGCGGCCGATGACGGTAACGGGCAGGGCGCCTTCGGCGTCCGCGCGCTTCACGCGGGAACCCGTGATCTCGATCTTCTCGACCTTCTCGGCGGACTGCGCATGCACCGCCGTCGTGGCGAGGCTCGCCACGGCTCCGGCGCTCAGGGCTTGGACCAACGCGAGCGACAGGACTCGCATCCGGTTTTCCGACACATTCTTCGCAGGCTGCACACGCTTCCTCATCTCGGGGCTCCTAAGTGTTGACATTGTTAAGCGCTGACTTTTCCTTCAAGACCCACCAGGCCGGATCCGGTCGCTGCCGTAACGGGTAGGGTTACGGCGCAGGCCCCCCTCGGGCCCGCCGGACTTTCGACAATTGTTTTAAAAACAAATACTTGTATGCCGAAAAGGTCCGGGAAAACGATCGCCGGTCCCGGCCGATCGCGGGATAATAGCCACAGTCTTGTGAAACATCCAACACTTTTCGGATTTTGTCTCGTTTGCGCAACGCCACGGCGCCCCGGGCAACGCCAGGCAAATTCGGCCCCTTCGCGCCGCCGCCCGGCCCTCGCGAACTACAGGCCCTTGTCCCCGCAGTCGCGCAGGAGGTAGTCCTCGATGATCCGCAGCTGGTCGCCGAAGGTCTTTCGGGTCCAGGCGGGTCCGTGGCCGTAGTCCGCGATCTCGTGGTAGACCACGGGCCGCTTGCCGCCCCTCGCCTTGGAGACGAACCAGTCGGACTGCTCCAGGGGCACGGTCTGGTCGCGATCGCCGTGGTAGACCATGATCGGGATCTGCAGCTTGTCGGCGTGGTCCACGGGATTGAGGCCGTCTACCGTGGGCGCCTGGCGCTCGCGGAAGAAGGGGTTGGTGTAGAACTGCGCCCAGATCCGCTTGTGGTCCGAGACCCCGGCGCCGGCGATGGCGCACTTGTACGGGCCGTCGGGCCGGACGGAAGCGGCCATCGCGGCGTAGCCCCCGTAGGAGAACCCGAAGATCGCGATGCGCCCGGCCCTGGCGATGCCCTGGCCGACCATCCACCTGGCGCCGTCGTCCTTGTCGTCCTGCATCTTCTGGCCCCACTCCGCGTCGCCCGCCTTCCAGAGCCTGCGGCCCCATCCCTGCGAGCCGCGGAACTGGGGCCGGAGCACGGCGAAGCAACGCGAGGCCATGAGCGGCACCCACATCGAGCCGTCGAATCCCATCGCGTCGCGCGACCACGGGCCGCCGTGCGGGTGCACGACCGCGGGCCAGGGCGCCGGCCCGCAAAGGTCGGTGCTCGGCGTGGTGAGGAAGGCCGGGATGTCGAGGCCGTCGCGCGCCTTGTAGTAGATGAGGCGCGTCCTGCCCAGCGATGCCGGGTCGATCTCGGGAAAGGCCTTGGAGAGCAGCGTGAGCTTGCCGCCCCGCAGGAGGTAATACTCCGGCGGGCGCGAGTCGCCCCCCACCTGGAAGACGATGGTGTTCAGGTCCGGCGTCGAGGCCGTGATGGTATAGGCCGCCTCGAGGTCGTACTCCATATCGGCGCTCGCCCCGGTGGCGGGATCCACCACCCGGACGGGCTCGCGGCGCAGCCCCAGGGCCTCGCGGATGGCCTTGTCGATCGCCAGCGTCTTCGGCGAGGTCCACTGCACATCCGAGCCGCCGCCGCGCGGGCCGTCGTAGCCGATGCCGAGAATGTCCCCGAGGGCGACGTCCCCGCCGCCCCTGTTGCGGCTGATGCGAATCCCTCCGGCGTCGAAGAAGCGGTGCTTGAACAGGATCTCCTTCTGCTTGCGCGCGGCGATGTCGTATTCGTAGATGACGGTCTTGTCGAGCCCTACATTGCTCAGGACGAAGGCGATGTTGGGGTCCTTGGCGAAGCCGACGATCTGCACGGCGTCGCGCTCCTTCACGTACGAGCGGAAGTGCTCCACCCAGTTTCCGCTGCCCGGCTCGCGGATCTCCGCGGCAATGAAGGCGCCCGTGCCGTCCACGTCGGCCCGGGTTCGCGCGCGCAGGTTCCCCTCCAGGTCCGTCACGTAGCCCGCGATCTTGCTGTCGGCGCGAAGGATGCGCTCGGCGCGGTTGGTCCGGACGTTGACCTTGAAGACGTCGCCGGCGGTGCCGAGCTCGTCGCTGATCACCAGGATGTGGTCGGGATCGTTCACCAGCGAATCGAGCACCGTGGGGCTGGCGAGCGCGCTCAGCTTCTCCCCGACCCGGCTCATCGCGCGCTCCTGGGGCATCGGCTCGTGCCAGTCCTTGCCCGCGAGGTCGGTGATGAAGAGCTTGGTGACGAAGGTCTTGGTGACCCGGTCGAGGCGCGCGTCGTAGGGCTGCCACATGGTGACGGCGAGCAGGTCGTTCTTGATGAACTGCACGCCGCGCAGCTTCATGCGCGAGGAGCCGATGGCGACCGGCGGCTTGTCCAGGGCGTCGGTCTTCCAAACGAGGATGACGCGATCCTCCCCGCGGGCCTCGATGGCCGCGAGGTGCCTGCCGTCCGGCGCCACCGTGAAGCTCGACATCCGGGGAAAGGCGGCCATCTGCTCGATCGACGGCGGGGTCGGCTTGGACTGGGCGGCGCCGGCGGCGACCAGCAGGGCGACGAGGGCCGCCGTCCAGGCGGGCGAGGAAATGCGCATGATGCAGCCACCTCCTGAAAAGAAACGCCACGCCACCGGGCGGTGGCGTGGCGTGCGTTGCGGGGACTAGAACGTGAGCGTGCCGTTGACGAACCAGGTGCGGCCGACGTAGTCGAATCCGCTGTACAGCGGCGCGTTGCCCATGCGGTTGTAGAAGCCCTGCGAGATGGGCGGCGGCGCCTTGTCGGCGAGGTTGCGCACGCCGACGATGACCGACCACTTGTCCTTCTTGTACTCCGCGGACAGGTTGTGCCGGGTATAGCTCGGCGTCTCGAAGAGGTAGGTGCTCGTCGCCGGATCCTCCTCGAGGTAGGCGTAGCTGTCCATCTTGTCGATCCACTCCAGCCCGTAGCGGACCCTCCATTCCTTCCACTGGTAGCTGAAGTCGAAGACGCCGGTCATCTTCGGCGCGCCGATGGTGCCGTTCACGCTGTCGAACGGGTCGTCCGGGAAGAGCTTGTTGGCCTGCTCGGTGTAGCGCGTGACGACGCCGCTCGCGCGGAACGTGCCCGGACCGATGTTGCGCACGTAGCGCACCGTGTAGTCGAAGCCCTTCACCACGTCGGTCGAGACGTTCACGTAGCTGTTGTTGACCGAGAGCGCCCGGTTGGTGCCCGCCGCGGCGCGCGTGACCAGCCGGCAGTAGGCCGAACCGAAGCTCGGCGTGTCGTAGCAGAGCCGCAGGATGTTGGCCGTGCCGATGCGGTCGACCCCGTTGTCCACCTGGATGTCGTAGTAGTCGACGGCGAGCGAGATGTCGCCGAAGCCCTTCGGCATCTCCGGCTGGACGATGACGCCGAGCGACTTGTTCTTCGAGGTCTCGGCCTTGAGGCCCGCGTCCTTGCCGCCGATCGTGACGCTCGCGATGCTGCTGGTCGCGTTGAAGTTACCGGGCAGGCCCTCGCTCGCGCAGTTGCGCGCGCGGGCGGAAGCCGGGTCCAGGGCGCCGTAGTTGTTGCACGGGTCGCCCGTGGCGCTGAGGAACCCGGTGGTGGCGCCGACGAACTGCTCGAAGAGCGCCGGGGCGCGGTAGGACGTGCCCTGCGCCGCGCGGAAGGTCACCGTGCGAACCGGCGAGTAGATCGCCCCGACCTTGTAGGTCGAGTCGGCGCCGTAGGACTTGTAGTCCGTGTAGCGGCCGGAGATGTTCACCGTGAGCTCCTCCGCGCCCTTCAGGCCGCGCAGGATCGGCACCTCGGCCTCGCCGTAGATCTCCCAGACGGAGTCCTTGCCGCGGGTGATCGCGGAGGACGTGAAGTTGTAGAGGTTGGCGTTCTGCATGTCGGCGGAAGGCGTGTCGTCGATCTCCGCGCGCCGGTACTCGATGCCCACCGCGCCGCGGACGTCGCCGTGCTTCAGCTGGAACAGCGTCCCGTTCGTGTTGAGGGTGGTGGTGGTCTCCTTGTACTTCGTCTTGCCAACCGTGTTGGTGTAGACGTAGTCCATCCACGCCTGCGGGAGCGCTCCCCCGAGGAGGGCGGGCGTGAGCGCCGGGCCGGCGACGCAGCCGTCGGCGGGGTTGCGGCAGGTGACGCTGCCGTCGGCGTTGCGGACCACGTCCAGGCTGCGCGTGACGCGGTCGGTCAGGAACACCTCGTAGCCGTACTTGGCGTCGGACTGGGCGTAGGTGACCACGCCGTCGTACCGCCAGTCGCCGAAGGGCAGGTCGCCCTTCAGGCCGCCCAGGACCTTCGTGTAGTCGACGTCCTGCTCGCTCTTGTAATTGCCCGCCCCGATGAAGGCCCGGTACTGGATGGGCCCGGGGGCGATCGCGGTGGCGGCCGACTGGAAGTTGCCGGCGACGCTCGCCAGCCCCGAGGGGATGAGCGGGCTGCCCCGGGTGTAGTCCAGCGACAGCTGGCGGAAGCCGATCTGGTGCGACTCGCGGCGGCTGAGGAGCGCCTCGCCGTAGAGCTCGGCATTGCCCAGAACGCCCGTGTCGTAGCCGCCCTGGAAGAACCCGGTGACCACTTTGGCCGGCGAGATCAGGCTGTTGTTCATGATCCGCGGGTCGAAGGTGTCGCGGACGTTGAGGTTGTTGGAGCCGCCGCCCACGCCCTCGTAGCCCGCGAGGCCGGTGGTGACCGAGGAGTTGGGGCGCCAGCGGTTGAACGAGGTGCCCACGGAGCCCGGCGCGCCCACGCCCGCGATCGAGGCCGTGCCCAGCGTGTTGATCGTGACGCCGTTGTTGCCGGTGCCCGTGATGGTGTAGCACTTGGACTGGCCGGTCCTCGGGTCGATGAAGTCGGCGCTGCCCCAGGCGCCGGCGACGCCGTTGGCGACGGTCCGGCGATAGTCGGTCTGGCACTTCATCCAGTCGCGGTCGCCCCAGGTGAGCTCCTTGCGGTCGTACACCTCGAGGGAGCCGCTGAAGTGGCCCTTGTCGCCGACGAAGCCGAAGGTGGCCGAGGCGCGCGTCTCCTCCCCGCCGCCGTCCTCGGGGTAGTTGTACTGGGCCTCGAGCGTGACGCCCTTGATGTTCTTCTTGGTGATGACGTTGATCACGCCCGCGACCGCGTCGGAGCCGTAGATCGACGAGGCGCCGTCCTTCAGGACCTCGATCCGGTCCACCACGGCCGTCGGGAAGATGTTCAGGTCGGCCGATCCCACCGAGCCGCGCGTGCCCGCCGGGGCGACGCGACGGCCGTTCAGGAGCACGAGGGTGCGGGTGGCGCCCAGGCCGCGCAGCGAGATCGTGTTGGCGCCCGGGCCGCCGTCGGTCACGAAGCCGCCGAACGCGTTGTTGATCTGCGAGCCGCCCGCGGTGACGCCGGTGCCCTGCAGGGCGGCCGTCGTCGAGTTGAAGCCCGACATCATGGTCTCGTCGCGCGTGATCACGAGGATGGGCGAGGTCGAGTTGAAGGTGTCGCGCTCGATCCGGGAGCCCGTGACCGTCAGCTTCTCCACCGCCGCCGTGTCCAGCGCGACCTTGGACTCGACGCCCGCGGCGACGAGGACGTCGTGCGACACGCCGTCGCTCGAGACCTTGTAGCTGCCCGGCGCCACCTTCGGGAAGGTGAACGTGCCGTCGGGATTCGCGACAGCCCGGGACATCACGCCCCCAGGTCCGGTCAGGGTGACGGTGGCCCCCGCCTTGGCCTTGCCTAGGATGGTGCCGTCCGCGCTTTGCGCGTGGGCCGCTCCCGCGAGGCACATCCCGATGGCGACGGAAATCGCGGTGCGGCGGAAGGCCGCGGCGACGTGCTGCCTCTTCTTTTTCATGAAAACGTCCTCTCCTTGTCGTGGAACTGGTCACCCGACGCCGGCTGGCCGTGGAACCGCGCTCGGCGCGACATCCCGCCGATCCCACGCCCATCCCCCTGCCCGGGTGAGTCGGATTCTAGCGGACGCTCGCGGCGGGTGGGCAGGACTTTGCGGCGCCTCCGGGGCTCGGTCCCGGGCGGGCGGGGGGCGGGCGGCCCTTGGCTGGAGGTCCGTCCGGATTCCGGAAGGGGGCGACTCCTGCTATACTGTTGAAGTTTCGAAAAAAGAGATGGGCGGCAGCGCCCATTTTTCGTTTGTGGAACCGATTTCGGGAAGCGCCGGCTGGCTGGAAAAGACCCTCGGGTCCCTGGGCTACGAGCTCGTGGACCTGGAAATGTCGCGCGGCGGCCTGGTCCGGGTCTTCATCGACAAGCCCGCCGGCATCACCGTGGAGGACTGCGCCACGGTGAGCAACCACCTGACGCGGGTGTTCGCGGTCGAGGGCTTCGACTACTCGCGGCTGGAGGTGTCGTCGCCGGGGCTGGACCGGCCGCTCAAGCGCCTGGAGGACTTCGGGCGCTTCGCGGGGCGGGATGCCACGGTGCGCCTGAAGCTGCCGCGGGATGGCCGGCGGCGCCTCGAGGGGCGCATCGCCGGGGTGGAGGGCGACGCCGTCGTCCTCGAGGTGGAAGGGAAGCGCTGGTCGGTCGCGATGGCCGAAATCGACCGGGCCCGGCTGGTGCCGGACGTCTGAAGCGGAGGTTGGTGGAAATGACGAAGGAAATCCTGTTGCTGGTCGACGCGCTGTCGCGCGAGAAGAACGTGCCGAGGGACGTGGTGTTCCTCGCGCTCGAGATGGCGCTCGCCTCGGCCACGAAGAAGCGCTTCAAGGACGAGGTCGACGTCCGGGTCGAGATCGACCGCGAGTCGGGGGAATACAAGGCCTTCCGGCGCTGGACCGTCGTGCCCGACGAGGAGCACGAGGAGCCCGCGCACCAGGTGGCGATCACCGACGCGCTCGCCGAGAACGCCGAGGCCAAGCTGGGCGACGTATTCGAGGAGCCGCTCGAGCCCGAGACCTTCGGCCGCATCGGCGCCCAGGCCGCCAAGCAGGTGATCCTGCAGAAGATCCGCGACGCCGAGCGCGAGCAGATCCTCAACGACTTCCTCGAGCGCGGCGAGTCGCTGGTGACCGGCACCGTCAAGCGCGCCGAGCGCGGCAACCTCATTGTCGAGTCCGGCCGCGTCGAGGCGCTGCTGCCGCGCGACCACCTCATCCCGAAGGAGAACCTGCGCGTGGGCGACCGCGTGCGGGCCTACATCGACAAGATCGACCGCCAGGCGCGGGGCCCGCAGCTCATCCTGTCGCGAATCGCCCCGGACTTCCTGGTGAAGCTCTTCGAGCTGGAGGTCCCGGAAATCGAGGAGGGGCTCCTCGAGATCAAGGCCGCCGCGCGCGACCCGGGCCTGCGCGCCAAGATCGCCGTGAAGTCGAACGACCAGCGCATCGACCCCGTGGGCACCTGCGTGGGCATGCGCGGCTCGCGCGTGCAGGCGGTGACCCAGGAGCTGGCCGGCGAGCGCGTCGACATCATCCTGTGGTCGCCGGACCCCGCGCAGTTCGTGATCAACGCGCTGGCGCCCGCGGAAGTCAGCTCCATCGTCGTCGACGAGGAGCGCCACTCGATGGACGTGGTGGTCGAGGAGGACCAGCAGGCCATCGCCATCGGCAAGCTGGGCCAGAACGTGAAGCTCGCCTCCCAGCTCACCGGGTGGGAGCTCAACATCATGACCGTCGAGCAGCGCCAGGAGAAGGCGGGCGCCGAGACGCAGGAGCTGCGCTCGCTCTTCATGGAGAAGCTCGACGTGGACGAGGAGGTGGCCGACATCCTGGTCGCCGAGGGCTTCACCTCGCTCGACGAGGTGGCCTACGTCCCCATCAACGAGATGCTCGAGATCGAGGCGTTCGACGAGGACACCGTGAACGAGCTTCGCCGCCGCGCCCGCGACGCCCTCCTCACCGAGGAGCTGCAGCGGGAGGAGACGGTGGAGAGCGCCGCCGGCAGCCTCGAGAGCATGGAGGGCATGGACGGGCAGACCGCGCGCCTGCTCGCCTCGAAGGGAATCACCACGATGGACGCGCTCGCGGACCTCGACACCGAGGAGCTCACCGAGCTCACCGGGATGGAGGCCGGGCGTGCCAGCCAGCTCATCATGACGGCGCGCGCGCCGTGGTTCAAGGAGCCGGCGCAGGCCTGACGCCCGCCGGGTAAGGAAACGCTATGGCCAAGTCCAACGTCGCCCAGTTCGCCGAGGAGCTCAAGCTCACGGTGCCCCGCCTGCTCGAGCAGCTCAAGGCGGCCGGCGTGAACAAGAAGGCCGCGGAAGACCCCGTGACCGAGCAGGACAAGACGCGCCTGCTCGACTACCTGCGCGAGGTCCACGGCAACAAGGAAGAGAAGAAGAAGATCACCCTCACGCGCAAGCAGACCACGGAGATCAAGCGCGCCGACTCGACGGGCAAGGCGCGCACGATCCAGGTCGAGGTGCGCAAGAAGCGCACCTTCGTGAAGGTGGACAAGCCCGAGCAGCCGGTGGAGGTGGAGAAGCCCGCCGCCCCGGCCGCGCCGATCATCGACCAGGAGGAGGTCAGGAAGCGCGAGGACGAGGCCCGCCGCCAGGCCGAGCTCGCCGCGCGCCAGGCCGCCGACGCCCAGTCGAAGACCAAGAAGGCGAAGACCAAGAAGGAAGAGGCCGAGGCCGCCGCCGCGGCCGCCGCCGCCCCGGAGGCCGCGCCTCCCGCGGAGGGCGAGGCCCCGAAGAAGAAGCGCGTCATGCGCAAGAAGGGCGAGGAGCCTGCCACCGAGGCCGCCGCCCCCGTCCTCGTCGAAGTGAAGGCGGAGGCGCCCGCGCCCGCCGCCGGCGAGGCCGCCAAGGCCCCCGCCGAGGGCACGCTGCACCGCCCGACCGCGCTCAAGCCGGAAGAGAAGAAGGTCGTCAAGAAGCCGGCCAAGCCCGCGAGCTCGTGGGCGGACGAGATGGCCAAGCGCCGCACGATGAAGACGCGCGGCGACACGGGCGGCGGACGCGGCGGCTGGCGCAGCGGCGCGCGCGGCTCGCGCCACCGCGACGAGGAGGCGGCCGCGGGCTACAGCGCGCCCGCCGAGCCGAAGGTGATCGAGGTGCTGGTGCCGGAGACGATCACGGTGGGCGACCTCGCGCACAAGATGTCGGTGAAGGCGGCCGAGGTCATCAAGACCATGATGAAGATGGGCTCCATGGTGACCATCAACCAGGTGCTCGACCAGGAGACGGCGATGATCGTGGTCCAGGAGATGGGCCACGTCGCCAAGCTCGCGAAGCTCGACGACCCGGAGGCCTTCCTCACCGAGTCCGCGGCGGGCGAATCCGAGCAGGTGCGCGAGGCGCGCCCGCCCGTCGTCACGGTCATGGGGCACGTCGACCACGGCAAGACCTCGCTCCTGGACACGATCCGCAAGGCCCGCGTGGCGGTGGGCGAGGCCGGCGGCATCACGCAGCACATCGGCGCCTACCACGTGAAGACCGCGCGCGGCGTCATCACCTTCCTGGACACGCCGGGCCACGAGGCCTTCACGGCCATGCGTGCCCGCGGCAGCCAGATCACGGACCTCGTGGTCCTCGTGGTGGCGGCCGACGACGGCGTGATGCCGCAGACCGTCGAGGCGATCAACCACGCCAAGGCGGCCAACGTCCCCGTCGTCGTCGCCGTGAACAAGATCGACAAGCCCGAGGCCAATCCGCAGCGCATCAAGCAGGAGCTGCTCGCGCAGGGCGTGGTGCCGGAGGAGTTCGGCGGCGAGACGCAGTTCATCGAGGTCTCCGCCAAGTCGGGGCAGGGCATCGACCGCCTGCTGGAGGCGATCCAGCTCCAGGCCGAGGTGCTGGAGCTTCGCGCGGTGGTGAACGCCCCCGCCAAGGGCACCGTCATCGAGGCGCGGCTCGACAAGGGGCGCGGCCCGGTGGCCACGGTGCTGGTCCGGTCGGGCACCCTCAGGAAGGGCGACAACGTCCTCGCGGGCGCGGTGTTCGGCCGCGTGCGCGCCATGACCGACGAGGACGGCAAGGCGGTCACCGAGGCCGGCCCGTCCATCCCGGTGGAGATCCAGGGCCTGCAGGAAGTGCCGCGCGCGGGCGACGACATGCTCGTGCTCAACGACGAGCGCAAGGCGCGCGAGATCGCGCTCTTCCGCCAGGGCAAGTTCCGCGACGTGAAGCTCGCCAAGCAGCAGGCGGCCAAGCTCGAGAGCGCGCTGGAGCAGATGACCGAGGGGGGCGGCGCCAAGTCGCTCGCGCTCATCATCAAGGCCGACGTGCAGGGCTCCTACGAGGGCCTGGCGCACGCGCTCTCGAAGCTCGCCACGGACGAGGTGAAGGTGAACATCATCCACACCGGCGTCGGCGGCATCACCGAGTCGGACGTGAACCTCGCGCTCGCCTCCAAGGCGGTGGTCATCGGCTTCAACGCGCGGGCCGACGCCGCGGCGAGGAAGCTCGCCGAGCATTCCGGCGTCGACATCCGCTACTACAACATCATCTACGATGCGGTGGACGACCTGAAGGCCGCCATCACCGGGATGCTCGCCCCCGAGCGCAAGGAGACGGTCCTCGGCATGGTCGAGGTCCGGAACGTCTTCAAGATCTCGAAGGTCGGCACCGTGGCCGGCTGCATGGTGACCGAGGGGATGGTGAAGCGCGGCTCGCAGGTGCGGCTCATCCGCGGCGGCGTGGTCGTGCACACGGGCGAGCTCGATTCGCTCAAGCGCTTCAAGGACGACGTGAAGGAAGTGAAGTCGGGTTTCGAGTGCGGCCTGTCCCTCAAGGGCTACAACGACGTCCAGGTCGGCGACCAGATCGAGGCCTTCGAGGTCGTCGAGGTGGCGAGGACCCTCGCCTGAGCCTCGTCCCGGGGCCGGCACGGCCATGAGCACGGCTCGCCTCGCCCGCATCGCGGACCAGATCCAGCGCGAGCTCTCGGAGCTCGTGCGCCTGGAGCTTCGCGACCCGCGCGTGAAGATGGTCACCCTGACCGGGGTGGAGATCTCGCGCGACCAGTCGCACGCCAAGGTCTGGTTCACCACGCTGGGCTCTCCCGAGGAGGCGCGCGCCTGCGGCGAGGGGCTTTCGAGGGCCGCCGGGTTCCTGCGCGCCGGCCTCGCGCACCGCCTCACCACGCGCACCGTCCCCGAGCTGCACTTCGCCTACGACGAGTCCATCGAGCGCGGCGCGCGCCTGTCGCGCCTCATCGACGAGGCCGTCGCCCCCCCGCCTCCCGCGCCGGCCCCGCGCCGGCGCAAGCCCAAGTAGGCGCGTGGCCCCGGGGACCGGACCGGACGGGGTCCTCCTCGTCGACAAGCCCGCGGGCGTCACCTCGACGCGCGCCATGGCCATGGCCAAGCGGGCCCTGGGGTCGCTCAAGGCCGGCCATACCGGCACCCTCGACCCGTTCGCCACGGGCCTGCTGCCGCTGGTCTTCGGCGAGGCCACCAAGTTCTCCCGGTTTCTCATCGATTCCGACAAGACCTACCTCGCGACGCTTCGCCTGGGAGCGACTTCCAGCACGGGAGACACCGAAGGCGAGATTCGCCCCGGCGGCGCCGTTCCCTCGGACATTTCGAAGATAGAGGCCTGTTCGCGGGAGTTGATTGGGGTTTCGATGCAGATTCCGCCCATGCATTCCGCCGTCCGGGTCCAGGGCAAGCGTCTGTACGACCTCGCCCGGCAGGGGGTCGAGATCGTCCGGGAGCCCCGGTCGATCCGGGTCGAGTTCATCGATATAGTATCGTTCTCCGGCGAAAGGCTCGTAATTTCGCTTAAATGCTCCAAGGGGACTTATGTCCGGACCTTGGCGGAATCCCTGGGGGAGCGCCTCGGATGCGGCGCCTACCTCACGGAGCTGCGCCGGACGGAGACAGGGGGCTTCCGCGTCGAGGAGGCGGTGACGCCGGAAGCCCTGGCGGAGATGGGGCTGGCGGCAGCCCGCGCCCGGCTCCTTCCCGTCGAGGTCCTCGTGCGCACCCTTCCCCGGGCGGACCTGGCGGAGCGGGAGGCCTGGGCCATCCGCAACGGGCAGGAGCTGGCGGCCCGCGAGGAGTGGGAACCGGGAGAGTGGGCCCTTTTCGGCCCTGCCGGCGTATTCATCGGGGTGGGAAAGGTGGGGGAAGGGCGGCTGGCGGCCGCGCGCCTCATGGCCACCGGGGCTGCCGCATAGGCCCCTGATTCGGCTTGAGTTTGGGGCCCGAAACTTGCTAAAATCCCGCCTTTCCTCGAGACCGTAATAACTATCGCGGGCGAATCGCCCAGGAGAATTGAGCAATGGCCGTAACCACCGCCAACAAGGCGCGCGTCGTTTCCGAATTCCAGCGCAAGAAGGGCGACACCGGGTCGCCGGAAGTGCAGATCGCCCTCCTCACGGAGAACATCAACAGCCTCACCGAGCACTTCAAGGCGAACGTGAAGGACCACCACTCGCGCCGGGGACTCCTGCGCATGGTGAGCCAGCGCCGCAGCCTCCTCGACTACCTCAAGCGCACCGACGTCGACCGCTACCGCTCGACGATCGAGCGCCTCGGCATCCGCAAGTAGGCACCTGCCGGACGACAGACCCCGCGACGAACCCTCCACGGGCCCGCGCGGGGTTTTTTCATTGGTCCGGCAGCCCGGGCCGGCAACGCCGCCGGGCACCGGCTCCCCCATTCCAAGAGGATCGAAAAAAGTGAAACCGATCAAGAAGACCTTCGCGTTCGGCCGCCATCAAGTGACGCTGGAAACCGGCGAGATCGCCCGCCAGGCCGACGGCGCCGTGCTGGTGACGATGGACGACACCGTGGTGCTCGTGGCGGTCACCGCCCGCAAGGACGTGAAGCCGGGGCAGGATTTCTTCCCGCTCACCGTCGACTACCAGGAGAAGACCTACGCCGCGGGCCGCATCCCCGGCGGCTTCTTCAAGCGCGAGGGGCGCCCCTCCGAGAAGGAGATCCTCACCTGCCGCCTCATCGACCGGCCGCTGCGCCCGCTCTTTCCCGACGGGTTCTACAACGAGGTGCAGGTCGTCGCGACGGTGCTCTCGATCAACCCCGAGGTCGATTCCGACATCCCGGCGATGATCGGCGCCTCGGCCGCGGTCACGCTCGCGGGCATCCCGTTCGACGGCCCCATCGGAGCCGCGCGCGTGGGCTACCTGGACGGCGAGTACATCCTCAACCCGACCAAGACGGAGCTCGAGACCTCGCAGCTGAACCTCGTGGTCGCCGGCACCGAGCAGGCGGTCCTGATGGTGGAGTCGGAGGCGAGCGAGCTCCCCGAGGACGTGATGCTGGGCGCCGTGGTCTACGGCCACGAGCAGATGCAGGCCGCGATCCGCGCCATCAACGAGCTCGCCGACGAGGGCGGCAAGGACGACTGGGACTGGGCCCCGGCCCAGACCGACCCGGCGCTCGTCGAGAAGATCCGCGCGCTGGCGGAGACCGACATCGCCGAGGCCTACCGCGTGAAGTCGAAGGCGGTGCGCCAGGAGAAGCTCGAGGACGTGAAGAAGAAGGTCCTCGACGCCTGCGTCGTGAACGCCGATCCTCCCGCCGACGGCAACGTCGTGCGCGGGATCCTCAAGGACATGGAGTCCAAGATCGTCCGCGGCCAGATCCTCAACGGCGAGGCGCGCATCGACGGGCGCGACACGCGCACCGTGCGCCCGATCTCGATCCGCCCGACGCTGCTGCCGCGCGTGCACGGCTCGGTGCTCTTCACCCGCGGCGAGACCCAGGCCATCGTCGCCGCGACCCTCGGCACGGGCCAGGACGAGCAGCGCATCGACGCCCTCCAGGGCGAGTACACCGAGCGCTTCATGCTGCACTACAACTTCCCGCCGTACTCGACCGGCGAGACCGGCCGCGTCGGGGTGCCCAAGCGCCGCGAGATCGGCCACGGGCGCCTGGCCAAGCGGGCGCTCATCGCCGTGCTCCCCAGCAAGGAGGAGTTCAGCTACACGCTGCGCGTGGTCTCCGAGATCACGGAGTCGAACGGCTCGTCCTCGATGGCCTCGGTGTGCGGCGGCTGCCTCGCCCTCATGGACGCGGGCGTTCCGCTCAAGGCGCACGTGGCCGGCATCGCCATGGGCCTCATCAAGGAGGGCAACCGCTTCGCCGTCCTCACCGACATCCTGGGCGACGAGGACCACCTGGGCGACATGGACTTCAAGGTCGCCGGCACCGACAAGGGCGTCACCGCCCTGCAGATGGACATCAAGATCAACGGCATCACCAAGGAGATCATGAAGGTCGCGCTCGACCAGGCGAAGGAGGGGCGCATGCACATCCTCGGCCTCATGAAGTCCGCCGTGCCGGGGCCGCGCCACGAGCTCTCCACCTACGCCCCGCGCGTCATCAAGATCAAGATCAACCCGGACAAGATCCGCGACGTGATCGGCAAGGGCGGCAGCGTCATCCAGGCGCTCACGCGCGAGACCGGCACCACGATCGACATCGAGGACGACGGCACCGTCTCCATCGCCTGCCTGTCGCAGGAGGCCGGCGACGCCGCCAAGAAGCGCATCGAGCTCATCACCGCGGACGTCGAGGTCGGACGCGTCTACGAGGGCCCGGTGATCCGCCTGCTCGACTTCGGCGCGATCGTCCAGCTGCTGCCCGGCAAGGACGGCCTGCTGCACATCTCGCAGATCGCCCACGAGCGCGTCAACGCCGTCTCGGACTACCTCAAGGAAGGCCAGGTCGTGAAGGTGAAGGTGCTCGAGGCCGACGACAAGGGCCGCGTGCGCCTGTCGCGCAAGGCGCTGCTCGACCCGCCGGCCCGCCGCGAGGAGCACGCCGCGGCGCCCGCGGGCGAAGGCGGCCCGGCGGCGCAGTAGGGCGCCACTCCCCGGTGGGCTTCCGGGGCGGGGGCGGCGTATAATCCGCCCTCGCCTTGGATGGACCCGGCGGGGTGTAGCGCAGCCTGGTAGCGCACTTGCTTTGGGAGCAAGTTGTCGGGGGTTCGAATCCCTCCACCCCGACCCGATTCGATGCCCGCGATGGTTCGGTTTGCGCCCGTAGCTCATCCGGATAGAGCACCGGCCTTCTAAGCCGGGGGTAACAGGTTCGAATCCTGTCGGGCGTGCCAGTTTTTCCCGGCCGCGCGCATGGCGCGGCCGTCGGTGGTGGCTGTAGCTCAGCGGTAGAGTCCCGGATTGTGATTCCGGTTGTCGTGGGTTCGAATCCCATCAGCCACCCCACCTCCTCCCCCAGCCCCCGGACGATGGCACGAATCGTCACACGGGGCGCCGCGGGCGGGAGTTAGACTCTTCCCCGCTCCCCGTCCACGCGGGAATTCCCGGAGGAATTGCCATGAAATCCCTGACTCGATTCGCGCTCGCCGCCTTCCTCGGGCTGGCGGCCACGGCCGTCTCCGCCCAGCCGGCCCGGACGGACGTGACACCGGAAGGACTGGTCGCGGTGAAGGCCCGCAAGGTGGGCCGCGCGTGGCTCCTGCCGGGCGCCGACTTCCGTCCCTACAAGAAGGTGCTCCTCAAGCCGGCCGAGGTCGCCTTCCAGAAGAACTGGCTGCGGAACGTGAACGACACCGGAACGCCGAGGCTCTCCTCGGCCGGGCGCGTCACGGACGCCGATGCCCTCAAGATCCTGGACGCGGCGCGCTCCGGCTTCGACAAGGTCTGGGCCCAGGCCTTCAAGGCCGGCGGCTACGAGGTGGTCACCGCGCCGGGCGACGACGTCCTCGAGGTGGCGCCGCGCGTGGTGGACCTCTACGTGAACGCGCCGGCTTCCATGAAGTCGGGGGTGAAGGAGACCTACACGGTCGAGGCGGGCGACGCCACGCTGAACCTGGAAGTGCGCGACTCGCGCGCCGGGACGCTCCTGGGCCGCGTGGTCGACCGCCGCGAGACGCTCGACGGCTCGCCGCAGCGGGCCTCGAGCGCCAGCAACATGGCCGAGTTCGAGCGCCTCTTCGCCCTTTGGGCGGGCATCGCCGTGAAGGGGATCGAGGAGCTCAAGGCCGCCTCCCCGATGCCCGAGACCATCAAGCCCGGGCAGAAGATCCAGGCTCCCGCCAAGAAGTAGGTCAGCCCTTCCGGCGGTTGCGCACCAGCCAGTCGTCGACCAGGGCCACCGTCTCGTCGACGGCGGCGTTTCGCAAGCCCTTCTGCGCCGCCACCGCCTGCACGAGGCGGTCGACGCGCTCGATGTACTGGGCGCCCGCGGCGAGAGCGCGCGCGGCAGACGAGGGGCTGCCCAGCGACTGTGCGGCCGCCGCGTATTTCTCGAAGGGCACGAGGTCCGCGCGGCTCGCGCCCAGCGCGACGCACAGGTCGACCACCCACTCGTACACGGCGCGCGAGGCCGCGAGATCGCCGTGCACCGCCTCCTTGATGGGACGCACGGTGTCGGCCTGCACGCATCGGTAGTTGCCCGCGAGCAGCATCGCCCACTTGGCGAGCGGCACGAACACCGAGTCGTGCACCTTGAGCTTCACGGGAAGCTCCACCGGCCCGTCGCCCGGGTCGAAGCGCACCGCCTCGATGCCGGCCTCCAGCTCGCGCAGCAGCGCCGTGTGCGCGTCGGAGTCGAACCGCGCCGCCTTGAAGTTGGTCGGCAGCCGCACCTGCAGCACGTTCACTTCCTCTTCCGGGGGGCGGAAGGCCTGAGGGTCGGGGCTGCAAAGGGTGACGAGCTTCGGGTCGAAGGCGTCCCACACCGAGGCGTCGGTGTAGCAGTCGACGCATCGCCCGGCGTCGACGCCCGGCAGCCGCTTCAGGTAGGGCATGGGCGGCATGTTCATGATCGAAAGGCACGGCACGCGCGCCTTCGCCACGGCGTCGAGCAGCTCGCGCACGCCGGGCTGGCGGTACTGCGGCTCCTGCATCGCGAGCGCGACGAGGTCGAAATTCGCGGGATCGACCTCGCCCGGCCCGGCCGCGTCCAGCTTGCCCGGGAGGTTTCGCGAGTTCAGCTCCACCAGGCCCTCGCGGCCCTTGACCGGCAGGCGGACGATCGCGCCCTTGGCGTTGATGAGGCCCGCTTCGGCGGGCAGGCAGACGAGCTTCACGGCGTGGCCCGCGGCGGCGAGCTTCACGCCCAGGAGCGACCCGTAGGACGCGCCCATGATCAGGATCCTGCGTGCTGGCATGCGTTCCTCCTCCTCGGCTTGTGGCGGCGCGGATGGGGGACGGCCTCTCGTGAATGCCGTCGTCCCGCTCGCATTCCGTTCGGTTGTGCCGCAATCTTAGGCCGCGGGCCGGCCCCCGGTGCGATAGCCGCGGAGGAAGCGGCTGTTACCCGGCCGGACATAGTGCGCCCGGGCCGGTCGGGAGTCAGGGGCGGGCGCGCATCAGGCGCTGCTTCTCGCGCTGCCAGTCGCGTTCCTTCTCCGCCTCGCGCTTGTCGTGCTGCTTCTTGCCCTTCGCGAGCCCGATCTCGGCCTTGATCCGTCCCTTGGCGTAGTGCAGGTTGAGCGGCACCAGGGTGTAGCCGCTGCGCTCGACCTTGCCGATGAGCTTGGCGAGCTCGGAGGCGTGCAGCAGGAGCTTCCTCGTGCGCGTGGGGTCGGGATGCACGTGCGTGGAGGCCGTCGGCAGCGCGCTCACGTGCATGCCGATGATGAAGGCCTCGGCGCCCTTCACGATCACGTACGCCTCCTTGATCTGCGCGCGGCCGGCGCGGATCGCCTTCACCTCCCAGCCCTCGAGCACGAGCCCGGCCTCGAAGCGCTCTTCGATGAAGTAGTCGTGGAAGGCCTTGCGGTTCTCGACGATGCTCATGGGGGGCGCGCGGAAAGGGTGGGGCGGAGGAGGGCTCGCGCGAGGTTCGCATTCTACCGGGGCCGGGCCTTAAAATGCCGCTCCGATGCCCACCATCACCCGCAAGGTCATCGTCGACCATCCCGCGCAGGCCATGTTCGACCTCGTCGACGGGGTCGAGGCCTACCCGCAGTTCCTGCCCTGGTGCGCCTCCGTGGAGGTCTTCGGCCGCACGCCCACCGAGACCCACGCGCGCATCGACATCGACTTCCACGGCCTGAAGAGCCACGTGGCCACCCGCAACCGCAACCAGCCGCCGGAATGGATCCACCTCGAGCTCGCCGACGGGCCCTTCGAGCGGCTGGCGGGCCACTGGCACATCCGGCCCCTGGGCGCGCAGGGCTGCGCGATCGAGTTCTCCATCGACTACGCATTCTCCAGCCGCGCGATCGATGCGGTCATGGGGCCGGTCTTCGGGCAGATCATGGAGACGATCGTCGAGCGCTTCGTGGAGCGGGCCGCGACGCTCCCGGCCGCCCCGCCTCCCGCCATCGCCGCGCCGGGGGGCTGATGCGCGTGCTCGTCGTCGTCGCGATCCCGGAGGGGCAGGACCTCGTGGAGGTCGAGCTGGAGGAGGGCGCCAGCCTCGCGCGGGCCCTCGAGGTCGCCAGGGTCGCCGAGCGCCATCCCGGCCTCGCGCTCGGCCGCACGGGCGTCTGGGGGCGAGCGCGAGGCCCCGCGTTCGCGCTGCGCGAGGGCGACCGGGTGGAGGTCTACCGGCCCGTGCGGGCCGACGCCAAGGCGATGCGGCGCGCGCGCGCCGGGGTCAAGCCCGGGCCTCGATCTCGAAGCGCGCCCTGATCCAGTCGGCGCCCTTCTTCGCGATGCGGTTGAGCCGGATGCGGTAGGTGCTGCCGCCGGCGGCGAGGCGATAGGGCGTGGTGGCGGAGAAGTCCGCCGTGCGGACCACGATGGAGTCGAGCTTGCCGTTGCCGTCGAAGCCCGGGAGGTAGAGGGCTTCCACGGCGGGGCCGCCCTCCGCCGGGACGAGCTCGACGCGCAGCGGGTGGAAGGAGAGAACCTCCACGCCCGCGAGGATCTCGCCGCGGACCCGGTTGGCGAGCTTCCGCACGACGGCGGCGACGATCCAGCCGCCCGTGGCCTGGTTGCGGATGCCGATCACGCCGTTGAGCATGACGCCGTCGGCGGCGGCCTTGTCGACGAGCAGGCCGTAGCCCTTGGAGCTCAGGTCCTTCACGCGCCAGGTCTGCACGTCGGGGTCGATGGCGACCGCGGCGCCCGGCCCGGTGTCGAAGGAGGTGAGGGAGAGGCCCGTGGGGCTGATCTCGACCATCTCGGTCATGGCGTGCGAGGGCGGGGCGGACGGCGCGGCGGGCGCGTGCTCCGGCCCGCGGCGGATCTTGGCGAGGACAGTCTCCAGGCCCACCACCACGTCGATCTCGCGGTCCTCGAAACGCGTGCGTTCCTCGAGGCGGTTCTCGGCGCCCGCGATCATCGACTGGTAGAGCTTCTCGACGATGGCGAGCAGCGCCACGTGCTCCTCGACCGGGAAGACTGCGCCCGCGCCGTGCCCCGCGTAGAGCCGGCCGTGGCGAAGCCCCGCCTGCACTTCCTCGAGCTGCGCCTTGAGGCCGTCGGCGCGCACGTAGCGCACCGTCTCGCCGTGGCTGTCCCGGCGCATGAGGTGCAGGCCCTTGTCGGAGGCGAGGTCGACGAAGAACAGGTGCGAGCGCGACGAGTAGTCGGTGTCCAGCGAGTAGTCGCCGCACCACGACGAGAACCAGCCGTCGGCGATCTCGACCTGCACGCGGGTGAGGTTCCCCGCGTTCACCAGGTCCAGGATGAGGGTGCGCAGGTAGAGCGACTGCACCGAGGGCTTGAAGCTTGGCTGCGCGCCGTGCAGGACGAAGGGCACCTGCGAGTAGCCCTCGGACTCGGCCAGCGCGTAGAGCGCGTGCAGCTGCTTCCAGGGGACGACGCGCCCCGGCTCGGCGAGGAAGCATCCCCACTTCACGAAGCAGTGGATGGCGTTGAGGGCGAGTCCCGTCACCCGGAAGCGCAGGTCCGCGTTCTCCGCGCCCGCCCATTCCTCGCGGTGGCGGAGAAAGCGCTGGAACCCGTTGGCCGCCTCGAGGCAGATGCGCTGAACGGTGAGCGCGAGGTCGCGGTCGGCCTCCGAGGGCGCGGCCGGCCCGCGCAGGAACTCCAGCTGGTCGTAGAGCAGCAGGGCCTGGAAGTGCTCCTCGACGCGAATGAGGCGCCTGAGCCGCTCGATGTCGTAGGGCGGCTCGTCGCGGCCGAGCCCGCGCACGGCCGCGAGGAAGAGGGCGCGGCCGCCGGCCTCGCGCACCGTCTTCACCGCGAGCACGCGGTCGATGTCGACGGGGTAGGCGGGGTTGGGGTCGTTGGGCACGGCCGGTCCTCAGGCGACGTTGAACATCTCGACGTTCTTGAGCGCGGGCATGGGATCGGCGACGAGGTCCGTGTCCTGCAGCTTCGCGTCGGCGAGGAGGCCCGCGCGCAGGCTCGCGGCCAGCGCGTCCGTGGTGAAGTCCATGGGGGCGTTGAGCCAGTTCTCCGCCAGCGGGTCGAAGGTGACGGGCATCGCGCGGCGCGCGGCGGCCGGGCCGATCGTCTCGAGGTGGTCCAGTGGCGCCTCGCGGTAGAGCGCGTTGGCCGGGTCGATCTCGCGGCCGATGAACTGGACCTTGCGCCAGTACTCGCTCGAACCGTGGTGCTCCCGGAAGCGTTGCGCGAGCTCGCCGAACTCGCCGGTGAGGCCCTCGAGGCGGAAGATCTCGAAGAGCGCGAGCCACGGCTTGAGGGAGGCGGGGTCCTCCTCCACCGAGAAATGCAGCAGCTCCACCGCGCGGGCGAGGGCGCCGTCCTCGTAGAAGAGGCGCGCTGCCTTCACCACCGAGTCGGGGTCGGCCGGCTGGATCGTCCCGCTCGCGATCTCGGGGAAGCGCTCCTCGATGTAGCGGCGGCGCAGCGCGGCCGGATCGGCGCCGCGCACGCTGGTGGCGAGCGACTCGTCGGAGGAGGCCACGACGCGATGCTCGCCCGGTTCGGCGGGCGGCGCCTCGCCGGCGCCCATCATGGCCTCGGCGTCGTCGAGGTCGGAATGGGGGCGCGGGGCGGGCGCGGCGGGCGGCACAGCCGCTGCGGCGGGCTTCCTTCCCGCGAGAAGCTTCCACGCGATTGCCGCGATGCCGCCCAGCGCGAGGGCGAGCACGCCCCACAGCCATGCGGGCACGCCTTCGTCGGGCGCTTCCGGCGCGGGCTTCGGCTCGGCCACCGGCGCCTTCGGCGCTTCGGCGGTCTTCGCGGGCTCGACGGATTTCGCGGGCTCGGGAACCTTCGCGGGCTCCTCGACTTTCGCTGGCTGTGAGGGCGTCTCGGACTTCGGGGGTTCCACGGCCTTCGGGGGTTCCACGACCTTCGGGGGTTCCGCGGCCTTCGGCGCTTCCGCGACCTTCGCGGGCTCCGCGGGCCGGGCAGGCACGGGCGTGGGCAGCGTGGAGAGCTTGAGCTGGAGCTCGGCGACGCGGCCTTCCAGCTGCTTGAGGTTGTGCCGCATCGCCAGCAGCGCCGCCACCTGGTCGTCGGCGTCGAGGATCAGGAGGCGCTCGCGAAGCTGCGCTCGCGTGCGGTCGTCGATGCCGCGGCTGCGGCTGAGGTCGACCGCCGGGGCCGAAAGCCGCAGGACGAATTCTCCCGGCTTCGCCGGCGCGGTCCCTTTCGTCGCGGGCGTTGCTTCCGGCTTCGGGGCCGGCGCCTCGGCAGTCGCGGGGGCCGGCTTCGCGGCCGCCTTGGGCGCCTCGGCTGGCGCCGCCTTGGGTTCCGCCGCCTTCGCTTCCCTCGCCTTCGCGGGCTCCACGGGCTTCCGGGGCTCGACGGTCTTCGGAGGTTGCGCGGCCTTCGGCGGCACCTTCTCCCTTGCCTTGGCCTTCGCGGGCGCCGAGGCGGGAGGCGGTTGCGCCGTGCTCTCGGCGGCTGCCGGACGGGGAAGGGAGAGGCTGAGCGAGAACCGCCGCAGGTCGGGCAGCACGACGGGCGTGCCGGGCGGCAGCGGCTCGTCGGCGCCGAGAGACTGCACGGCAGGGTTCGCGGCGCGCAGGGCCTGCACGTAGGCCTCGCGAACGGCACGGCTCTTCGGATAGATGGCCGCCGCGATGGTTGCGAGCGTGTCACCGGCGACCGACTGCATCGCGGGCGGCGCCGGCTCGGGAGCGCGCGGATCGAGGAGGAGATCGAAGGTGCGAGAGGTGGCGTCCTTGCCACCGTCCTCGCAGGAGGCGTCGACGCGGAGGCGCGTGGCGGGCTCCTGCACCGGCGCGCGCGTGCGGACCCGCAGCCGCCAGCCGGCGCCGTCCGCTTCCACGGAAAAGATCGCGCGGGGGAGGGCGGGAAGCTCGCCGGCCGGCACCCGGCCCTGCCGGAAGCAGCGGGCGGTCGGCCTGGCGTCGGCCGTCGCCTCGATGGGTGCGGTGGCATCCAGCGGCTCGCCGAGGCCGGAGTGGACCTGGATCTCGCCCAGTCCGATCGCCGCGCACGGCAGCGCGCCCGCGGCGAGCAGGCAGGCGAATGCGCGGC
>JAHCLE010000400.1 GCA_026125445.1 Burkholderiales bacterium
ACCGTGATCGCGGCCGCCACGATGGCGATCGCGATGGCCACCGGGTTGGCGAGCGGGTTGCGGTCGAAGCGCTCGTAGACGAGCACGCCGGCCTGCCAGGCCGAGAGCGTGAGGATGAGAGCGAGCAGCGGGCTACCGGAAAGGTAGACCCAGATCTCGTGGATCGCGGGCAGCTGCGGGCTCACGGCTCGCCGTCCTTCGCGATGGCGCGCAGCACCAGCGCCGTGACCGCCATCGTCGCGACCACGCTCACGAGGAGGGCGGCCACCACGGCCAGCGCGTGCGAGCGGATGTGCGGCCAGAACATGACCACGCCCACGGCGGCGGGGACGAAGAGCAGCCCCAGGTTCTGGCTGAAGGCGGTGGCCACCAGGTCCACGGTGGCGGGGACGCCGCCCCGGAAGCGCAGCCAAGCCAGCAGCAGCACGAGGCCGACGACGGGCCCGGGGATGAGCGGCAGGAAGAACCGCGCGACGATTTCCCCGAGGCCCTGGAAGAGCAGGATCTGGACGAGGCCGGCGATCATGGCCCCAGTCTAGCCCATCGGTCGGCCTCGATCTTCGCCTCGTCGATGACCCGGGCCACGGGCGTGGCGGTTCAGGACTTCGACTTCCAGGCTTCGTAGCGCGCCTTGTTCTCCGCGTTGGGCGGGTAGAGGCCGGGCAGCGCCGCGCCCTTCTCCACCTCGGACATGAGCCAGCCCTCGAGGCGCTCCTGCTCCGGGGCCGTGGCCACCATCTCGTCGACGAACGCCTGCGGGATGAGCACCGCGCCGTCGTCGTCCACGACCACGACGTCGTCGGGGTATACCGCGACGCCGCCGCAGGCGATGGGCTCTCCCCAGTTCACGAAGGTGAGGCCGGCGACCGACGGCGGCGCCACCCCTCCCTGGCACCACACGGGCAGGCCGGTGGCCCGCACGCCGGCCACGTCGCGCACCATCCCGTCGGTCACGAGGCCCGCCACGCCCTTCTTCTTCATGCGGGCGCACAGGATGTCGCCGAAGATGCCCGCGTCGGTGACGCCCATGGCATCCGCCACCGCGATGCAGCCCTCGGGCATCGCCTCGATGGCGCCGCGGGTCGAGATGGGCTTGGACCACGACTCGGGCGTGGCGAGGTCCTCGCGCGCCGGCACGAAGCGCAGCGTGAAGGCCGGCCCGACCAGGCGCGGCTGGCCCGGGTTCAGCGGCCGCGTGCCGCGCATGTAGACGTTGCGCAGCCCCTTCTTGAGGAGCAGCGTGGTGAGGGTCGCCGTGGTGACGTGCGAGAGCGTGTCGATGATCTTGCGGTCGAGTGCCATCAGCCGAGTTCCTTCAGTCGTTTTTCCTGTCTTGCGATGAGGCGGTCGATGTCGGCGAC
>JAHCLE010000401.1 GCA_026125445.1 Burkholderiales bacterium
CACCCTCGGCATCGCCTATTTCCTCGACGGCCTGGGGCAGACGATCTGGGGCAGCGACGTCTATACCCTCGACATCGGGATGCCCAAGGAGCCGAAGATCCTGCTCGAGAGCGTTTTCGAAGGCGGCATCCTCGTGGGCATGGAGGACGTGATCGCCGCCGTGATCTCCGCGGTGCTCGTGGGCGTGCTGGCGCTCTTCTTCCAGAAGACCCCGACGGGAAGGGCGCTGCGGGCCGTGGCCGACGACCACCAGGCGGCGCAGTCGATCGGCATCCCGCTCAACCGCATCTGGGTCATCGTGTGGAGCGTCTCGGGCATCGTCGCGCTGGTGGCGGGCGTGATCTGGGGCTCCAAGCTGGGCGTGCAGTTCTCGCTGCAGCTCGTCGCCCTGAAGGCCCTTCCCGTGGTGATCCTCGGCGGCTTCACCTCGGTGCCCGGCGCCATCGTGGGCGGCCTCATCATCGGCCTGGGCGAGAAGCTCTCCGAGGTCTACCTCGGCCCGCTGCTGGGCGGGGGCATCGAGAACTGGTTCGCCTACGTGCTGGCCCTCGTCTTCCTCCTGTTCCGGCCCGAGGGGCTGTTCGGGGAGAAGCACATAGACCGCGTGTAGGAGCGCCGACCGTGATCTACCGCGAAACCGGCCAGTACAAGACGACCTACGAGGCGGACCAGCAGCTCTTTCCGATCCTCCAGGACAGGATCTTCGTCCTGCTGGTGATCGCCTTCGCCTTCCTCGCCGTGCCGTTCCTCGCGAGCGAGTACCTGTTCCGGGCGATCCTCATCCCGTTCCTCATCCTCACGCTCGCGGCCATCGGCCTCAACATCCTCGTGGGCTTCTGCGGCCAGGTCTCTCTGGGCACCGGCGGCTTCATGGCGGTGGGCGCGTACGCCGCCTACAACTTCGCCATCCGGATGCCGGACCTCAACCTGCTCGTGGTGTTCGTCCTGGCCGGGCTCGCCTCGACCGTCGTGGGCGTGCTCTTCGGGCTGCCGAGCCTGCGCATCAAGGGCTTCTACCTCGCCGTGGCGACCCTCGCGGCGCAGTTCTTCCTCGACTGGGCCTTCGCACGCATCGGCTGGTTCACGAACTACGCGCCCTCGGGCTCGGTGTCGGCGCCCCCGCTCACCATCTTCGGCTACACCTTCCAGTCGCCGGTGCAGAAGTACCTGCTGGTGCTCTCCATCGTCTGCGTCTTCACGCTGGTGGCGCGAAACCTCACCCGGGGGGCCATCGGCCGGTCGTGGATGGCCATGCGCGACATGGACGTGGCCGCGGAGGTGATCGGCATCCGCCCGCTCTACGCCAAGGTCACCGCCTTCGCCGTGAGCTCGTTCTTCGTGGGTCTCGCAGGCGCCCTG
>JAHCLE010000402.1 GCA_026125445.1 Burkholderiales bacterium
TCTGGACGCTGCCGGCGCCATCCACTCCGATATCGCCCGCGGCTTCATCCGTGCCGAAATCGTAGCCGGCGACGAACTGCTCGAACTGGGCGGCATGGCGCAAGCCCGCGACAAAGGTCGCCTGCGCCTGGAGGGCAAGGAGTACAAGATGGCCGACGGCGACATCATCAATGTTCGGTTTAATGTGTAAGAAAGGTTGTCAATAAAAACGATAAAGTTTACAATCAGGATAAAAATGGTTGACAAAAAACCCTCTCGCCAGGAGCGAACTAAGCAAATTCGGGAATTCATTCTTTCTAATGCTGAGTTTTATCCTAAGAACCTGATATCTATCACTGCTCAAAGATTCGGCATCTCTAGACAGGCTGTAAATAAACATCTTGCAGTCCTTAAGAATGAGGGAGCCATCTCTGTTGAAGGCAGGACAAAAGCTGCTTCTTACAAATTACTTACATCTCTGAGAAAGGAATTTAATTACGAAATTTCTAAAGATACTGGAGAGGACGAGGTATGGAGAAAGGACATTCGCTCTCTTTTGGAGGGGATAGACAAAAACGTTCTCGATATATGCCAATATGGGTTTACAGAGATTTTTAACAATGCGATAGATCACTCTGAAGGAACTCGAGTTACTGTGCAAGTTGAACGCAGAGGCAAGATTATTGAGATACAGATTGAAGATAACGGGATAGGTATCTTTACGAAAATTCAAAAAGAGTTCAACTTAAGTTCGACACGAGAGGCCGTGCTAGAGTTAGTCAAGGGGAAACTAACAACAGATCCCGAACGGCATACAGGTGAAGGAATTTTCTTTACCTCCCGAATATTTGATGCTTTTTCAATCATGTCAGCGGATTTTTCTTTTCATCATTTGTTTTCCGGCGATGACTGGATACTTGAAGGCGTCGCTGCAATTGAAGGAACAATAGTGATGATGCAGATACGAGAGACTGCGGCCCAAACAACCGAAGAGGTGTTTGACCAGTTTATTGCTGAAGGGGAAAAGTACTCATTTTCAAAAACTCATATACCCGTTTTCTTGGCACAGTTCGGGGATGAGCAACTCGTTTCTCGCTCACAAGCAAGAAGGGTCTTGGCCCGGGCAGAACAGTTCAAAGAAGTTTGGCTTGACTTTGACAATGTTGAGAGTATCGGGCAGGCGTTCGCCGACGAAATATTCCGTGTTTTCCGAAACTCACACCCAGACGTAATCGTTATTTACTCGCGGGCGAATCCAAAAGTGTTACGAACAATCCAGAGGGTATCCACAGATTCCGATCAACAGTACCGTTTGGATATTTAGAGCTTTTGAAACCAGCTAATTTCTGTGTAAAGTTCTTCGCCTAAGTCTCC
>JAHCLE010000403.1 GCA_026125445.1 Burkholderiales bacterium
CCGTAGGCGTACTCGGCCTGCGCGAAGCCGATGCGGATGGGCGTGCGCTCGCGCGCCGCCACGCCGACCACGCCGTGCCCCAGCGGGATCTCGGAGCCCACGCCGGAATCGGGGTAGCCGCGGCTCGCCACGGTGTAGAGGCGCTCGCCGCCCGCGTCGCGCAGGAGCACGATCGCGTGGTCGACGGAGAAGTTCTCCGCGATGCACGCGAGCGCCGTGTCCAGGAGCCCCTGCAGGTCCGTCATGCCGCCGATCTTGCGCGCGCAGTCGCGCACGGCGGCGAGCAGGTTTCGCCGCTCGGGGGGCGGCGGCAGCACCGGCCCCGGCACCCGCTCGATGGACTCCACGCGGTAGACGTCCGAGCCCCTGAGCTTGAAGACGCCGCTCATGCCCGTGTGCGAGGCGATGCCCGCGAGCCGGGCCTTCATGCGCTCGAAGAGCGGGCCGGAGGTCTCGGTGCGCAGGTAGCGGATCACTAGCCGGTAGCGCCCGATGGCGCGCGAGTCCACCACGAGGAGGCACGCCACCGGGTTGGCGAGCACGTTCTCGCGCGTCTTGTTGAAGAACTGCCAGGAGAGCGCCACGTGCGCCGGGTCCACGTACTCGACCTGCGAGAGATAGGCGCAGTTGGGCGTGCCGTCGGGCGCGCAGGTGGCGATGGTCGCCGGGATCTCGCCCTCGAGCCCCGGGCGGATGGCGTCGAGCGTGAGCTCCTTCACCGCTTGCCTCCCAGCGGGGCTCCCGCGCCGGGGCCGGGCGTCTGCACGAACGCCGCGGACGGGGTGAAGGTGATGGCCACGGCCTCGCTCCAGTCGCCCCCGAGGAGCGCGCGCGGCATCTCCGGCGGGTAGCCCACGCTCACGAGGTCTTCGACGAGGGCCGCGCGCTGCCGGGCGACGAGCGCCTCGTCGCCGGCAACGGGCGCGCCCGTCCTCGCGTCCGTGCCCTTGAGCTGCACCGTGCGGTGCGTGCTGGGCAGGCTCCCCACGAAGGCGATGGCGCCGTTCATGGCGATCTCCGCGAGCAGCGCACCGCACTGGGAGGCGAGCACGAACGCGGTGACCTGGCGGCGGTCGGCCGAAACGCGGCAACCGATGCCACGCACGAGGTTCGGCACGTTTGTGGGGCCGCGCGAGGCGACGTGCACGGACACGCCGCCCTGCAGGAAGGCGGCCAGCTCCTCGTCGATGAGCGGCTTGTCGGCCATGGTGGCGCGGATGATACCCTTTCGTGCATGCCGACCGCCGCCGTTCTCGCCACCCTCGCCGTCTCCGCCCTCGTCACCTCCTTCATCTCCGGCATCCTCGGGATGGCCGGGGGCATGATCTTCATGGGGGTGCTGCTGGCGCT
>JAHCLE010000404.1 GCA_026125445.1 Burkholderiales bacterium
CCCGATGCTACCTCGCCCGCAGCACCTGCGGATTCTCGGCCGAGGCGTGCTTGCGGGCGAAGTAGTCCTTCGACTGCATCTCGCGAAGCCGGCTCGCCGTGCGCGCGAACTCGTTTCGCACCATGCGGCCCGGCCCCGTGACGTCCTTCGCCGGCGCGACGAGGTCCTCGGGCTGGACTTCGGCCGACATCACCAGGCGCACGCGCTGGTCGTAGAAGACGTCGACGAGCCAGGTCAGGCGCCGGATCACGTCGGTCTGCGCCGGCTGCAGCTGCGGCACGCCCGAGACGAGCACGGTGTGGTAGCCGCTCGCGATCTCGAGGTAGTCGTTCTGCGAGCGCGGCTGCACGCACAGGGCCTCGAAGTCGACCCAGACCACGCCCTTGGCGCGCTGGCGGAAGGCGAGCGGGCGCGCGCCCACCTCGATGGCGCCGTCGCGCTCGAAGGCCGCCTTCGTGACGGCGTCGAAGAACTGCGCCAGGTGCTGGTCGGCCTCCTCGCCGGGCGGCGAGTACCAGACCCGGAAGCCCTCGAGGATGCGCCGGCGGTGGTCCGTGCCGCCGCCCAGGGGCACCACGTCGAGCTCGCGCTTGAGGGTCGCGATGGCCGGCAGGAACCGCGCGCGCTGCAGGCCGTTCGGGTACAGGCCGTCGGGCTCGTAGTTGGAGGTCATGACGAAGACCACGCCCTTGGCGATGGTGAGCTCCAGGAGCCGGCCGAGGATCATGGCGTCGGCGATGTCGCTCACGTGGAACTCGTCGAAGCAGAGCAGGCGCAGCTCGCGCGCGATCTGCGTGGAGACCTCCTCGAGCGGGTCCTCGGTCCCGGCGAGATCGCGCATGCGCGCGTGGATCTCGCGCATGAACTCGTGGAAGTGCACGCGGCGCTTGCGCCGGTGGCGGCTCACCTTGTAGAAGGCGTCCATCATCAGCGACTTGCCGCGCCCCACCCCGCCCCAGATGTACATGCCGCGCGGCGGCCGGCGCCCGGCGCCGAGGTTGGTCACCAGTCGGTTCAGCTTCCCGGCGCGGTACTGCCGGTATTCCTCCAGCTCGCCGAAGAGGCGCTCGAGCCGGCCCAGGACCCGCAGCTGCTCGCTGTCGGTCTCGAAGTCGGGGCGCTGCTGGAAGTGCCAGTACCACTCGAGCGGGCCCGAGAACTGGTTCGGGTCCGCGGGCTCGAGCTCTTCCTCGTCCAGGCCTTCCGGCAGGTCTTCTTGTCGCATGCGCGAACTAGAGCGGAAACGCCGATGAACGCCGATGCCCCGCCGATTGCCGCCGACAATTCAATGGCTCACGGGCTTGCGGGTCGATTCCAGCCAGTACGACAACTCCCTCCATTTCC
>JAHCLE010000405.1 GCA_026125445.1 Burkholderiales bacterium
ATGCGCATGTTCAACGACGATCCCGAGACGGACGCCGTCATCATGATCGGCGAGATCGGCGGCTCCGACGAGGAGACGGCCGCGCGCTGGATCAAGGACAACATGAAGAAACCGGTGGTGGGCTTCATCGCCGGCGTCACCGCGCCCCCCGGCAAGCGCATGGGGCACGCGGGCGCCATCATCTCCGGCGGCAAGGGCACGGCGCAGGAGAAGCTCGCCGTGATGGAGGAGTGCGGCATCAAGGTGACGCGCAACCCCGCGGAGATGGGCAAGCTCCTGAAGTCGGTCCTGAAGTAGCCCCCTCATCCCCGACCCTTCTCCCGGAGGGAGAAGGGGGAGTCGGCTCCCCTCTCCCTTGGGAGGGGGGCTGGGGGTGGGGGCCAACCACGGGGGCAATGCCATGCCGCAGCCCTTCCTGTCATCGCTTTCCCCCGAAGCGCGCGAGCTCCTGCTCGCCGCCGCCCGTCCCGTCTCGTTCCTGCAGGGAGCCACGCTGGTCCGGCATGGCGATCCCGCGCGCGGCGCGTTCGTGCTTCGCGACGGACGTGCGGAAGCGCGCGTGCCCGCGCCCGGCGGCGACTGCGTCGTGGTGGCCGGCCTGGGCCCGGGGGACATCTTCGGGGAGATGGCGCTGGTGGAGGCGGGCACCTGCACGGCCACCGTCGTCGCCACGGCCCACGTGGACGGCTGGTTCCTCGCCTTCGAGGACTTCCGCGCCGTCGTCTCGCAGCGCCACGGCGCCGCGCGGGAGCTCCAGCATGCCGTGACGCTGGTGCTGGCGGAAAGGTTGCGCGCCATCAACGCCCGGCTGGGCGCGCTGGCCGCGCCCGAGGACCGACCGGCAAGGGACCGTGCACGGGCATCGAAGCCCCTCGCGGGCACCGGGCGCGCGCGCCGGGCCTCGTTCGACCTCGCGGCCTTCCTGCCGCGCCTCGCGTTCTTCGAGCGCTTTCCCGCGGAGGAGATCGACGAGGTGGCCGCCGCCGCGCGCGTCCTCGAGCTCGCGCGCGGCGAGGTGCTGCACCTGCCGGGCGGCGCGGCCGATGCGGTGTTCATCGTCGCCCGAGGCGCCGTGGAGATCCTGCGCCCGGTCGAGGGCCGCGAGCGCCGAGTCGCGGTGCTGGGTCCGGGGCGACCGCTGGGATTCATGGGCGTGCTGCTGGGCACCCCGCACGGCTCGATCGCCGTGGCCCGCGAGGCGTCGACCCTGCTGGAGATACCGGCCGGGGAATTCCGGGCGCTGTATTTCGGCGAGGGAGCCTCGTCCTCGCGCCTGCGCGCGGCGGTGCAGCGCAGCCTGCTGGAATCCCTGGGCCGCACCAACCGGGCGCTCACGCGCCTCGC
>JAHCLE010000406.1 GCA_026125445.1 Burkholderiales bacterium
GTGCCTGGAGTGCAAGCAGCCGGTGATCGACGCGATCAACGCGGAACTCAAGCCCATGCGCGAGCGCGCGGCGGGCTACGAGGAGGACCCGACGCTGGTGCGCTCGATCATCCAGGACGGGTGCGAGAAGGCTTCCGACCTCGCGGACGAGACGATGCGGGATGTGCGCGAGGCCATGGGGCTCAATTACAGCTGAGAGTGATGCGGGAGAAAGGCTTTGGAATCGCCGATGAACGCCGATGCCACGCCGATTGCCGCCGAAGGAAAATGATATGAAACGAATGATCGCGATACTCCTTGCAGCGCTGGCGATGACCCTGCCGGCGGTGGCGGCGACGCCGGTGCCGTCGGGCAAGTGGAGCTTCGTCTTCACGGACAAGCGCGGGCAGGCGGACCGGCCGCTGCGCGTGTTCACGTACCGGCCGCGGCAGTGCGACTCGACCTGCCCCATGGTCTTCGCGATGCACGGCAAGGGCCGCAAGGCCTCCGCCATGCGCGACAACTGGGAGCTCGCGGCCGACCGCTTCGGTTTTCTCGTGATCGCGCCGGAATTCTCCGACAAGCACTGGCCGGCTGCGGCCGACTACAACCTCGGCGGCGTGGCCGACGACAAGGACCGCCGCAAGTGGGCCTACTCGATGATCGAGCACCTGTTCGACGAGATGCGCGACGGCCAGAAGGACTACGCGATCTTCGGCCACTCCGCCGGCGCGCAGTTCGTGCACCGGCTGCTCATCCTCCTGCCCGACAACCGCGTCTCGGTCGCCATCGCCGCCAACGCCGGCTGGTACATGATGCCGGAGTGGCGCAAGGACAAGGCCGCGGCTTCCTACCCGCACTCGCTGGTGGATTCGCCCGCCGGCGAGCCGGAGCTTCGCCGCGCGCTGCAGAAGCGGCTCGTGGTGCTGCTGGGCGAGAAGGACACCGACGCGCAGCACAAGGACCTCGACCAGTCCGACGGATCGAGGAAGCAGGGCGAGAACCGCGTCGAGCGCGGCGAGAACTTCTTCGGCGCCGCCACCACCGCCGCGCGCGACCTGGGCGTGAAGCTCGCCTGGGAGCTCTCCTACGTGCCCGGCACCGGCCACGACAGCGCCGCGATGTCGAAGGCCGCCGCCAACTTCGTCTGGGGTGGGAAGAAGTGACCGCCAGCGCCGCCAACGATTCCCTGCTGCCTGCCGGCCAGCCGGGCCTCGACCTCGCGCTCCCGGTCGCGAGGATCAAGGGCGAGCCGCTCACCGAGCTGCCCGCCGACCTCTACATCCCGCCGGAGGCGCTGTCGGTCTTCCTCGATGCCTTCGAGGGCCCGATGGACCTGCTGCTCTACCTCATCCGCAGGCAC
>JAHCLE010000407.1 GCA_026125445.1 Burkholderiales bacterium
CGGGCGAGACCGTCTGCCGCGCCGTCATCACCATGTGGGTCTCGCCGCGGCGCAAGGCCTGAGGACGGGATGGAGCTGCGCGACACGGCCAGGGCCGCGGACGGGCACGAGCTCGCGGTGACGCGCTTCCCGGCGGAAGGCGAGGCGTGGGCGACTCTCCTCGTGGCCGGCGCCATGGGCGTGCGCCAGGACTTCTACGAGCCGCTGGCGCGGCACTTCGCCGAGAACGGCGTGCACGCGCTCACCTTCGACTACCGCGGCATGGGCGCCTCGCGCGACGGGAGCCTGCGCGGCTTCCGGGCCGACGTGACGACCTGGGCCGAGTCCGACCTCGACGCGATGCTGCGCGAGGCGCGGGCGATGGGCCCGGGACTGCCGGCCTTCGCGCTGGGGCACAGCCTCGGCGGCCAGCTCTTCGGCGCGGTGCCGGAAGGAGCGCGCCTCGACGCGATCGTCACCGTGACGGCGGGCTCGGGCTGGTACCGCCACAACGACCGCATGCCGCTCCAGGTGCGCTTCTTCTGGTTCGTGGCGGTGCCGCTCCTCACGCCGCTCTTCGGCTACTTCCCGGGCAAGCGCCTGCGCATGGTGGGGGACCTGCCGGCAGGGGTGGCTTGGCAGTGGCGGCGCTGGGGCACGAACCCCGACTACCTGCTGAGCGAAGGGGAGCCGATGCGGCGGCGCTTCGACGCGGTGGCCGCGCCCGTGCTGGGCTTCTCCTTCGAGGACGACGCGGTCATCACGAAGCCGGCCGTCGACCAGCTGCACGGCTTCTACCGCCGCGCCCGGGTCGAGCGCCGCCACCTGGCTCCCGCCGACGCCGGCCGGCGCCGCATCGGCCACTTCGGCTATTTCTCCCCCGAGAGCCGGGACGGCCTCTGGCGCGACACGCTCGCGTGGCTGCGCGGAAAGGCGGCGCGATGAGCCCGGTCGTGCGCGACGCGACGGCGGCCGACCTGCCGGCCATCGCCGCCCTCTACGCCCACCACGTGCGCACGGGGCTCGCGTCCTTCGAGACCGAGCCGCCCGACCTCGCCGAGATGACGGCGCGGTTCGAGGCCGTGCGCGAGAAGGGCTTTCCCTGGCTCGCCTGCGAGATCGGCGGGCGCCTCGCGGGATTCGCCTACGCCACCCTCTACCGCGTGCGCCCGGCCTACCGCTTCGCGCTCGAGGACTCGATCTACGTGCACCCGGAGCTCGCCGGCCGGGGCGCCGGGCGGGCGCTCCTCGCGGCGCTCGTGGAGCGCTGCGAGGCCATCGGCTGCCGGCAGCTCGTCGCGGTCATCGGCGACAGCGGCAACGCCGCTTCCATCGGCCTGCATTCGGCGCTAGGCTTTCAC
>JAHCLE010000408.1 GCA_026125445.1 Burkholderiales bacterium
CAGCCGCGTCAACAGTGAGCGCATTCGCCAGGCGCAGGAAGTGGGCGCCGAGACGTTGGCGGTGGGCTGCCCCTACTGCATGATCATGCTCTCCGACGCCGCCAAGACCGATGCGCCGCAAATGCGCGTGCGTGACGTGGTTGAGATCGTGTTTGAGAATTTGGAATAAAGCTGTTAGCTATTAGCCTTCAGCTTTTAGCAAAAGCAAAAATCTAAAGCAAAAAAACAGCGCAGCCATTGGCTGCGCTGTTTTTTTGTATGGGGTTACGGTTTTTGCTTCCAGCCCTGTTGGTACAAGAAATCAATGTCATGAATTGGGGCTTGCAGAACCTGATTGTTTCTTTTCTGAATTTGTTTCAATAGATTTGCTAAGTCCCGCTCCATCACAATAAGATCACAATAGGAGAGCAGTAGGCAGTGGTGCAAGTCGCCGAAGTCAGAGGTCTTGGAGAATGTCCTGTTGTTGAGATAGTATCTATAGAAGCACATCTGAGAGAATACCCATACAGTCTTAAATCGCGTTGCATCCAGCTGCTCTTTTTGTGTGTTCTTTGTAAATTCTGGGTGACTCTTACTTAACCATTGCCAAACTATTTCTTTAGAGTACTGACTTCCCTGCTCTCTAATATATTTGCCTGATTTAGATGTGGGGAAATTCTGTTTAAGCTTCATAATTTGAACGGCCATGGAATTTGCCTGTTTGTCTAGTTCTACGCGTGCTTTCCTTAAGTTGTATGAGCCCAGTTGTTCCTCCAATTCCCTGATGCCATTTTCTTGTAGAAGTGCATATTGAATTGGATAGTACAGTAAATCCGCATCCCGGTCATCGGGGTATGCCCCAATTTCCTCGGAGATAACCACATCTACGTTTTTTACTAAAGCAGAAGGGATCGAGAGCAACATCTCCTTGAGATCATCGTGGTTGCGCCGAACATTTGAAAGCTCCGCGAGATGAATGCCGCTTATTGCGAGCGTCAGGTTGTTTTCGAATAGAAAATCGCGAAGCTTACTCCAAACATTCTTTTCTTTAGCTAGGTAGCTAATGATATTAGTATCAAAATAAGCAAATCTGGAGTAAGTGAATTTCATTTCTTGAATTGTTGTATCCCAAGATTAGGTCAAACTGTGCACCATTTCCAAAAACTCATGCACGGCGTGCTCGGGCGTTGCCCATGAAGTCACCAACCGTATCGCCGAAGTGCCCTCGCTTGCTGGCGCCCACACGTAGAAGCCATAGTCTTGCTGCAACTGGGCGATGAGCTCATCCGGCAGGATCGGGAATAGCTGATTGGATTGCGGTGCGGTTAGAAACTCGAACCCCAGCTCCTGGAGCCCGCCC
>JAHCLE010000409.1 GCA_026125445.1 Burkholderiales bacterium
GGGCGCCAAGCCCGGCCACGGCGGCGTGCTGCCGGGCGCGAAGGTGACGCCCGAGATCGCCGAGGCCCGGCACGTGCCGGTTGGCGTGGACTGCATTTCGCCCGCGAAGCACTCGGCCTTCTCCACGCCCATCGAGCTGCTGCAGTTCGTCGACAGGCTGCGCACGCTCTCCGGGGGCAAGCCGGCCGGCTTCAAGCTCGCCATCGGTCACCCCTGGGAGTGGTTCGGCATCGTGAAGGCGATGGTGGAGACGGGCATCACGCCGGACTTCGTCGTGGTCGACGGCGGCGAGGGCGGCACGGGCGCGGCCCCGCTGGAATTCACCGACCACGTGGGCGCGCCGCTTCGCGAGGGGCTCATGCTGGTGCACAACTCGCTCGTGGGCGTGAACCTGCGCGAGAAGGTGCGCATCGGCGCGAGCGGCAAGATCGTCACCGCCTTCGACCTCGCGCGCACCATGGCGATCGGCGCCGACTGGTGCAACTCCGCGCGCGGCTTCATGTTCGCGCTGGGCTGCCTGCAGGCGCAGACCTGCCACTCCGGGCACTGCCCCACGGGGGTGACGACGCAGGACCCGCGGCGCATGCGCGCGCTGGTGGTCCCCGACAAGGCCGAGCGCGTCTTCAACTTCCACCAGAACACGCTCAAGGCCCTGAAGGAGCTGCTGGGCGCGGCCGGCCTCACGCACCCGAGCGAGCTGGGCCCCGAGCACGTGATCCGCCGCGTCTCCTCCAACGAGGTCCGCTCGCTCTCGACGCTGCATCCGTGGCTCAAGCCCGGCGAGCTGCTGGCGGACGTCCCCGCGCATCCCGTCTACCAGGTGTTCTGGAAGAACGCGCGCCCCGACACCTTCGAGGCGCCGCCGAGCGTGCTGGCGGTGCACACGGGGAAGTCGCGTTGAGGCTCCTTCGCGGCCTGCTCGCCGCGCTGGCGCTCGCCGCCGGGACTGCCGCGCACGCCGTCTACGAGGGCCCGATCTTCGACGCCCACCTGCACTACAACGACGACGCGGTCGGGCACTACTCCATCGGCACGGCGATGGAGCTCTTCTCGAAGAACGGCGTGAAGGCGATCCTCGCCAACAGCCGGCCCAACGACGGCACCCGCGCGCTCCACGAGGCGAACCGCAAGGCGCCGAGGCCGGGCTTCGCCGTGGTGCCCTTCATCCGCGTCTACCGCGACCGCGCCGACTACGGGACCTGGCACGCCAACCCGGAGATCGCGCGCATGATCGAGGAGGAGGCGAAGCGCGGCTACTACCGCGGCGTGGGCGAGTTCCACATCTTCGGGCGCGAGGCGGCCTCCGGCGTGGTGAAGCGCATCGTGGA
>JAHCLE010000041.1 GCA_026125445.1 Burkholderiales bacterium
CGAAACCGGTAGAATTCGCGGCATTCGAGCGGTTGGCGCGGCGCTCCCGCGCCGGTGGAAAAGCCTGTCCATGATCACGTTTCAAGAAATCATCCTGCGCCTGCAGGCGTTCTGGGACCAGCAAGGCTGCGCGCTCCTGCAGCCCTATGACATGGAAGTCGGCGCCGGCACCAGCCATACCGCCACCTTCCTGCGTGCGCTCGGCCCCGAACCGTGGAAGGCCGCCTATGTGCAGCCCTCTCGCCGGCCCAAGGACGGCCGCTACGGCGAGAACCCCAACCGCATGCAGCACTACTACCAGTATCAGGTGGTGCTGAAGCCCGCGCCGGAAAACATCATTGATCTCTACCTTGACTCACTCAAGGCGCTCGGCTTCGATCTGCAGCAGAACGACGTGCGCTTCGTCGAGGACGACTGGGAGAACCCGACGCTGGGCGCCTGGGGCCTCGGCTGGGAAGTGTGGATGAACGGCATGGAGATCACGCAGTTCACCTACTTCCAGCAGGTGGGCGGCCTCGACTGCAAGCCCATCACCGGCGAGATCACCTACGGCCTGGAGCGCCTGGCGATGTACCTGCAGGGCGTGGAGAACGTCTTCGACCTCGTGTGGACCGAGTGGGACGAGCCGGGCGGCCGGCGCCAGCTGCGCTACCGCGACGTCTACCACCAGAACGAGGTGGAGCAGTCGACCTACAACTTCGAGGAGTCGGACACCGAGGCGCTCTTCCGGCACTTCGGCGACCACGAGAAGGGCGCGAAGCACCTCATGGCGCGGCAGCTGGCGCTCCCGGCCTACGAGCAGGTGCTGAAGGCCGCGCACACCTTCAACCTGCTGGATGCCCGCGGCGCCATCTCCGTCACCGAGCGCGCCGCCTACATCGGGCGCATCCGCAACCTCGCGAAGTCCGTCGCGCAGAGCTACTACGAGTCGCGCGAGAGGCTGGGCTTCCCCATGCTCGCGGGGGTGGCGAAATGACGGCCCCGCTGCTCGTGGAGCTCTTCACCGAGGAGTTGCCGCCCAAGGCCCTCGGCAGGCTCGGGGAAGCCTTCGCCGCCGGCATCGAGGCCGGGCTGCGCAAGCGCGGATTCCTCGAGGAGGGGTCCGGCTGCACCGTCTACGCCACGCCGCGGCGGCTCGCGGCGAGCCTCACCGGCGTGCGCGCGGCCACGGCGCCCCGGTCGGTGGAGGTGAAGCTCATGCCCGTGGCGGTGGGCCTGGGACCCGACGGCAAGCCCACGCCCGCGCTGCTGAAGAAGCTCGCGGCCAGCGGGCTCGAGGGCTTCGATCCCGCCGGCCTGAAGCGGCGGGTGGACGGCAAGGCCGAGACGCTCTTCGCCGACACGCTCGCGCCCTCCGTGCCGCTGGTACAGGGGCTGCAGGCGGCCCTCGAGGAGGCCCTCTCCGGCCTGCCCATCCCGAAGGTGATGAGCTACCAGCTCGCCGACGGCGCGACGACCGTGCAGTTCGTGCGGCCGGCGCACGGCCTGGTGGCGCTGCACGGCGCCGACGTGGTCCCGGTCACGGTGCTGGGCCTCGCGGCGGGCCGCGTCACGCACGGGCACCGCTTCCAGGGCGAGCGCGACATCGCGCTCGCGAATGCATCGGAGTACGCGGACCGGCTTCGCGGCCAGGGCGGCGTGATCGCCGGCTTCGGCGAACGCCGCGCGGCGATCCTCGGGGCATTGCGGGAGATGGCGACTCGCGAGGGCGCCAGCCTCGGTCCCGAGGCGGAGTACGCGGCGCTGCTGGACGAGGTGACGGCGCTCGTCGAGAACCCCACGGTGTACGTCGGCCGCTTCGAGCGCGAGTTCCTCGAGGTGCCGCAGGAGTGCCTCATCCTCACGATGCGGCAGAACCAGAAGTACTTCCCGCTGTTCGACGCCGAGGGCCGGCTCACGGAGCGCTTCCTCCTCGTCTCGAACCTGCGTCCCGCGGATCCCTCGCGCATCGTGCACGGCAACGAGCGCGTGGTGCGCCCGCGCCTGGCGGACGCGCGCTTCTTCTTCGAGACCGACCGCAAGTCGAAGCTCGCCGAGCGCGTGCCGCAGCTCGCCACCATCGTCTACCACGGCAAGCTGGGCACCCAGCTCGAGCGCGTCGAGCGCCTGCGCAAGCTCGCCACGCGCATCCAGATGAAGCTCCCGCGCGGCGCCCGGGGCATGCCCTACGCCGACCGCGCGGCGCTGCTCGCCAAGGCGGACCTCGTCACCCTGATGGTGGGGGAGTTCCCCGAGCTGCAGGGCATCATGGGCAAGTACTACGCGGCCGCCGACGACGAGGAGCCTTCGGTCGTCCGCGCCATCGAGCAGCACTACTGGCCGCGCTTCGCGGGAGACCACCTCCCGGACGGCGACGTGAGCATCGCAGTGGCGCTCGCCGACCGGCTGGACGCGCTCGCGGGCCTCTTCTCCATCGGGCAGGTGCCCACCGGCGACAAGGACCCCTTCGGCCTGCGCCGCGCCGCGCTCGGCGTCATCCGAATCCTCGTCGAGCGCAGGCTCGACCTCGACTTCCACGACCTCGTGCGGCTCGCCTTCGATCCCTACAAGGCCCAGACCGTCGTGGAGCTGGAGGAGTTCGTGTTCGAGCGCTTCCGCGGATACCTGCGCGACCTCGGCTACACCGCGAACCAGGTGGAGGCGGTGGTCTCGCAGCGCGAGGGCCGCTTCGACCTGGTCCCGGACCGCCTGGCCGCCGTCGTCGCCTTCTCGAAGCTCCCGGAGTCGGAGGCGCTTGCCGCCGCCAACAAGCGCGTGAAGAACATCCTCGACAAGTCGGGACGGTCGATGGGGGTGGACCCCGCCCTCTTCTCGCAGGACGAGGAGCGCAGCCTCCACGCGGCGATCGACAGGATGACGCCCGTGGTCGACGAGCACGTGGCGCACGCGCGGTTCGAGCCGGCGCTCGTGGCGCTCGCCGGCGTGCGCGGCGAGGTCGACGCCTTCTTCGACAAGGTGCTCGTGAACGCCGAGGACCTCGCGGTGCGCGGCAACCGCCTGGCGCTGCTCACCGGCCTCGAGCGGCTCCTGAACCGCGTGGCCGACATCTCGCGCCTGGCGGCCTAGCGCCGCGCAGCCCCGGAAACGAAATGAAGCTCGTCATCCTCGACCGCGACGGCGTCATCAACGTCGACAGCGACAAGTACATCAAGTCGCCGGCCGAGTGGCAGCCCATCCCGGGCTCCATCGAGGCCATCGCGCGCCTGCACCAGGGCGGCTTCCGGATCGTGGTGGCCACCAACCAGTCGGGCATCGGCCGCGGGCTCTTCGACATGGCGACCTTCAACGCCATGAACGACAAGATGATGGAGATGGTCTTCCGGCAGGGCGGACGCATCGACGCGCTCTTCTTCTGCCCGCACACCGACGCGGAGAACTGCGGCTGCCGCAAGCCCCGGACCGGGATGTTCGAGGAGATCGCGGCGCGCTACCACGTCGAGCTCAAGGGCGTGCCCTGCGTGGGCGACGCGATGCGCGACCTCCAGGCCGCGGACGCGGTGGGCGCGCAGCCCATCCTCGTGCTCACCGGCAAGGGGCGCAAGACCAAGGAGGAGGGGTCGCTGCCGCGCAAGACGCTCGTCTTCGCGGACCTCGCCGAGGTCGCGCGCCACCTCGTCGCCGCCAAGGAATGACGGCGTTCCTTCGCTCGCTCCTGTTCGTGGCAGGGGCCGTGCCCGTCACGGCCGTCTTCGGCGTGCTGGTGCCGCTGTCGAGGCTGCTCGGCAGGCGCCCGCCCCTCTGGATGGCGCGCGAGTGGGCGCGCTGGATCCTCGAGTGGTGCGAGCGGGCCTGCGGCATCCGCCACGAGGTGCGCGGCTGGGAGCACGTGCCGAAGTCGCCGGCGGTCATCATGGCCAAGCACCAGTCGGCCTGGGAGACGCTGTTCCTCGAAGCGCGGTTCCCCTACCAATGCTGGGTCTTCAAGGAGGAGCTCCTGTGGCTGCCGTTCGTCGGCTGGGGCCTCGCCGCGGTCGGCTCCATCGCGATCGACCGCAAGAGCGGCGTGGCGGCGCGCGAGCAGATCGTGGAGCAGGGCAGGCGGCGCCTCGAGGACGGCCTCTGGGTGACGATCTTCCCCGAGGGCACGCGGGTGCCGGTGGGCAGGCGCGGCCGCTACGGGCTGGGCGGGGCCACGCTCGCCACGCGCACCGGCACGCCGATCCTGCCCGTGGCGCACAACGCGGGCGAGTTCTGGGGGCGAAACGCCTTCCGCAAGCACGCGGGCACGGTGAAGGTGGTGATCGGGCCGCCCATCGAGACCCGCGGCCGTGACGCGGTCGCGGTCACGCGCGAGGTCGAGGAGTGGATCGAGGGCGAGATGGCCCGGCTCAATCCGGAGCGCTATGCGACATCGTGAACCGCCTGTGCGCGAGTCGCGCACGCTGCTCCTGCGCGCGGGGCGCGTCGACTACACGCTCGTGCGCCGCCGCGGGCGCCGCGGCGTCGGGCTCAAGGTCGACGCCACCGGCCTCACCGTGAGCGCGCCGCTCACCGTGCCCGTCGCGCGCGTGGAGAAGATGGTGCTCGAGAGCGAGTCGTGGGTGCTCGGCAAGCTCGAGGTCTGGCGGCAGCGGCAGGTGCCGGTGCAGCGCTGGGAGGATGGCGCGGCGCTTCCCTGGCTGGGAGGCGAGCTCGCGCTGCGGCTGCGGGCCGCGCGGCGCGCCTCCGCCGGGATTTCCGGCAGCGAGCTCCTCGTCGCGGTTCCCTCGCCGGACGAGGAGGCGATCCGGCGCGCGGTGGTGGCGTGGTACCGGCGCGCGGCGCTGGCTCACCTCGCCCAGCGCGCCTTCTTCTTCTCGCGCCTGGCGGGCCTCGTCCCGCCGCGAGTGATGCTCTCCTCGGCCAACTCGCGCTGGGGAAGCTGCAACAGCCGCCGCGAGGTGCGCCTGGCCTGGCGCCTCGTGAAGGCGCGGCCGGCCCTCGTGGACTACGTCGTCTGCCACGAGCTCGCGCACCTGCGCCACATGAACCACTCGCGCGAGTTCTGGGCGGAGGTCGCGCGCCTCTGCCCCGACTACCGGGCGCTTCGGGACGAGCTCGAGGCGACCGACCACCTCTACCGTTCCTTCTGAAGGGAAAGCCATGCGAATCCTGCACACCATGATCCGGGTCGGCGACCTCGAGCGCTCCATCCGCTTCTACACCGAGGTCCTCGGCATGAAGGTCATCCGCCGCAAGGACTATCCCGAGGGCAAGTTCACGCTCGCCTTCGTGGGCTACGGCGACGAGTCCGAGGGCGCCGTGATCGAGCTCACCCACAACTGGGAGACGAAGTCCTACGAGCTCGGCAACGGCTTCGGGCACATCGCGGTGGCGGTCCCCGATGCCTACAAGGCGTGCGAGGAAGTGACGGCCAAGGGCGGCAAGGTCACGCGCCCCGCGGGCCCGATGAAGCACGGCGGCAGCGTCATCGCCTTCGTCGAGGACCCGGACGGCTACAAGATCGAGTTCATCCAGCGGGCGTAGCGGGGGCCTGCGCCGCGAGCGCCGCGTCGGCCAGGTCGGCGAACTCCGCGACCGAAAGCGTCTCACCGCGGCGTTGCGGGTCGATTCCGGCGGCCGCGAAAGCCTCCGCGGCCACGAGCTGGCGCAGCGCGTTGCGAAGCGTCTTGCGCCGCTGCGAGAAGGCCGCCGCCACGATCCTCGCGAAGAGCGCCTCGTCGCGCGCGGCGCGGCGTCCCTCGCCCAGCGGCGCCATGCGCACGATGGCGGAGTCGACCTTCGGCGGCGGCGTGAATGCCCCCGGCGGCACTCGGAAGGCGAGCGCCATGGCGAAGCGGTACTGGAGCATGACCGACAGGCGGCCGTAGTCCGGCGTGCCGGGCGCGGCGACCATGCGCTCCACCACCTCCTTCTGCAGCATGAAGACGCAGTCGCGGATGCGCGGCGCGAAGGCGGCCACGTGGAAGAGAAGCGGCGTGGAGACGTTGTAGGGGAGGTTGCCGACCACGCGCAGGCCTTCGGGAAGCGTGGCGAAGTCGAACTCGAGCGCGTCGCCCTCGTGCACGACGACGGCCCCGGGGACGAACCTCGTACGCAGGGCCGCGGCGAGCTCGCGGTCGATCTCCACCACGTGCAGGGGCCGGACCGCCTGCGCCAGCCGCTCGGTCAGCGCGCCCGGGCCCGGGCCGATCTCCACCATCGCGTCACCCGGGCGCGGGTCGATCTCCGCGACGATGCGGTCGAGGTAGTGGCGGTCGGTGAGGAAGTGCTGCCCCAGCCGCTTCTTCGGGCGCGGCAGCATGGCGCCGGTCAGGCGGGAGCGCGGGCCGCGAGGTCCACGGCGAGCGCGATGGCCGCCTCGAGGCTGCCGGCGTCCACCTCGCCCGCGCCCGCGCGGTCGAGGGCCGTGCCGTGGTCCACCGAGGTGCGGATGACCGGAAGCCCCAGCGTGACGTTCACCGCGTGCCCGAAGGAGGCGTACTTGAGGACCGGCAGCCCCTGGTCGTGGTACATCGCGAGCACCGCGTCGGCCCCCTCGAGCACGCGCGTCGTGAAGAGGGTGTCCGCGGGCAGCGGGCCCTCGACGCGCAGCCCCTCGCCCTGGAGTTCGCGGATCGCGGGCGAGACGACCTCGATCTCCTCGCGCCCCATGTGGCCGGATTCCCCGGCGTGGGGGTTGAGGCCCGCCACGAGAATGCGCGGCCGCGCGATCCCGAACCGGGCGCGCAGGTCGCGGTCCACGATGCGCAGCGTCTCGACGAGCCCGGCGCGCGTGATGGCCGAGGGCACCGCCGAAAGCGGCAGGTGCGTGGTGGCGAGCGCCACGCGCAGCCCGCCTCCGGCGAGCATCATCACGACGCGCGGCGTGCCGGTGCGCGCGGCGAGGTACTCGGTGTGCCCCGTGAAGGGCACGCCGGCCTCCGCGATCACCGACTTCTGCACGGGAGCCGTGACCATCGCCGCGAATTCCCCGGCGCGGCAGCCGTCGAGGGCCCGGTCCAGCAGCGAGAGGACGTAACGGCCGTTGGCGGGATCGAGGCGGCCCGGGTTCACGGGCGCGCTCGCCGCGACGTGCAGCAGCGAGGCAGGCGCCGTCGATTCCGGCGCGTAGTCCGGCAGGTCGAAGGCGAGTCCGCGGCGCCGGGCCCGGTCGGCGATCACGCCGCGATCGCCCAGGAAAACGAGCCTCGCCGGGTGGTGCCCCGCGGCCGCGATGGCGCACAGGTCGGGGCCGATGCCGGCGGGTTCTCCCGAGGTGATGGCGATGCGGGGGGCGGGGGCCATTCTGGCCGGGGCGCGGGCGCGCGCCCCTCAGCGCTCGTCGAGGCGGTTCTCGACGAAGGCGCGGTCGCGCGCCTGGCGAAGCCAGTCCGAGTAGGCCTCGTCGGCCTTGCGGGCCCGCACGGTCTGGCGCGCGGCGAGCTTGCGGCGGTCCTCGCTCATCTCCTCGTTTCGCCGCTCCTGGACCTGCACGATGTGCCAGCCGAAGGGCGTCTGGATCGGCTGGCTGAGCTCGCCTTCCTTGAGCGAGTTCATCGCGCGTTCGAACTCGGGCACGGTGTCGCCGGGGCCGATCCAGCCGAGGTCGCCGCCGCGGGTGGCGGTGCCGTCCTCGGAGTTCACGCGCGCGAGCTCCGCGAAATCCTCGCCGGAGGCGATGCGCTCGCGGATTCGCGCGATGCGCGCGCGCAGGTCGGCGTCGCTCGCGCCTTCCTTCGTGCGCAGGAGGATGTGGCGCGCGCGCGTCTGGACGATCGAGGGGGCCTTGCCAGCGCCCCGCTTGTCGAGCAGCTTCACGATGTGGAAGCCGTTGGGGCTGCGCAGGATGTCGGTGACCTCGCCGGCGTTGAGCTTCTCGATGGCGTCGAGGAAGAGCCCCGGAAGCCGGCCCGCCGGGCGCCAGCCGAGGTTGCCGCCCTGCAGGGCGTCGGGCGCGTCGGAGAAGGTGGCGGCGACCTCGGCGAACGAGGTGCCCTTGCGGAGCTCCGAGAGCGCCTGCAGCGCCTTTCGGCGGCGGGCGTCGATCTGCTCCGGGGTGGCCTGCTGCGGCAGCAGCACCAGGACGTGCTGGATCTGGTACTCGACGTCGCCGCCGCGCTCCTTGGCGGCGCGCGCGAGCTCGGTCTCCACCTCGGCGTCGGTCACCACGACGGTGTTCTCGACCTCGCGCTCGCGAAGCCGCGTGAGCAGCAGCTCGTTCTTCATGTCCTCGCGGAAGCGGGCGTAGCGCACGCCGTCGCGCTCGAGGGCCTGGCGGAAGGCCGTCATCGACATGTTGTTGTCGTCCGCGATGCGCTGGATGGTCTTCTCGATGGTCGGCTCGTCGACCTTGATGCCGGTCTCCTTGGCCATCTGGACCTGCACCAGGTCGTTGATCATGCGCTCGAGCACCTGGCGCTGCAGCGTCTCGGTGGGGGGTACCGCCCCGCCGCCGCGGCGCAGTTGCGCGGCCACGAGCCGGGTGCGCTCGGCCAGCTCGATGGAGGTGACGACCTCGTCGTTCACCACGGCCACGATGCGGTCGACCAGCACGAGGTTCTTCGGCGGCGCGGCGAGCCGGGTGTCGAGGCGCGAGGCCGGCGCGGACTGGGCGAGGGCGGCCGTGGCGGCGAGCGCCGCGGCCAGGGCGGCCGTTCGCAGGAGGAGGCGGATCGTGTTCATCGGGCTATCTCGTCGGACCGGCGGTAGCCGGAAATGTTCTGTCTCAGGGTCTCGAGCGGGTTGATGCCGATCCTCGAAAGGCCCGAGAGCTCGAGCTGGATCTGGAAGGAGGTCGAGACCTGCTGGGTCGCCGTGATGAACCGGTGCGCCACCGCGCGGATCTCCCAGCAGCCCGCATTATATTCGAAGCCCGCGAGGCCCTCGATGAGCTTCCTGTCCTGCAGGCTCCAGTTCCAGCGCCCGACGAGATTCAGGCCGGCGGCCACGGGCCACTGGGCCGAGAGGTCCACCTGCTCCACGAAGTCGCGCGTGAAACGGTAGGCGGCGTTCAGCACGCGCCCCGGCTGCGGGCTGTAGCGCGCCGCGACGTCGAACTGCCGGGCCCGGTTGGCCCCGGCGTCGTATTCGAGGCTCGCGTCGAGCGCGAAGGTGGGGGTCACCTGCCCCGTGACCAGCGCGAGCAGGTCCGACTTGCTGCCCTCGCGGGGCTTCGCGGCCGGGTCGAGCGCCACCCGCTGCGGCTCGAAGTAGTAGATCTGCCCCAGCGTCGCCTTGAGCCTCTCCAGGCCGCTCGCGGGCTCGACGAGCCGGCTGGTGACGGCCATCGTGACCTGGTTCGCGTCGCCGACGCGGTCGCCGCCGATGAAGCGGTTCTCGCGGAAGAGCGCGTTGGTGCCGAAGTCGACCTCGGCCGTGGAGAAGTTGGGCAGCTTCGTCTGGTCCCGGTAGGGGACGTAGACGTAGAAGAGCCGCGGCTCGAGGGTCTGGTAGTAGTCGCGGCCGGCGAACGACCAGGGGCGGTCGAAGAAGAGCCCCGCGTCCACGCTCGCGAGCGGCACGCTGCGCGTGGCGTCGGCGTACCCCTGCTCGTTCGCGGCCATGTTGTAGCTCGTGTAGTGGAACCCCGCCTTGGGCGTCACGTAGCCCCAGGGCCTGCGCAGGGGAAGGGAGACCTGCGGGTAGACGATGAGCCGCTGGCCCGTCACCAGCGTGGGATGCTTGTAGTTGGCGTACTCCCCGCCGAGCAGCCAGTCGGTGCCGTAGACGTCCTGCTTGAGTCCCGTGACGAAGACCTGGGGAAGCTGGCGGTAGGGCGGGGTCACCGGCGCGAGGGGGTCCTGCAGGGTCTGGTAGGCGATGGCGCGCGCCGTCGCGCTCCACACGTCGTCCTGGTAGCCCACGATCACGTCGCGCGGCAGGTTCGTCTGCGAGGTCGAGGCCACGCGCGTGGACAGGTCGCGGAAGTAGTCGTTGTCGGAGACCTTCTGCGCGTTGACCGCGAGCGACATCCCCAGCGGCAGCCGCTGCGAGTGGCGCAGGGCGACGAGGTAGCGGTCGGTGCCGGTGATCGAGTCGTTGGGCAGGAACTCCGCGTCGGCCTGGCCCGAGAAGGTCGGCCGCAGGTAGCGGTACTCGCCGCCCAGCTGCAGGCCGCGCTTGGAGTAGATCCTGGGCGTGATCGTCGCGTCCTGGTTCTCCGCGATGTTCCAGTACCAGGGCAGCGCGAACTCGAAGCCGCTCTGGCCCGAGGAGCCCAGCGTCGGGGCGAGGAAGCCGGTCTTGCGCGCGTTGTTGATGGGGAACGAGAGCCAGGGCGAGTAGAGGATGGGAACGCCGAGGAAGTGCACGGCGGAGTTCCACGCCGTGCCCACCTGGTTCTTGCCGTCGATCTCGAGCTCGGCGACCCGCAGCACCCAGTCGTCGCGCGGCACCGGGCAGGTCGTGTACTCGGCGCGGAAGAGCCGGCTCTTCTCGTCGCCCTCGAGGAGCGCGCGCTCGGCCGAGCCCCGCGAGGCGCTGCGCCGCTCCTCGGTCTTCGGGATCGCGAACGACGGGCGCTCCATCTCGCCCGTGCCCTCGTCGATGCGGTAGACGAGGCGCGGCCCGGTCACGGTGTCCCCGGCGCGCTCGAGGCGAACGTTGCCCGTGGCCACCGCGGTGTCGGCCTGGACGTCGTACTCGAGGCGGTCGGCGAAGATCGCGGCGCCGCGCTGCCGGATCGCCACGTTGCCGGTGGCGGTGACCTGCTTCGTCTCGTCCCCGGTGATGCGGTCGGCGGACAGGAAGCGGACCGCGTCGCGCTCGATCCGCGGCGGGGGCGGCGCCAGGCGCCGCTCGAGGCGCAGCGGGATGCCCTCCTGCGCTCCCGCCGGCAGGGCGCACATGCTGGCGAGGACGAGCGGAAGGACGCGGCGGGCCATCGGGGAAGGGGGTGGCGCGATGCTAGAATCCGCAAGAATACACGCGATAGCCGCCCCGCTTCACTCCCCATGGACCGTCTCGAGGCGCTCGACGCCTGGCTTGGCCGCACGCTCGGCGGGCGCGGGTTCACGCGCGAGCCGGCGAGCGCCGACGCGAGCTTCCGGCGCTACTTCCGCGTGGCCTGCGAAGGCCGCACCCTGATCGTCATGGACGCCCCGCCGGAGCGCGAGGACTGCCGCCCGTTCGTGAAGGTGGCGGGCCTCATGCGCGCGGCCGGGCTGCACGTCCCGGAGATCGTCGCGCAGGATCTCGCGCAGGGGTTCCTCCTGCTCTCGGACCTGGGAAAGCGAACCTACCTGCAGTCCTTCGACGGGACGAACGAGGACCGGCTCTTCCGCGACGCCACGCGCGCGCTCGTCGACTGGCAGGCCGCGAGCCGCGAGGGGGAGCTCCCCCCCTACGACGAGGCGCTGCTGCGGCGCGAGCTCTCGCTCTTCCCCGAGTGGTACGTCGGGCGCCACCTCGGCGTCACGCTCGCGCCTTCCGAGCGCGAGGCCCTCGAGGAGGTGTTCGGCCGCATCCTCGCGCGCAATCTCTCCGAGCCGCGCGTCTTCGTGCACCGCGACTACATGCCGAGGAACCTCATGGTCTCGGAGCCCAACCCCGGCGTGCTCGATTTCCAGGACGCCGTGCACGGCCCCATCAGCTACGACGTGGCGTCGCTGTGGCGCGACGCGTTCGTGAGCTGGGAGGAGGAGCGAGTCCTCGACGGGACGATCCGGTACTGGGAGGCGGCGCGCGCGCGCGGGCTGCCGGTGCGCGCCGACTTCGCGGAATTCTGGCGCGACGTGGAGTGGATGGGCCTGCAGCGCCACCTCAAGGTGCTGGGGATCTTCGCGCGCATCCACCACCGCGACGGGAAGCCCGGCTACGTCGGCGACACGCCGCGCTTCGTGGCCTACGTCCGGCATGCCTGCGCCCGCTACGGCGAACTTCGCCCGCTCGTGCGGCTCCTCGACCGGCTCGAGGGCGTCCAGCCCGCCGCCGGCTACACGTTCTAGTCGTGGCGATGCCTCCGGTCCTCATCCTGGCGGCCGGGCGCGGCGAGCGCATGCGCCCGCTCACCGACGCCACGCCGAAGCCGCTCCTCGCCGCGGGCGGCCGGGCGCTCATCGACTGGCAGCTCGCGAGCCTCGCGCGCGCGGGCGTGCGCCGCGTCGTGATCAACCACGCGCACCTGGGCGAGCGGCTCGAGGCCGCCGTGGGCGACGGCTCGCGCTGGGGCATCCGCGTCGACTGGTCGCGCGAGGGCACCGCGCTCGAGACGGCCGGCGGCATCGCGAAGGCCCTGGCGCTCCTGGGGGACGAGCCCTTCCTGGTCGTGAGCGGCGACATCTACACCGACTACGACTACTCGCGCCTCGAGGCGGTGGCGGCGGCGATCGCGCGCGACCCCGGCCGGCGGGCGGCGCACTTCGTGCTCGTGGCGAACCCCTCCTGGCATCCCGGGGGCGACATGGCGCTCGAGGGCGGGCTCGTGCGCCGCGAGGGGGCGCGACTCACCTACGCCAACATCGCCGTCTTCCACCCCGCGCTCTTCGCGGACATCGCCCCGGGAATGCACCTGAGGCTCTTTCCCTGGGCCTACCGGTTCGTGGACGAGGGCCGCGTGACGGGCGAGCTCTTCGGGGGAGACTGGGAAAACGTCGGCACGCCCGAGCAACTCGCCGCGCTCGACCGGAGGCTATCGCGATGACCTTCTACATCCCCCGCCATTTCCGCGTCGACGACGCGGCCACGCTCGAGCGATTCGTCGCCGGCAACGGCTTCGCCACGCTGGTGAGCGCCGGCGGCGACGGCCTCTCGGTGAGCCACGTGCCGCTCCTCGCGAGCCGCGGGGGCGACGGGCGACTTCGCCTGGAGGGTCACCTGGCGCGTGCCAACGCCCACTGGCAGTCGCTGGAGACCGCGGGCGAGGTGCTCGCGATCTTCGAGGGGCCGCACGCCTACGTCTCGCCCACGTGGTACGCGAACCACCCCAGCGTGCCGACGTGGAACTACGCCGTCGTCCACGCCCGCGGCAGGGCGACGATCCTGCCGCCGAAGCGGCTGTCGGCGCTCCTGGACCGCCTCTCCCGCCAGTACGAGGAGGGCCGCCCCGCTCCCTGGCGGATGGATGGCCTGCCCGCTGACTACACCCCGAAGATGCTCGCCGCGATCGTGGGCTTCGAGATCGTGGTGGAGCGGCTCGAGGGCAAGTTCAAGCTCTCCCAGAACCGCCGGCCGGAGGACGTCGAGCGCGTCATCGCCGCCCTCGAGCGCGAAGGGCAGGGCGCCCTGGCGGCCCTCATGCGGGCGCAGGCGTCCCGCCCCCCGGAATCCCGGTAGAATCGGCGGCCTCGCGGCGCCACGAGCGCCCGCCTCCGGACGACCTCATGAAGCTCGAAAACCCCCACCGCACCAAGCCCTTCCGCCGCCGCCGCGCGAGCCTCGCCCGCACCCTGGGCGAGGGCGTGGTGATCCTGCCCACCGCGCCCGAGCGCGCGCGCAACGCCGACTCCCACTACGACTACCGGTGGGACAGCGGCTTCTACTACCTCACGGGATTCCGCGAGCCCGAGGCCGTGCTCGTGATCGTGCTGGGCAGGAAGCCGCGCGAGATCCTCTTCTGCCGCGAGAAGAACCTCGAGCGCGAGATCTGGGACGGGTTCCGCTTCGGCCCCGACCTGGCCCGCCAGGCCTTCGGCTTCGACGCCGCGCATCCCGTGGGCGAGCTCGACGCGCGCATCCCGGAGCTCATCGCCGACCAGCCCGTCATCCACACGCCGGTGGGCGCCGACCCCGCCTGGGACGCGCGCGTGGCCGGGTGGCTCAACGCCGTGCGGGCCAAGGTGAGGACGGGGGTGAGCGCCCCCACCGAGATCCGCGACGTGCGCGCGGCCGTGAACGACATGCGCCTCTTCAAGGACTCGCACGAGATCGCCGTCATGCGGCGCGCGGCCGAGATCTCCAGCGCGGCGCACGTGCGCGCCATGGCCGCGGCCTCGCCGGGCCGGCGCGAGTACGAGATCGAGGCGGAGCTGCTGCACGAGTTCTGCCGCAACGGCGCGCGAAGCGCGGCGTACGGCTCGATCGTCGCCGCCGGCGCCAACGCCTGCGTGCTCCACTACCGCGAGAACACGGCCGAGCTGCGCAAGGGCGACCTCCTGCTCATCGACGCCGGCTGCGAGCTGGACAGCTACGCGGCCGACATCACGCGCACCTTCCCGGTGGACGGGAAGTTCGGCGCCGCGCAGAAGGACGTCTACGAGCTGGTGCTCGCCGCCCAGGAGGCCGCCATCAAGGCGGTGAAGCCGGGCGCGGCCTTCATCGACTACCACGACGCCGCCACGCGCGTGCTGGTGCGCGGCCTCATCGACATGAAGCTCTGCAAGGGCAGCGTCGACAAGGTGATCGCCGACGAGTCCTACAAGCAGTTCTACATGCACCGCACGGGCCACTGGCTGGGCCTGGACGTGCACGACGCCGGCGACTACATGCGCAAGGGCAAGTGGAGGAAGCTCCAGCCCGGCATGGTGCTCACCGTCGAGCCCGGCTGCTACATCCGCCCTGCCGACAACGTGCCGAAGCACTTCTGGAACATCGGCGTTCGCATCGAGGACGACGTGCTCGTCACGGCCAAGGGCCGCGAGATCCTCACCTCGGCCTGCCCCAAGAAGGTGGCGGACGTCGAGGCCGCGGTGCGCGCCTAGGCGGCGGGCGCGGGGCGCGAATGGACCGCGTCGACGTGGCGATCGTGGGCGCCGGCCCCGTGGGGGCCGCGCTCGCCGCGAGCCTCGTCCGGGATGGCCGGTCGGTGAGGGTGCTGGAAGCGCGCGCGGCGCCCTCGCGCGACGCGCGCACGCTGGCGCTTTCGCACGCGAGCCGCGAGCGGCTCGAGGAGGCCGGCGGCTGGCCCGCGCAGGCCGCGACCCCCATCACGGAGATCCACGTCTCGCAGAAGGGCGGGGCGGGACGCACCCTCATCACGGCGGCCGACCAGGACCTGCCTGCGCTGGGCTACACCGTGGCCTATTCCGCGCTCGAGGAGGTCCTCGAGGCGAGGCTCGCGGCCCTGGGCGCGAACGTCTCCTGGGGCGCGGCCTGCGAAGCGATCGAGCTCGGCGCGCAGGCGGCGCGCATCCGGCTCTCCGGCGGCGAATCGCTCGAGGCGAGGCTCCTCGTGCTCGCCGATGGCGGCGCCAATGCCCGGCGCCTGCCGGGCCTCGCCTACTCGGAGAAGGACTACGGCCAGGTCGCGATCACCGGCCCCGTGCACGCGGACCGTCCGCACCGGGGGCGCGCCTGGGAGCGCTTCACGCCGAGGGGACCGGTGGCGCTGCTTCCCGTGGGCGAGCGCTACGCCCTCGTCTGGACCGCCGCGCCGGCCGAGGCGCAGCGCATCCTGGCCCTCGACGACGCGGCCTTCCTCGCCGAGCTGCAGGCCCATTTCGGCGACCGCGCGGGCCGCTTCGTCGCCGCCGGGCCGCGGGCGACATTCCCGCTCAAGCTTCGCACCATCAACACGCCCATCGCCCTGCGCACCGTGATCGCCGGCAACGCCGCGCAGGCCATGCACCCCATCGCGGGACAGGGACTCAACATCGGGCTTCGCGACGCCGCGGCGCTCGCCGCGATCCTGCGCGCCGATCCCGCGTGCGACCCGGGCGCGGGCGCGGTGCTCGAGGCCTACCGCGACTCGCGCCGGCGGGATGCGGGCCGCGGCGTGGCCTTCACGGACTTCCTCGTGGACGCCTTCATGGACCGGCGCCGCGTGGTGACCTGGGGCCGCGCCGCAGCGCTCACGCTGCTCGACCTCGTGCCGCCGGCGCGGCGCTGGCTCGCCGGGCGCATGATCGGCGGGGCTCCCTCGCCATGAGGCGCGCGCGATGAGCGGCGCAGGCAAGGGCCGCGTCGTCGTGGTGGGAGGCGGCGCCGTGGGGCTCGCCTTCGCGGCCGCCTGCGGCGAGGAGGTTCGCGTCCTCGAGGCGGGGCCCGCGCGCCCGGCGACGGATCCCGAGGCGGTCGACATCCGCGTCCTCGCGCTGAGCCAGGGGACGCGGGATTTCCTGGGCGAGATCGGCGCCTGGCAGCGCATGCCGGCGCACCGGCTCGCCGAGGTCACGCGCATGGAAGTCCATGGCGACGACGGCGCGAGCCGCCTCGAGTTCGCCGCGCCCGCCGGTGGCGCGCTCGCCTGGATCGCGGAGGGCAACCGTCTCGCGCGGGCGATCGAGGGCGCCGCCCGCGACAAGGGCGCGTCGATCTCGACCGGCGTCCGGCTGGCGTCGGTCGCCGCCGGCGAGCGCGGCGCCCGGGTGCGCCTGGAGGACGGCACGGACCTCGAGGCGGACCTGCTCGTGGGCGCGGACGGCGTCGACTCGCGCGTGCGCCGCGACCTCGGCCTCGCCGCGAGCGCCAAGCGCTATCCGGAAACCGCCGTGGTCGCGCACTTCCGCTGCGAGAAGGCGCCGGCGGGAGTCGCGCGGCAGTGGTTCCGTCCCGATGGCATCCTCGCGTGGCTGCCGCTTCCCGGCAGCCGCATGTCGATAGTCTGGTCGGCCCGAGAGGGCGTGGCCGACGAGCTCGCCTCGCTCGAGCCCGGGGCCCTCGCGCGACGCGTGCGCGACGCGGGCGGCGCGGCGCTCGGCGACCTCGAGCTCGATTCGGAAGTCGCGCGCTTTCCCCTGCGGCTGGTCCGCGTCCCGCGCATCTCGGTCGCCGGCGCGGTCCTCGTCGGCGATGCCGCGCACGGGGTGCACCCCCTCGCCGGCCAGGGAGTGAACCTCGGTTTCCAGGACGCGCGCGCCCTCGCGCGCACGCTCGCCTTGCGCTCGCCGCTGGAACGCCCCGGGGACCTGGCGCTCCTGCGCCGCCACGAGCGCGCCCGCCGCGCCGACGTGGACGCCATGCAGTTCGTCACCGACCGCCTGGAGTGGCTCTTCGGGCTGGCGCTCCCGCTCGCCGGCGCCGTGCGAAACGCGGGGCTTCGCGCCGTGGACTCCGCGCCCTGGGCCAAGCGCTTCCTGGCGGCGCACGCAATGCGATAATCACGGGGCCAGAGTCTCCGGGAACTTCCCCGGCCGGCCACGGCCCAATCCCGGAACCCGAGAGATACTCCATGAGAATCCCCGCCTTCCTTTCCGCCGCCTTCCTCGCCCTCGCGCTGGCCTTCCCCGCCGCCGCGCAGGACCTCGACCGCGTCAAGTCCGACCTGCGAAAGAAGTTCCCCGATGCCCAGGTCGACACCGTGCGCAAGAGCGGCTACGGCGGGCTCCTGGAAGTGACCGGCGGCGGCGAGGTGTTCTACACCGACGAGAAGACGAGCTTCCTCCTGCTGGGCTCGCTCATCGACACCAAGACGCGCGAGAACGTCACCGAGGCGAGGCAGCGCAAGCTCTCGGCGATCAAGTTCGACTCCCTGCCCCTGGAGTCCGCGATCAAGGTCGTGCGCGGCAACGGCTCGCGCAAGATCGCCATCTTCGCCGACCCCAACTGCGGCTACTGCAAGCGCTTCGAGCGCGAGCTGGTCAACGTGAACGACATAACCGTCTACACGTTCCTCTACCCGATCCTCTCGCCGGATTCCACGGAGAAGGCGAAGGCCGTCTGGTGCGCGCCCGACCGGTCGAAGGCCTGGATGGACCTCATGCTCAAGGATTCCGTGCCGTCCGGCGGGGCGGCCTGCGAGACCCCCCTCGACAAGGTCCTGGCATTCGGCCGCGACAAGCGCATTGGCGGCACGCCGACGATCTTCTTCGAGGATGGCGAGCGGGTGCCGGGCGCAATGCCCATGGCCTCGTTCGAGAAGCGCCTCGCGGACGCGAAGGCGGCCAAGCCGTAAGCGGGCGCGCTCCGCGCCCTTACTTCGACGCCTGCACCGTGGCCGGGGGGGTGTAGCCCTTCGGCAGCAGCACCCACATCCTCCCGGCCTGGCGCATCTTGCCCGCCTCGCTGCCGGCGCCGTCGCCGAACCCCCAGAAGAAGTCCGCGCGCACGCCGCCGTTGATGGCGCCGCCGGTGTCCTGCGCCACCATGAGGCGGTTGAGCGGCCGTGGCGAGTTGGGCCAGGTGGTCGCGAGGTAGACGGGCACGCCCAACGGGATCACGCGCGGATCCACGGCGATGGAGCGCTCCGCGGTGAGCGGCACGCCCAGCGAGCCGATGGGACCGGGCAGGTCGCCGGGGAGCTCGCGGAAGAAGACGAAGCTCGGGTTCTCGTTCAGGAAGCGCTGCACCTTCGCGGGATTGCGGCGCGCCCAGTCCTTGATTCCCTGCATCGAGGCGCGCTCGGGCGGGATCTCGCCGCGCTGGATGAGCAGCCGGCCGAGGGAGCGGAAGGGGTAGCCGTTCTGCTCCGCGTAGCCGACGCGCACGCGCTCGCCGTTCTCGAGCTGCACCTGGCCCGATCCCTGGATGTGCAGGAAGAAGAGCTCGACCGCGTCGTCGACCCAGACGATCTCGAGCCCCTTGAGGGGCGCGGGATCCTTCTCGATGTCGCCGCGCGCGAGGTAGGGCACGACGCGATTGCCCTCGATGCGACCGCGCAGGCGCTTGTGCTTGAGGTCGGGGTATACCGACGAAAGGTCGATCACCAGCAGGTCCTGCGGCACCGCGTAGATGGGGTATCGGTAGCGCGAGGTGCGCGTCCGGCTGCCGCGCAGCAGCGGCTCGTAGTAGCCGGTGACCATTCCCGAGGTGGTCTCGTCGGCGTTCACGACCTGGTACGGGTCGAACCGCGACTCGAAGAAGGCCGCGATGTCGCGCTCGGGGCTTTCGGGGGGCAGCGCGGCGGCCTCGGCGCAGACCGCCTGCCACGCCGGCTGCCTGGCGAGCGCGGTGCAGCCACGGACGAACGCCACGAGCGAGTCGCGCTGCGACTCGCGGCCCCACTCCGGAATCTCCATCCAGGACGAAAGCTGCAACCGGCCGCGGTATTCCACTTCGGGCACGGGCGCCGGCGCGGGCTTCGGCGCGGCCGCCGCAGGCGGGCAGGCGGGCTTCTCGACGGGCGGGCAGATGAGGGGCTCGGGAGCTCGCGCCACCGGCTCGGGCGCGGTCGCGCAGGCGGCGGCGAGCAGGGTGAAGCCCAGCGCGGCGAGGCGGCGTCCGTGCGTCGAGAGGGCTGGCAATGGGGCGAACGGCATCGCGTCGAGTATAGCGGAAGGGTCGTGAGAAAATGGGGTCAGGTTACTTTGCCGCGTCAGGCTTTCATGGCCCATTCGGCAAAGTAACCTGACCCCAATTTCTCACGGAGTCGCGGATGGGCTGGGTGTTCCTGGAAGTGCTGGCGGCGCTGCTGATCGCGATCGGGATCGTCTGGTGGACGCTTCCGCGCAAGCCCAAGCCGGGCCCGGAGCCGGGCGATTCCGAAGGCGGGGACGACGCGCCGCGCGGCTAGTGCAGCACGCGCGGGACGCTGAGCGCGAACTCGGGGATGGGCGCCTCGAAGCGCGTCCCGTCCTCGGCCACCAGCTGGTAGGTGCCGCGCATGGTCCCGACGGAGGTCGGGATCGAGGAGCCGCTCGAATACTCGAAGGTGTCGCCGGGCTTGAGCACCGGCTGCTCGCCCACCACGCCCATGCCGCGCACTTCCTGGACCTGGTTGTCGGCGTCGGTGATGATCCAGTGGCGGCTCACGACCTGCGCGGTCACGTTGCCCGTGTTCGTGATGCGGATGGTGTAGGCGAACACGTAGCGGTCGTCCTCCTCGTCCGACTGGTCGGGCAGGTAGGTCGAGTGCGCCGTGACGGCCACGAAGTAGCGTTTCGAATCGGGCATGGCTTCGATGTTAGCAGGAAAATTCCCCCCCGGATCGCGGGGGGAATCGCGTAGAATTTGCTCTCTCCACGGACCCCGAAAGCCCCCCATGTACCGCATCGCGCCCAGCCTCCTTTCGGCCGATTTCGCGCGTCTCGGCGACGAGGTGAAGGACGTCATCGCCGGCGGCGCGGACCTCATGCACTTCGACGTGATGGACAACCATTACGTTCCCAACCTCACCGTGGGCCCACTCGTGTGCGAGGCCCTCAGGCCGCACTGCTCCGTTCCCATCGACGTGCACCTCATGGTGAAGCCCGTGGACCGCATCGTCCCCGACTTCGCCAAGGCCGGCGCCTCGATCATCAGCTTCCACCCGGAGGCGAGCGAGCACGTCGACCGCACGCTCTCGCTCATCCGCGACCAGGGCTGCAAGGCCGGGCTCGTGTTCAACCCCGCCACGCCGCTCGCGTGGCTCGACCACGTGATGGACAAGGTCGACCTCATCCTCATCATGAGCGTGAACCCCGGCTTCGGCGGCCAGTCGTTCATCGCCTCGGCGCTTCCCAAGATCCGCGAGGTGCGCCGCCGCATCGACGAGAGCGGCCGCGACATCTGGCTCGAGGTCGACGGGGGCGTGAAGGCCGACAACATCGCCGCGGTCGCGAAGGCCGGCGCGGACACCTTCGTGGCGGGCTCCGCCGTCTTCGGCGAGAAGGACCGCGCCGCTGCCATCCGGCGCATGCGCGAAGCCCTCGCCGGCGCATGAGCGTGGCCGCCGGCATCCCCCGGCGCCGCTACCGCGCCGCGCTCTTCGACCTCGACGGCACCCTCGTCGACACGGCGCCCGATCTCGCCGCGGCCGCCAACCGCATGCTCGCCGACCTCGGCCGTCCCGGCCTCGAGGAAGGGCAGATCCGCGACTACGTCGGCAAGGGCGTCGTGAACCTCGTGAACCGTTGCTTCGAGGCCACCGGCGGCGGATCCGAGGACGAGCGCGGCCGCGCGCACGCAGTCTTCGAGCGCCACTACACCGCCGGCATCGCGGACCGCTCGCGGCCCTATCCCGGCGTCGTCGACGGCCTGGCCGCACTCGAGCGCGCCGGCATCGCGCTGGGCTGCGTCACCAACAAGGCGGGGCGCTTCACCGAGCCCCTGCTCGAGCAGACGGGGCTGCGGCGCTTCTTCGGCGTCGTCGTCTCCGGCGACACCGTCGAGCGCAAGAAGCCGCACCCGGACCCGATGCTCTATGCGGCCGGGAAGCTCGGCGCCGCCCCTTCCGAGACGCTCGTGGTGGGAGATTCGCTCAACGACGTGCAGTCGGCGCGGGCGGCCGGGTGCGCGGTGGTGGTCGTGCCCTACGGCTATCGCGAGGGCCTGGCGCTGGACGATCTCGGCGCCGACGCGGTCGTGGCGAGCGTGGAAGAGGCCGCCAGATCGATTACAATGGCTCCCTAGTTCCCGACTCTTTCCCACGAAGATCGAATCATGGCACCGCGCGGATTCCTGCTCGACTGGCGATGGCAAAGCTGGCGCTGAAACGCCCCGGCCCGTCCGCCCTTCGACCCGAATACCGTGTGGTGAATCATGACTGAGAACGACTTCCTGGCGCTTTCCCGCGCCGGCTTCAACCGGATCCCCCTGACCCTCGAGACGCTCGCCGATCTCGACACCCCGCTCTCGCTCTACCTGAAGCTCGCCAACGCGCCGGGCTCCTACCTGCTGGAGTCGGTGATCGGCGGCGAGCGCTTCGGGCGCTACTCGATCATCGGGCTGGCCGCCCGCGAGCGCATCGAGGTGGCGGCGGGCCGCGGGCGCATCGTGCGCGACGGCCGGGTGATGCAGGAGAGGGACGCCGGCGACCCCCTGGCGTTCGTCGACGAGTACCTGAAGGGCGTGGCCGCCGCTCCCCTGCAATCGGGCCTGCGCTTCGCGGGCGGCCTGGCCGGATACTTCAGCTACGACACCGTGCGCTACATCGAGCCGAAGCTCGCGAAGGATGCGCGCCCGGACCCCATCGGCCTGCCCGACGTGCGGCTGCTGCTCTCCGAGGAGCTCGCGGTCGTGGACAACCTCGCGGGCAAGGTGCACCTCATCGTTTACGCCGACGCGCGCGAGCCGGGCGCCTACGGCAAGGCGCGCGCGCGGCTGGAGGCGCTTCGCGGGAAGCTGCGCGGGGCGGCGAGCCTTCCGGAGCACGTCGCGGTCGCGCAGCCGCAGCCGCCGCGCTCCAACATCGGCGAGCAGCCCTTCTACGCGGCGGTCGCGAGGGCCAAGCGCTACATCACCGACGGCGACGTGATGCAGGTGCAGATCTCGCAGCGGCTGACGCAGCCCTTCGCGGGCTCGCCGGTCAACCTCTACCGGGCGCTTCGCTCCATCAACCCCTCGCCCTACATGTTCTACTTCGACTTCGGCGACAGCCAGCTCGTGGGCGCCTCGCCGGAGATCCTCGTGCGCCGCGAGGGCGACCGCGTCACCGTGCGTCCCATCGCCGGCACGCGCAAGCGCGGGGCCACGCCGGAGAAGGACCTCGCGATGGAGCGCGAGCTCGTGAACGACCCGAAGGAAAGGGCCGAGCACCTCATGCTCATCGACCTGGGGAGGAACGACATCGGGCGCATCGCGAAGGTGGGCACCGTGCGGGTCACCGAGCAGATGGCGGTGGAGCGCTACTCGCACGTGATGCACATGGTCTCGAACGTGGAAGGCGACGTGGATCCGGCGCTAACCCCGATGGAGCTCCTGCGCGCGACGTTCCCGGCGGGCACCGTGGCCGGCGCGCCGAAGGTGCGCGCCATGGAGATCATCGACGAGCTCGAGCCCGAGCGGCGCGGCGTCTACGCCGGCGCCGTGGGTTATCTCGGGTTCAACGGCAACCTCGACCTCGCCATCGCCATCCGCACGGGCGTGGTGAAGGCGGGCGAGCTGCACGTGCAGGCCGCCGCCGGCATCGTCGCCGACTCGATCCCGGAGCAGGAGTGGCTCGAGACGCGCAACAAGGCGCGCGCGCTCCTCGCCGCGGCCGAGGCCACCAACGCGGGGCTCGACGCCCCCGCCGCATGAGGAGCCGGCCATGCTGCTCATGATCGACAACTACGACTCGTTCACCTACAACCTGGTGCAGTACCTGGGCGAGCTGGGCCAGGACGTGCGCGTGGTGCGCAACGACGAGGTCACGGTCGAGGAGATCGGCGCGCTCGCGCCGGAGCGCATCGTCATCTCGCCGGGCCCGTGCACGCCCAACGAGGCCGGGGTGTCCCTGCCCGTCATCGCGCGCTTCGCCGGGAAGATCCCCATCCTGGGGGTGTGCCTGGGACACCAGGCCATCGGGCAGGCCTTCGGCGGGAAGATCGTCCACGCGAAGACCCTCATGCACGGCAAGGTCTCGCCCATCCACCACGCCGGCACGGGTGTCTTCAGGGGCCTGCCCTCGCCCTTCAACGCCACCCGCTACCACTCGCTCGCCATCGAGCGCGCGAGCTGCCCGGCCGAGCTCGAGATCACCGCCTGGACCGACGACGGCGAGATCATGGGCGTGCGCCACCGCTCGCTCGCCGTGGAGGGCGTCCAGTTCCATCCCGAGTCGATCCTCACGGAGCACGGGCACGCGCTGCTCCGCAACTTCCTCACGCAGGAGTAGCCATGTTCACCGCCCAGGAAGCCATCAACCGCCTCTGCGACAAGCGCGAGATCTTCTTCGACGAGATGGTCGACCTCATGCGCCAGGTCATGGAGGGGAAGGTCACGCAGGTGCAGCTCGCGGCCATCCTCATGGGGCTGCACGTGAAGACGGAGTCGGTCTCGGAGATCGCCGCGGCGGCCTCGGTGATGCGGGAATTCTCCACCAAGGTCGACGCCTCGGACCTCGATCACCTGGTGGATACCTGCGGCACGGGCGGCGACCGCTCGCACACCTTCAACATCTCGACCACCGCCGCCTTCGTCGCGGCCGCGGCGGGCGCGCGCGTGGCCAAGCACGGCGGGCGCTCCGTGTCGTCGAAGTCGGGGAGCGCCGACGTGCTCGAGGGCCTGGGCGTGAACCTCGCGCTCACGCCGGACCAGGTGGGCGTGTGCCTGCGCGAGGTGGGGCTGGGCTTCATGTTCGCGCCCAGCCACCACCCGGCGATGAAGCACGCGGCGCCGGTTCGCAAGGAACTGGGCATGCGAACGATCCTCAATATCCTGGGGCCCCTCACGAACCCCGCGGGCGCGCCCAACCAGGTGATGGGCGTCTTCCACCCGGATCTCGTGGGCATCCAGGCGCGCGTGCTCAAGATGCTGGGCAGCCGGCACGTGCTCACGGTGCACGGCCACGACGGCCTGGACGAGATCACCATCACCGGCCCCACTGCGGTCGCGGAGCTCAAGCACGACTTCATCACGGAGTACGTCGTCGAGCCCAAGCAGTTCGGGCTCGACACCGCTCCCATCGAGGCGATCCAGGTCGCCGGGCCCGAGGAATCGCGCGCGCGCGTCCTCGCGGTGCTCGGCGG